>JAPLJO010000123.1 GCA_026388515.1 Deltaproteobacteria bacterium | reverse complement strand
CAACAATCTCACCATCTGAATCGGTTGAACCGCTGCCGTTCAGGGTGACGAGCATGCCCTCGTCCACTGCCTGGTTGGGGCCGGCATTGGCGATGGGCGCTTGGTTCACGTTGCTGACGTTCACAATGCAGGTATCTGTGTCCTGGAGCGCCTGCACCCCTCCGTTATCGGTGACGGTGAGTTGGAAGTTGAGTGAGGCACCGCCTGTACCTACGGAGGGCGCGGTGAACGCGGGACTCACGGCTGCTGAGTTGGAAAGTGTCACGGAAGGACCGCCGGTCTGGGTCCACTGATAGGAAGCAACGGTCCCGTCAGGATCGGAGGAGTTGCTGCCGTTCAGGGTGACCAGCACTCCCTCGTTCACTAACTGGTTTGGGCCGGCATCGGCGATTGGTGCTACATTTACATTGTATTCCGTTACCACGCAGGTGTCGGTGTCCTGCAATCCGTCGTTGTCCTCCACAGTGAGCTGAAAGGTAAGGTCGGTGGTCAGTTCGCTCACCGAGGGTGCTATGAAGGTGGGGCTCATCGCGGATGCGTCGGAAAGCTCGACTTCAGGGCCGCCCATCTGGGTCCACAGGTATGAAACAATCTCACCGTTGGGATCGTAGGAGTTGCTCCCATCCAGGGTCACTTCCCCACCCTCGTCCGCATTCTGGTCGAATCCGGCATCGGCCACGGGAGGATCGGTAGGGGGTGGTGCGGCAACAGTGAAGACGACATCATCAAAGGCACCCTGGGATGAGGAGCAATTGAAATTGGCCGTCATGCCGATACCACCACCACCACTGGGTATATCGCTGTCTCCCGCTTCTATCATCCACTCGGAAGGCTCAGGGTCCCCCACATTCCATGCCTTGCCGCGCAATAAAGTCCCTTGCGCAGAGAACCTCATGTAAAAGGGTGATGACATGTCGAGGCTTGTAATGTTCGGTTCTCCCGCCAGCAGGGTATACTCTCCCCCCACGCGCTTCCGTATGCCAAGGCTGATGTTGCCAAAAGACGGTCCATTGTCGACCACGCCGAATGAATAGAAGTAGAGCGCCGATCTGCTGATACGCAAGACCAGGACGGGAGACATGCAAACGCAGCCATCACACACTAGTTTCGCCACGGTCGCCTGAATCGTGCAGTCGTCGGCGCTGACATTTACCGCCGCGCCTATCCAGTCGGTATAATCACTCCCCCCGGTGTACAGCTCATACCGATTGTTGATAACATCGGCGGAGCTTTCGGTGCCTTCATCGACTACTACCCAGTCCTGTTGCGGACCGCCGTCGAAATTATCACTCCAGCTCTCGCCATTCACACCGCTCTGCTCCACGGTAAAAGTCTTATCGGCAATCGTGATGGTCCCCGTCCGGCAGCTCGAGGAGTCGTTGACATCAACAGAATAGTTGACCGTGTCATTTCCCGCACTGCTGCCGCCGGAGGTGATGGTGATCCACTCATCGCTGCTGACTGCCGTCCAGGGGCAATCACCGGCGGTCACGTTCACAAACCCCGTACCACCAGAGGATGAAAATAATACGCTGGTGGCACTGATGTCACAGGAGGCGCACCAAGGCACATACCAGGAACCGACATCGCACTGACCGTGAGTGTTATCTCCCACGGCCACCACCATACCGTCCGACTTGAGGCCAACTGTATGGCTATATCCCGCCTCGACCTGAGTGATACCGCCCCAGCCGCCTACATTGCACTGGCTCCAATCGTTCCATCCCACGGCTACCACCGTGCCGTCCGATTTGAGTCCTATGGTGTGATAATCTCCTGCCGCCACCTGGGTGATTCCGCTCCAGCCGCCCACGTTGCACTGGCCAGAACCGTTCAATCCCACGGCCACCACCGTGCCGTCCGACCTGAGGCCCACGGTGTGCATACCGCCCGCCGCCACCTGGGTAATTCCGCTCCAGCTGCCCACATTGCACTCGCCGTCATCGTTATAACCCACGGCCACCACCGTGCCATCCGACCTGAGGCCCACGGTGTGAAACCACCTCGCCGCGACTTGGGTGATACTGCTCCAGCCACTCACATTGCACTCGCCGTCACTGTTATCTCCCACAGCTACCACCGTGCCGTCCGACCTGAGGCCCACGGTGTAAAAGTACCCTGCCGCGACCTGCGTGATACTGCTCCAGCCGCTCACATTGCACTGGCTGTAATCGTTTCTTCCTACAGCCACCGCCGTGCCGTCCGACTCGAGTCCCACGGTGTGAAAGTATCCTGCCGCGACCTGGGCAATACCGCTCCAGCCGCTCACATTGCACTGGCCGTAATCATTCCATCCCACGGCCACCACCGTGCTGTCTGCCTCGAGTCCCACGGTGTGCATACCTCCTGCCGTGACCTGGGTGATACCGCTCCAACTCCAGCCGCCCACATCGCACTGGCCGTAATTATTATATCCCACAGCCACCACCGTGCCGTCAGACGTAAGAGCCACGGTGTGCAAACTACCAGTCGTAACCTGGATAATGCCCCCACGGTGTGTTCATTGGCGGCCGCCACCTGGTTGATACCACTCCAGCTACCCACGTTACACTGGCCGTACGTGTTATCCCCCACGGCCACCACTGTACCGTCAGATTTGAGTCCCACGGCATGATAGTTGCCCGCTGCGATCTGGCTGATACTGTTCCATCCATCCACGTCGCACGCGCCGTAATAGTTATATCCCACGGCCACTGCCGTACCATCCGATTTGAGGCCCACGGTGTAAGCAGCATTCGCTGCTATTTGAACGATATCATTCCAGCCGCTTACATCGCACTGGCCATAATAATTATATCCCACAGCCACCACCGTGCCGTTCGGTTTGAGGCCTACGGTATGATATAAGCCCGCCGCAACCTGGGGCTGAATTGCACAAGCATCCGTCGCCCATGTCATTGTCAGGAATGCAATTGTAAGGAAAATGATGAATACAAATACATAATGCCTATGCGTCCTCATATTTCTTCCCCTCCTTACTATGCAAAACCATGAAATAATGTCGCAGTTTCTTCTGCGTCCCCCCACAAAGAAAAATTACCCTAAGCAGAAACTTCATGTGCCGACTCAGAAGCTTGTCGCCTGCGCATATAGCAATGCACGTCGTCAGTACAAAAAAACAAGCAACATATAGTGATAACAATAGGTTTCAGGGGCAGAGGGGCTGATAATGAGATGAGTTGGAAGAGAAAGCTCTCAGGCGTGGTCGCAGTATAAAATCGCCCCTCGAGAACTTATAAGTGGAGGTATTATAGTACTTCCTGATTATTGCAGATACAAAAAAATCATCGGATCATACCGGTCAATATATGATGGCAATGAGTACCGCATGGCAGTGGTAGTACATGTATATATTCGCCGTTCGATTGAAGATTATAAGTCGTAATAGTTACTGTTCAATAGCATTGGATTTAGAAGATTTGTAGGTGGAGTGTGTTAATCAAGATTTCTTCTGACAATGCCTGTCAAATCAAATCCAAGCTAATGCAGCTTATCTGCGTTCGGCTCTGAACCTTTCTAACTCTTCAAGCAGCCACTGTCGGCTTTCCACCGGTGGTTTTCCCGGGCAATTAATATGATATGGTGTACCGCTGATAATGCTTTTCGAGGCACACAGCTCAATAAACTTCTCAGCCGAATCTATCTCCGCCTTAAAATACTCGTACTTCCTCGCAATATGCTGAAGCGCTTCTTCCTGACCGTATGCTTCTCCGTTTCTCACGAATGAGCAACTCGAATTCCGTATATAGTTCATCAGATGATCGATCTCTGCCTGCATCCGGCTGTTATCCGCACAGACCACCGCGGGCAGAACCACAAAGAGGAATATGAGCAGAATCTTTATTTTCATTAGATTAACGGCGTCCGGACTCCCGCTTTCGCGGGAGTGACAGATTTGTTGATTCTTATGTATCATCACATTTAATTCCACTACTCATAATCAACGACATACCAATCACACCTTCCCCATGACACCCGAGTCGAGCACGGACTGCGCCTGGGCGTCGCTCCTGCCGAGGACTTCCTTCAGCAGCCACAGGTTGTCCTGGCCGTGGGCGGGCGCGGGACCGCGGATTTCATTCCGGCTGTTGGCGGCCTTCACGGCCGGGCCGAAGGTGGTGATGGTGCCGGCGCCGGGCTGCTCAATATCGACGAGCATGCCCCTCGCCTTCGTATGCGGGTGCTCGATCACTTGCTTCACGTCATTCACCGGGCCTGCCGGTGTGCCGGTGGCAAGAAGTTTTTCCAGAACCTCATCGGTCGTGTATAGGCTTGTCCAGCCTTCAATGACTTCCTTCAGCGCCGGTTCGTTGTCATTGCGCACGAAGAGATTATTGAACCGCGGGTCCCGGGTAAGCTCGGGCATCCCCATACCTTCACAGAGCTTCTGAAAGGGCCCATCGCCTGCGCAGATAATATACACATAGGAGTCCTTCGTCTTGTAAATATCGAAGGGAGTGATCATGGGGAAGCGGTTTCCCGTGCGCGTCGGGATCTCGCCCGTCACGGTGTACTGAACGAACTTTGATTCGAGCAGATTGATCCCCACATCATACATGGCGATATCGAGGTACTCCCCTTCGCCGGTACGTTCGCGGGCAAACAGGGCGGCGCAAATGCCGAACGCTGCCGTGACAGCCGTCGTGATATCGACGATAAGCGTGCCCGCCCGCAGCGGTGGACGGTCGGGATACCCGGTGGTACTCATGAGCCCCGCCCGTGCCTGGAGCACCGCATCATAGCCCGCCAGGCGGGACAAAGGTCCCGTCTGCCCGTAGCCGGAGATGGATGCCATGACGAGTTTCGGGTTAATCTTTTTCAGTACCGGATAATCCACACCGAAATCAGCCATGGTACCGGGGGTAAAATTTTCGACGAGCACATCACTCACGGTTACCAGTTCCTTGAAAAGCGCCACTCCTTCCGGCTTTTTCATATCGATAATGACACCGCGTTTCCCATGGTTCAGGGTAACGAACGATGCGGAAACTCCGTTTTTGTAAGGCGGCCATATCCGCGCATCATCTCCAAGACCGGGTTTTTCCACCTTGATAACCTCTGCGCCCATATCGGCCAGAAAATAACTGCAGCCCGGTCCCGCCACCGCGATGGTGAAATCGATTACCCTCACTCCATCAAGCATTCCCCTCATTGTGACTTCTCCTTGTCTTGTTTTTTTCATTTCCTTCGCTCAGTACTTCCACCCCAGGAGCCCCAGGGCAACCGCGTTCAAGAGAATCGCCACCGCATAAATGAGGGCGATGGTTCTCGCCTTTTTCCCGTCCTCTTCCATCCCGATGACCCACATGGCGGAGAGAAAAAGCGGAAAATAGGCGGCAAAGTAAATCGGCAGCACCCCCAAGGGCGAGAGCTTCCAGAAAGGATATTCCCACACCAGGTGCCCGCCGATATTCAGGAGGCACTCGACGAACACGCAGAAGGCCGCATAGACCGCCGCCCAGAAAAGCCGGTTCGGAATTCCCAGGATGGTGGCGTACCTGTTGGTGGAGACCGTGTGGTAATAGACAAATCCCACGATGGCGAACATGAACATGATTTCAATGTTCCATCCCACGGTGGTGCGGAGCGCCGTCTCGCCCGGCGTCGTCCACAGGGCCGAGTGCCGCGTGAAGTGAAACACCCAGCCGTTCATCGTCTCGTAGAGAAAATCCACGCCGAAGACGGTGAACCCGGCGAAGACCGCGTTCCAGTCCCCGGACTCACGCGCCTTCTTCATTTCAGAGGTGTAAATGTAGAATACGACGGCGAGGAGCGGGATCACATACCACTTGATCGTCGAAAGGTCGCGCAGGCCCTGAAGCGCAAGCTCGGATGCGGGTGTCATGAGAATCTCCTTTCCTCAGTCTCTGTTATTAATTGTATCATCTTTCACTGAACTCGTCGTGAGGGGAAGCCGAACCGGCCCCTCCGCCCGCAGTTGCCGTGAGCCCCTGTTGAACGTAAAATACTGAAACGCCCACCGGATGAATACCACGACGCGGTTTTCAAATTCAACAAGCAGCATCAGGTGGACAAACAGCCACAGAATCCACGCCGGCACTCCGCTGAAATGCAGTTTTCCGATATCCGCCACGGCGGCGTTTCTCCCGATGACGGCAAGGGTGCCCTTATCGAAATACCGGAACGCCTGCGGCGTTTTTTTATCGCCAAGCCGCGCACGGATGGTCCGCGCCACGAAGCGGCCCTGCTGCGTCGCCACGGGTGCGACGCCCGGAAGTGGTTTTCCATCGCTTCCAGGAACGCCGGCACAATCGCCTATCACGAAAATATCGGGATGGCCGGGGACACTGAGATCGGGATTCACCACGACGCGTCCAATTGAATCCAGTCTTACTCCCGTTCGTTCCGCGAGCTTCCCGCCCAGGGGCGATGCCTTGACGCCCGCCGCCCAGAGTACTGTTTTGGCATCGAGACGTTCCCGTCCGGACGGCCCCTCGACGGTCACACCGCCCTCGTCGATCGAAGCGACCCGCACACCGTTCCGGATCATGACGCCAAGCCTCGTGAGCGAATCCGCAGCTTTTTTGGAAAGACCTGGCGGATATGACGGAAGAATACGCTCCGCGAGATCAACGAGGATGATGTTCGATTCTTCCGGACGAATCGCGCGGAAGTCTTCCCTCAGGGTCTTCCTGGCGATTTCCGACACCATGCCGGAGAGTTCCACGCCGGTGGGACCGCTTCCCACGATGACAAAGGTAAGCCATGCTTTCCGCGCGGCTGGATTTTCCTCCCGCTCGGCAACCTCGAAGGCAAAAAAGATTTTCTGCCGGATTCTGGCGCCGTCTTCGATGGTTTTCAGTCCCGGCGCGAACTTCGCCCAGGATTCATTCCCGTAATAGTAATTTTCCATCCCGGTGGCGATGATGAGGGTATCGTATGCCACAGCGCCATCGGCAAGGATGACGGTCTTTTTCGCGGGATCGATGTCCACCACTTCTCCGAGAAGGACCTTTGTATTTTTCTGCCTGCGGAGGATGTGCCGGAGGGGGGAGGCGATTTCCCCGGGGCAGAGAATGCCCGTCGCCACCTGGTAGAGGAGCGGCTGAAAGAGATGAAAATTCCGCCGGTCGATCAGCGTGACCTCGACGGGTGCCCTCTTCAGGTTCTTCGCCGCATAAAGCCCCCCGAACCCCCCGCCGATGATGATTACTTTATGTGTGTTGTCATGGGGCATTACAGTTTCAATGGCTTTTCAGAATGCCGAATCGCGCGAATGAAGCTTGTACTTCTACAACAGAGTCAGTGATGACAAACCTCATAATAGATGCGTGAGATAAAATCCCACGAGTGCCATACCGCTCAGAATGATCGACCATGCAATATATTTCCCGATGCGGAGAGGCGTCCAGTCTTCCTCTTTCACCACCATGGAGAAACCGTAACCGAGTGCGATGAAGAGAACGATAACGATTATGCCGTGCGTGGTCCAGTGATGACCCGATGCAGCTTTCATAGCGTCCTTTATCGGCGGATTGGTATCTTTCACGATCACGAGAAGTGTATTCAGAAGACTCATCAGCGCCACGGAAAGACCAAACCCCACTGTCAATCTGTTCAATGATGCATTTGTCATGGCTCTCACCTCCCGAGCAAACTCATGATAAGACCCCTGCTGATTATGGCCCCCGAACCGTCCACCGCAAGGCCGATGAGAATAATAAACACCACCACAATAAGCGCGAGTTTCCTGTTCTCCTCACTTTTCAGAAGGCTGTCCTTATAGACGACTATGGGCAGGTATATGCTGAGAAAAAGAAGCACAAAGAAGATGTGTTCCTTTGCCTCCATGAAGAACGTGTGCGCCCAGGGCCAGGGGCCCGCCTTGATGATATCCCGCTCGGGAGTATAGTACGTGACATACCAGTATCCTCCGATGAGATACGAGAGAATCGTACTCAGAGCCACTAAAATGCTGAGATTTTTTATTCGCGGGATGTTTTGTTCCTTTACGTTCACCAGATATACCAGAACGGCGACTGCAATCATAATGGCCAGTACGCCAAAAAGGACATGCAACATAAGGACTACCTGTACCATGGCTCCACCTCCTTTTCTGTTATCGGGTTACTTTTTAAATGTCCCCACCTGCAACCGTGCCTTCTTTGTATGGCAGTTTGCAGTACCGATTCATTCCGAAGGAACTTCCTCACGCCACCTTCTCTCCCGGCACCCTGAAGCTTCTCACAAAGCTTATAAGCCAGTACCCGATGAAAATAAAGAACATTACGAGCGCTATTATGAAGGCCCGTTCGTCGAGTCTCACGGGCCGGGAGAGGTTCGCCTGAATGGTGAGAAGGTTCACGATGAACAAAAACAGAAACAGGGCGGTGCCGAACTGCCACATGAGTTTTGAGATTATCTCCCCCGCGCGGGGTTTGTTTTCATCCTTGAGCCAGTAGTCCTTATTCGGAAGATTCATCCATCGTGCAGGGAACGTGAATATCATTCGCGATGAGTAGTACATCGAAAAAAAGAGAACCGTCTGGATGACGAGGAAAAAGAGAGCACTCACATATTTGGAGCCCCAGCCGTTCGGTACAGCACCCGGGCCGAAATGGACAGCCACGCAGTACGGCAGGATATCCAGCGATATGAGCGTGAGGGCAAGGTTGGCGACGAAAGACAGGATAAAGAATGTACGCATGGTGTTTCCCTTTACCCCCACTTCAATCCTCCCCCGTCCAGAGGGAGGATGGGAACCCCGGAAGACAGCGCCATGAAGAATCCTCCCTTCTTGACGGAAAATCCGCTCAGGAAAGAAAAAGTTCTTCGATGAGATCAACGATGGCCGCCGCGTCATCGATATCAAAACGTTCAACCCCGGCGTCCACCGGCACATCACTCGCCACGGCAATCAGGTTGTCGTCGGATGAGCTTATCAATTCATATCCCGTCGGGCCGCGAAGCACCTCGACCTTGGGGTAGGGATTCCCCTTAAAGCCCTCGGAAAGGATTATGTCGGCATTATGGATGTATCGGTCCCGGATTTCCCCGATGGAAAGGTCTTTCCCCGTATCTTCCATGACGGCCACCGTACCGGGGGACGCGAGGACCGTCACACAGGCGCCCGCACGCCGGTGGCGCCAGCTGTCTTTTCCCTCGTGGTCGATATCGAACCCGTGGATATTGTGCTTGATGGTCGCCACCCGGTAGCCCTTCTCCCTGAGGAGGCCTATCATCTTTTCGATAAGCGTGGTCTTGCCGGAACCCGATCTCCCCACAATCGAAACAATCGGAATCATGATGTCCTCACTTTTTTTCCGCTCAGCATGATATTTATAAAGCGGAGGTACGGCCTCATTTCCGGGGTTCCTCCCCCTTCGGAAATGACCTGCAGCACTTTCGGCACATCAGCCACAACGGATCCGCCGAGATGGGTGACCGGCGTATCCCTGAAAATATCAGCCGTCATGGGTGTCGAAGGGCCGAGAATCGCCACGTGGCGGGGACTGCCGAGGAGTGCCAGTGTCTCTTCCAGTGTATCGTTCAGGATTGTCGTTGCCGTAATGATCACCACCGAACAAGTGCGAAGTATCCTGGCACCCGTTTCCTCATCAGGCACGTCACCGCGTGAATGGTCTTTCTCCAGCACCGTCAGTTCAATTCCCATTTTGCGGATGCGCTGAATCAGAGGGCCGAAGAAACCCGCCATTCCCACTTTGTCCCGCAGGGTCAGTTTCATGAGTTCGATCGAGTCATCGTCACGGGCGCCTTCCGGAGAACCGATGAGGGCGTTTGCGGTGGCAAGACCCAGGGCCTTCTCAAGGGGGTTCGTTCCCTCGATAAGAAGGGCAAGCACACCTTCCGCTCCCATACCGGCGAGGGTACCGGCACCCGAAAGCATGGAGCAGCCTCCCGCCAGATCACGCCTCAGCACCGCGGCGACTCCTGCAGTGCCGTCGTCAAGTTCTACCCCGACGTAGCCAAGACCGATCCTTACATCCTGCACCACGGCCCTCGATGCCTTATCCTTAAGCGTATCGAAAAGACGCGACGCTATTGTGCCTCTGTCCATTCTCTTCTTTTACCCAATCGCCCTCGCCCGGTCAATGTTCTACACACGAATGAATATATTAGCAGATCCGCGGCACGAGTTCGCCCGATGGGAGGTCAACTTCGCGCAGTCCCCCGAAATGTGTTTTCAGAATAACCCGCCCCGTTCCCTTCGCCTCTACGCGCCCTATCATCGTCGCGTTCCTTCCCAGGGGATGGTCTTTGATGGCGGTCAGCACCTGTGCCGCATCCTCCATGGCACAGAAGACGGCAAGCTTCCCTTCGTTGGCGATGGTTAACACATCAAGACCAAGCATCTCGCAGACACCGCGAACCTCAGGCGCAACAGGTATCACCGCCTCTTCAATCATCATATCCATCCGGGCGGAGAGGGCAATCTCCTTGAGAATTCCCGTGAGGCCGCCGCGGGTGATGTCTCTCATGCAGTGCACATTCGGGCTTGCCGCCAGGATGCATGCCACGAGTTCATTGAGTGGCGCGGAGTCTGAAACGAGGGCCGCCGCTCTGAGCCCTTCTCTCACCACCAGAATGGCGGCGCCGTGATCTCCCATGGTGCCGTTCACAATAACCGCATCGCCGGGCCTGACGCTTCCCGCCGAGAGATTGCGGCGATACTCAATGACACCTATGCCCGATGTGGTTATGAAGATGCCGTCGGCTGCCCCGCGGGGCACCACCTTCGTATCGCCCGCCACCACGGTCACCCCGGCCCGTGACGCGGCATCCGCCATGGAACAAACAATCGTCGTCAGAGCATCAAAGGGAAATCCTTCTTCGAGTATGAATCCGGCACTGAGATACAGCGGTCGCGCCCCCATGACGGCAAGATCGTTGACTGTGCCGTGTACTGCGAGGGAGCCGATATCACCGCCGGGGAAAAAGACGGGGCTCACGACGAAGCTGTCGGTGGTGAAGCAGTAGCGCCCCCCTCCCCCCGTAAAGACGGCTCCGTCTTCCAGTTTTTCCAGGTATTCATTCCTCAGGAGAGGCAAAAATATTTCCTGTATCAGTTCATGGGAGAGGCGCCCCCCGCTTCCATGCTCGAGAAGAATTTTTCGCTCTTTCATCAGTCATCCACCTCCGCACCTGCATGCATGACGCATCCCGCCTCCTCGACAATGCTTATAACTTCCGCGCTCCTGCCGAAACGGCCTGTCCGAGCGCGATACCCCCGTCGTTTGCAGGCACGCGTCGATGATAAAATACCTTAAATTTATTTTTTCTTAGACATTCAACGGTGTCCCGGAGAAGAATTCTGTTCTGAAAACAGCCTCCGCTCAGAACCGCCCGGTCAAGTCCCGTATCAATACGAATCCTCCCCGCAACATCGGCAAGAGCTTCCGCGATCGTCCTGTGAAACGCCCGTGCGAGGTCAGGAATCCGCACTCCCTCAAGGCGATCATGAGCGAGGGCCGCAATGAGAGGCGCGAGATGGAGCTGATATGCACCATTTCCCTTCATCACTTCATGGGACAATGCATGCCCGCACTCGCCGGATTCCGCTGCCGCCTCCATTTCCATGGCGGCCTGGGCCTCGAAGTTCACCACACTTCTGAAACCAAGCACCGCCGCCGCCGCATCGAATATCCTTCCCATGCTGGAGGTGGCAGGGCAGAGGACTTTTTTTCGCATGATTTCGTTGAAGAATTCAATATCAACACCATCGGGAATGAGCGCCAGCTTCGATGCCAGGGCTTGCGCCTCATCTCCGCAGTGCTCTCTCAGAAGAGCCATGGCCACGCGCCAGGGCTCGCGAATCGCCGCCTCGCCCCCGGGCAATATGAATGTGTGAATATGCCCCGCCCGTGTAAAAGCACACTCATCGGCGATAAGAAACTCGCCTCCCCAGACCGTCCCGTCCTCTCCATACCCGGTGCCGTCCATTGCAAGGCCGATGACCCTGCCTGTAATTCCATTATCGGCCATGCAGCTTACCACGTGCGCATGGTGATGCTGGACCCGGAGAAGCTCCACGCCCTCCATGTCAAAGGCGGCGCGTGTCGAATAATAGTCAGGATGGAGGTCACAGGCAACCACACCCGGTTCGCTCGCCGCAATGCGCCGCATGAGTGTCACGGTTTCGTGCAGAAAATCTCTCGCCTGCGGGGTGGATAAATCACCGATATGGGGACTCAGAAACGCATGAGAATCCCTGAGAACGCATACCGTCGCCTTCAGGTGCGCTCCGAGGGCGAGCACCGCCGGATAGGATCGGTGAAGCAGAAGCGGCGCCGGCGCGTATCCCCGGGACCTGCGGAAGAAGTATGGTGCATTCATCACAGAAACAGCGACTGAGTCATCACAGCGCACGAGAATGTCCCGGTTGTGCACAAGGAAGTAGTCGGCAATGCTGGACAATCTTTTCACGGCTTCGTTATTGCCGATGCATATCGGCTCGTCGATTTCATTTGCGCTTGTCATGACGAGGACCTCACAGCCCTTATTGAGAAGAAGATGGTGAAGCGGTGTATAGGGAAGCATGATGCCAAAGGTGGTGAGCCCCGGCGAGACGGCCGGTGAGATAACCGCCCCGGGTTTTTTTCTCACGAGAAGAATCGGCCGCTCCGGTGATTGGAGCAGTTTCTTTTCCTCATCATCGAGAAGAGCGATCCGCCCGGCACTTTCAATATCCCTCACCATGAGGGCAAAGGGTTTTTCCTCGCGGTTTTTCTTTATCCTCAGCCGTTCCACTGCATCGCCGTTCGCGGCATTAACGGCAAGGTGAAACCCTCCGATGCCTTTGACGGCCACCACCATGCCTTCCCGGAGCAGCCGTACCGCCTCCGTAACGGGATCGCCACCGGGAAGCTCACTGCCGTCGCTCTGCAGGAGCTGCAGCCGGGGTCCACACTCGGGACAGGCGTTCGGCTCCGCATGAAACCGTCTGTCAAGAGGGTTCTCGTATTCCTTCCGGCAAAGGGAACAGAGGGGGAAGCGGGACATTGATGTTCTCGAACGGTCATAGGGAACGTCGGAAATGATGGTGAGCCGCGGCCCGCAGTTTGTGCAGTTGATGAAGGGATAGCGATACCGGCGATCCCCCGGGTCAAAGAGTTCTTTCACGCACTCACCGCAGGTGGCAATGTCCGGAGAGATGTGGACGTCTGCCTGTGTGAGGGCATCGCTTTCGATAATGGAAAAGTCCACCTCCCCGCGGCAGGCGATTTCCCCGGAAGTGACCGACGATATCCGTGCCAGGGGCGGCGGGTTCTCGAGAACATTCGACAGAAAGGCCTCGATACGATGGGCGGGCCCCTCAACCTCGACGCGCACACCGTCGGAACGGTTCTGAACGAGACCGGCGAGATTGTGGAGTTTCGCCGTCCGGTAGATGAAGGGACGAAACCCCACTCCCTGGACCATGCCGGTAAAAAGGTATCGAACTCTTTTATTCACGCCCGCGATTCTTGAATGACTCTATCTGATTTCCGAGCCAGCGTACCCATCCCTCGAGTCCGCTTCCCGTCCTGCAGGACACCTCAAAGACTGCGAGAGAGGGATTCAGCTTCAGCGCATCCCGTTTCGCCTTGGCCATATCAAAATCCACATAGGGAAGGAGGTCCATTTTGTTGAGTATCATGACGGCGGACTCCCGGAACATGAGGGGATATTTCCCCGGCTTGTCGGCGCCCTCCGGTGTGCTCAGGATCATCACCTTGGCATTCTCGCCGACTTTGAATTCCGCGGGGCACACCAGGTTCCCCACGTTTTCGCATATCAGAAGATCTATACGGTCCAGGTCAAGCGAGGAAAGCGCCTGCTGAATCATATTGCCGTCAATATGGCAGGCCCCGCCGGTATTGATCTGCACCGCGGGAATGCCGAGCTTTGCCACCCGGTCGGCATCTACGGTATCCTGGATATCACCCTCGATGACGGCGATGCGGTACTTTCCCCGGAGCGCTTCTATGGTCTTTTCAACGAGCGTCGTCTTCCCCGCACCCGGCGAGCTCATGAGATTGATGACATAGATATTCTTTTGGTCAAAGAGCGTTCTGTTGTTCGCGGCGATACGTTCGTTCGCATCAAGAATGTTCTGCACCACCCGTATGGTACTCACCACCTCTACCTCCCTCGACGATATGTGTAAGAGGCCGCGCAGGTACCTTCCGAAGATACCATGCAGGGACCGAGGGGATCTTCCGGTGTACACCTGACTTCGAAGAGCGGGCATTCACCGGGTGTCATGACTCCCTTGAGAATACTGCCGCAGGCGCAGCCGGGTTCTTCTTTTGATCGTATCTCCGGCAGGGGAAATCGGCGCCGGGCGTCGAAGGTCCGGAATTTATCGGAGAGCGCAAGCCCGCTTGCTTCAATCACCCCCAGACCTCTCCATGACGCATCACAGGGCTCAAAGACGGAATACATAATCTCCCGGGCCCGTGGATTCCCCTCTTCCCGTACCGCCCTCGCATATTGAATTTCCACTTTCCGCTCTCCCGTGCGTATCTGCCTCAGGATCATCATGATTCCCTCGAGCACGTCGACGGGCTCGAATCCTGCAATCACCGCCGCGGCACCCGCCCCGGGGATGAACCCATAGGCAGCTCCCCCGATGACAATGCTCACGTGGCCCGGACAGAGAAAACCATCCAGGCAAAGCACCGGATCGTCAAGCAGCATCTTCATCGCCGGCGGAATCACTTTGTGAACGGAGAAGACGGAGAGGTTCTGCAGCCCTCGCGCGGATGCGGTAAGGATAAGCGACGCCACGGCAGGTGCCGTGGTTTCAAACCCGATGCCCATGAAAATTATGTTCTTTCCGGGATTCCTTTCGGCAAGTGAAAGACATGCGCGAGGAGATGAAATTATCCGCACGTCGCACCCATCGGCGCGGAGTCTCTGAAGGGTAACCCTCTCCGTGCCGGGGACCCTCAGCATATCGCCGAAGGTGATAAACATAACGTTCCCGATTCCCGCAAAGGCAAGGGCCCTGTCCACATCTTCAACGGAGGTGACGCACACGGGGCACCCCGGACCGGAAATAAGCCTGAGCGGACCGGGGAGAAGGTCCCGCAGGGCACACCGGCTGATCGCCATGGTGTGCGTGCCGCACACTTCCATAATACCCACGGGGCGGGCAATCATATCCATTTCGCGATGAATCTGCCGCAGCAGCCTCTCCACAAGGGCCGGCTCGCGGTATTCGTCAATATATTTCATGCTCAATCAGTTCCTTCAGAAAATCAAGCTTCTCCTTCGCCAGTTCCTCGTCAATTTTCTGTATCGCATACCCGGCATGACATAGTACATAATCACCGATAGTCACCTCGTCGGGAAGCAAATCAAGACACGCTTCCCGCTGGGTACCGCTGATGTCGATGACGGCGATGTTATCGTCAATTGACACGATTTTCCCCGGAAAACCAATACACATACGTGATCTCCTATTCCACGTCCATTTCGACGAGACGCAGCTCTTCCGTTCCTTCCACTACGACCACCTCCGGGCTTCCGCACCAGGAGCAGTCAGCGGGAAATTTCTCGATGCGGCTGTCGCGTGTACACCCGAAACAGTAAAGCACCACAGGCTGGATGTCAAAATGCAACGCGGCGCCTTCCGCAACTGTGCTCTGTGACTGAATTTCGAAGGCAAAGCCAAGCGTCTGCGGCTCCACACAGCTCAGGCGGCCGAATGAGAGCGTTATGGACGTCACCCGTGAAAAGTCATGGATTTTCCTCTGCTCCTCTATAAGATCGAGCAGCGACTGGACGAGGCTGACTTCATGCATCGACTGACATTACAGTTGTTATTTCTTTATTTGCAAGCTCAGAGAGGAGCAATTCCTTCATCGCATGAAACCTGTCCTTCATGAGAGAAGTCATTTCGATATTCATCGTACCATACTTTTCGGGAACAATGCAGAGAAATACCGTTTCGGGCGCCGCTCCCATCAGTTCCGCCTTCACGAGCACATCAAAAAACTCTACTTCGTGAGCCGACGTAGGCGGCGGCAAGTGCATCTCCATTTCTTCGCGGGTGAACCGGTATATCGAACCGGGCGTATCGTTCACCTTAATAGTGTCGATAACGATAAGATGCACACAATCCGTCACGATGGGAAGGAGCCTGTACCCGAGAGTTCCCCCGTCCACCACTTCCACGTCCGGCGGGAGCACATGACAATGCTCAAACCATCGAACAAAATGGACCCCGAACCCTTCATCCCCTAAAAGGATGTTCCCAAGTCCCAATATGGTGACCGGTGTGTCTGTCAAGATTGGTTCCCATAAAAAAGGGGGAAGTCGATACCTTCCCCCTTTCTGTAATTCATGCGCCTGTAGAATCGCAGTTCAGTGTGACCTTCTGAACACCCTTCCGCTTACCATCGAGGAAATCGTACCTTCTTTGAGAATTATATCATACCAGAAGGCCATGTACACGTGGACCACGATAAAGAGAATGAAGCACCACATGAGCACGTGATGGAAATACCGCACCATCACGAGGCCACCCAGGAGCGTCTCCACCGGCCTTAGAATCGAGTATACGAATCTCAGAAGGCCTCCGTGATACCCGGCACCCGTCAAAATGAGCCCCGTCACCACCATGAGGAAGAGCATGAAAAGGAGACCCGCGTAGGCGAGCGACTGAAGCGGTCCATAGAGATGGGTGTGGGCGGGCGGTTCCTTCGAAATCAGCGTGTAGAATTTTATCTGCTTCCAGAAATTGCCGAGTTTCGTCCAGGCGAAAAAATCCTTCCAGTCGGCATGAAACCGGGAGAAGAATGCGAGATAGACACGCTGGATGAATATGAACATGAGAATCACGCCGAAAAGGAGATGAACGAAGCGGACATTGCCCATGAAGAATTTGTTCACCGTCTCGCCGTGCGCCACGGTGAATGGTCTCGCGATGTAAAGGCCCGTGGCAATGAGAATGAATATGGATGTCGCCATGACCCAGTGATTGATACGGAGGGCCACCGACCATTCCTGCTTGGGTAGTATTTTTTCCACGATATCCTCCTTACTCACGCCACTTTGAACTTTTTCACTTCGCCGGTGGAGGGCCTGATGATATGAACGGCACAGGCCATACAGGGATCAAAGGAATGAATGGTCCTCAGA
This sequence comes from Deltaproteobacteria bacterium, assembly GCA_026388515.1. Lineage (GTDB taxonomy): Bacteria > Desulfobacterota > Syntrophia > Syntrophales > UBA2210 > JAPLJO01. The sequence continues at coordinate 11,245 of JAPLJO010000123.1, read as the reverse complement.
ATTTCCAGCGGCTGATCCGCATTCGCCAGTTTCGTGCCGATCAGTGACTCTTCGTAGGGGCCCCGCTTCCCCGCTTTATCCCGCGGTGAACAGTTCCACGTTGAGGGTACCACCGCCTGGTAATTGGATATGACCTTATTCTCGATCCGTACCCAGTGCCCCAGGGCTCCCCGCGGAACTTCCACCATGCCGCGTCCCTGACCGCTTACCGGGGGCTCGCATCGTGTCCAGGTTCTGGTGTCGCCGCCCTTGACGTTGCTGACCAGTTCCTGCACCCATTTCTCGGTGTAATCCCCCATCAGTTTTGTTTCAAGGGCGCGTGCGGCGGTCCTCCCCAGTGTGGAGAAGAGTACCGTCACAGGAAGCCCCGTCGCCTTGAGGGTGGAATCAACGAGATTTTTTATTTCGGGATGACCCTGGGCATATCCCACAATGAAGCGCGCGAGCGGGCCTACTTCATAGGGTTCATTGTCGTACCGCGGCGCCTTGCACCAGGAATATTTTCCATCGCTCCTCACGTGCCCGCTTGAATCGTATCCCGTGTACTCCGGTTCCGTCTTCCCGGCGTAAGGATGGAGATTGTCGCTCCCCTGATACCAGGAACGGGTCACATCCTCGGTGATTTTGTTCTCGTCAAGGGGAAGCGGTTTTGAGATATCCCTGTTCTTTACCACGCCCCGCGGGAGAAGGGTCTTGTGCCAGTCATCATCGAGAGGGAAGCCGCCGTAGCAGAGGTAATTCTTCACACCGCCCCCGGTACCGTTCAGCCCCTCATCTTTATAATAGGTTGCGGCGATAAGAACATCCGGAATATAGGCTGATTCGATAAATGTGTTAATTTCCTTCAGGCGGAAGAGATATTCCGCCACGCGGCTTGCATCGACCGCGTCCATCACTGAGGTCACACCGCCTACCACCAAGCTCTGGGGATGAGGGTTCTTCCCGCCGAAGATCGCCTGCATCTGCGCGCCGATCTTGGAAACCTGCAGTGCATCGAGATAGTGCGACGTGATGACCAGGTTCGCCTCGGGAGTGAGCTTATATGAGGGGTTCCCCCAGTAGGCATTCGCGAAGGGACCGAGGCGCCCCGATTGGACGAACTTTTTCAGGCGTTCCTGGACCGCTTTATAATGACCCTCGGAACAATTGTATGGATTGGGATGGTAGGCCATCGCAAGGTCTACTGCCTTTTTCGGATTTGCCGAAAGGGCGCTCACGATATCTACCCAGTCCAGGCCATGAAGGTGGTAGAAATGCATGATATGGTCATAGAGGTACTGGGACGCATTCATGAGATTTCTTATGAGCCTCGCGTTCGTGGGCGCCTTCACCTTGAACGCATCCTCGCAGGCGAGAATGCTCGCTTCATAGTGAGAGTAGGTGCAGACACCGCAGAAGCGCTGAACCATGAGCCCCGCATCACGGGGATCCCGTCCTTTCAGGATTGTTTCGATGCCTCTCCAGAGCGTGATGCTGCTCCAGGCGTCCCTGATGACATTGCTGTCATCCACTTCAACTTCTATCCGCAAATGTCCCTCGATTCTCGTAATGGGATCGATGATCATTCTTTTTGCCATGTTCCGCCTCCTGGAAATATCAATACCACTGTATCATGAGGTGCTATTCACCTTTATCGCACTTGCCGTGCCTGAACGCCGACAAACCCGCATGGGCGGCAATGCCCGCCACGGTGAGACCGGTCAGCGCAATACCGATTTTATCTATCGTATGCTCACCGCCGACCACGCCGATACCCGCCTGGCTCACCGGCTTTTCAAGTGGCGCCATGGTATCCCAGAATCCAGACTCGGTGCAGCCCATGCAGCCGTGACCTCCCATGATCGGCCACGATATCGCATCATTGAACCGGATTCTTCCACAGTTTGCATACGTGTAAGGACCTTTGCACCCCATTTTATAGAGGCACCACCCCTTTTTGGCGCCCTCATCGCCCCATTCCTCCACATATTCGCCGGCATCGTAATGGGGGCGCCGCTCGCAGTAATCATGAATCCGCTTGCCGTATGCCCAGACAGGTCTTCCGAGATTATCGAGAGCCGGCAGTGCGCCGAACATGAGGTAATGAAGCACTGTGCCCACGAAGTTGATGGGGTTGGGAGGGCATCCCGCAATATTCACCGTCTTGATGTTGAGCGCTTCGCTGATACTCTTTGCATCGGTTGGATTTGGTCTCGCTGCCTGGACATTGCCGAAGGCAGAGCAACTCCCTATGCAGACTACCGCCGCGGCTTTCGATGTCACTTCCTTCGCCAGTTCGAGGCCTGTTTTCCCCTTGGGACCCAGTGTAAGATATTTGCCGTCAAGACCTGTGGGAAGCGCACCCTCAATCACGCATATGAATTTACCGGGAAAATCGTGAAGCGCCTTCTCAAGATTCTGTTCCGCCTGGTCACCCGCGGCAGCCATGAGGGTTTCATGATATTCGAGGGAGATGGTATCCAGGAGTATTGAATCGATGTTGGGATAGGAAGTACGGAGAAGCGATTCACTGCATCCCGTGCATTCGGCAAAATGAAGCCATACGACAGGGAGGCGTGAGAAGTTTTCCGCCGCCCTCGCGACCATGGGACGAAACATGGGAGGCAGCATCAGTGCGCCGGTCATTACAGCCGTCCACTTGATGAAGTTTCTCCTGCTGACCCCGCGTTCCTTCAAGAGTAATTGAAAATCCTCGATCGGCTCGGGCAGCGTGCGCTCGACCTCATCCATATGAGTCTTGCATTGCGCAAGCATCTCCCGATACTGACGGTCTATTACCTTTCTGTATCCATCGTCGTTTATGATGCCCATACTACCTCCTTGTACTGGTATCCTTTACTTATCAATGATGGAGTTTTTTGCTAAATACGGCATGACGGATTTTCTGAGACAGGAATACATGAAGCGCATACATTCAACCCGTATAACATATGTCGGAGGACACATATGTTATAACAGGCACAATGTCAAGGAGAATTAGGTAACGTCATGAAGTTGAAATGATTCGATGAATCACAGTATTATGAAGGCAGCTTCGGCTATTGAAAGAAAGGAAGTGATAAATAATGTGACAATTTTTTTGACGTTGGTCACGGGTCCGTCTTTCTTCCCCGTGAGATCACAAAACTCCTTTCTCACGTCCTGCAGGAAGTCCCCCACCTTGTGCTCAAGCGTGTCAAACCGCTCGAGAAGTGCATGCCCCCTCGGCGTGAGCTGCATTTTCCTGCCCTGTATGTGCTGAACAAGCTTATAACCAAGGCGATCTTCCGATGCCTTCAGTCTTCCCCAGGCGGCCCGGTAGGACATCTTGAGCTTCTTTGCCGCGGCGTTCAGACTCTTGCATTCATCAATCGCTTTCAGTAATTCCTCACGCCCGTGACCGAAAAGCACGCAACCGTCTTTTTCTATCCAGATTCTACATTTGATCTTCATGACCCATCACCCCGATTTCAAAGTATTCGCCCCCATCCAGAGACGCCGGGTTCCTTGTGATGTCCGCTTTACGTAGCAAATAATGATGGGGACTTTCTTTACTATGAGGTATCAAAATTCAGATAACGCGCTGATTCTTTATCACTTTCATCTATGGAAGGCAAGGAACTTGAATATTCCGCGCTATGCATACGGAAAAATACATGCCGGGAGATCTTTACGCCATGTGACGCCGTCAAGGAGGTATGCTCCCCCGCTTTATCTCTTCGGCAAGAGAAGAAGTATGAAACGCTCCCAATACTTATGTCATACCTGGCATAACTTTTTGAGATTACTGTAATATTCCGGAAAATACTCTTGACACTCCCCGGCAATATTTATATACACACCACGTCACTGAAAAGACGTGAAAGATCGTTCGTTATTCTCATATATCGATCGCGATGAACGCCGGTTTTAATCTTCCGGTGCATGTCTTTTTCATCACGGCAGTTCTCCGATCCACTCCTTCTACAGAGGCATCCATGAAGGGTGGACAACAGGTATCGCGGGAAACGGCGGTGCCTCCTAATGTCCGGAAAGGAGAATGGCCTCTGACGTTATAAATAATCAGAAAGGAGCATGGAGTTATGGATGTCAGCAGGCGAGGGTTCCTGAAGATCTCCGGCGCGGCACTCGCGGCCAGCGGGATCGGCATCAGTCTGAAGCCCGTGTCAGCCTATGCCCAGCCGTTGAAGATCAAGTACGCCAAGCAGACCACCACGATTTGCCCTTACTGTTCCGTCGGGTGCGGCATCATCGTATCGACACAGAACGGCAAGGTCGTCAACACGGAAGGAGATCCCGACCATCCCATCAGCAAGGGCTCTCTCTGCAGCAAAGGTGGTTCCATTTATCAGCTTTCCGTCAACAAAAACCGGCTTGACAAGCCCCTCTACCGGGCTCCCTATGCTTCCGAGTGGAAGGAAGTCTCCTGGGAATGGACCATCGAAAAGATTGCTGCAAACATCAAGAAAAGCAGGGATGAGAGCTTCAAAATCACGAATGACAAAGGGCAGCTTGTCAACCGCGCCATGGGGATCGCGTCGGTGGGCAGCGCCGCCATGGATAACGAAGAATGCTACCTGTATCAAAAATTCCTGAGGGGGTTGGGCCTGGTCTATATTGAACATCAGGCCCGTATCTGACACTCCGCAACTGTATCGGCTCTGGGAGAGTCGTTCGGACGCGGCGCGATGACCAATCAGTGGAATGATATTCAGTTCAGTGATTGTGTACTGGCCATGGGCAGCAACCCGGCCTCCAACCACCCCATCTCGTTCAAGTACGTCACCAAGGCGATTGAACGGGGCGGCACACTCGTCAGTGTAGATCCCCGCTTCACCCAGACCTCGGCGAAGGCCCATATCTACGCCCCCCTGCGGTCGGGAACGGATATCGCCTTCCTCGGCGGGATGATAAAGTATATCGTCGACAACGGGCTTTACAACGAACGGTATATTAAGTTCTTTACCAATGCATCGTTCCTGGTAAATCCAGATTTCAAACTTCCCGGCGAGAATAACGGTGTCTTTTCCGGCCTTTCCGGAACGAAGTATGACAAGGCAACCTGGTCCTACCAGACCGACGGAGCCGGCGTCATCAAAAAGGATCCGACCCTTCGTGACCCAAACTCCGTGTTCCAGCTTCTGAAGAAACACTACTCCCGTTATAACCCCGATATCGTTTCCGAGATTACCGGTACACCCAAAGATAAACTCCTTGAAGTGTACAAGGAATACGCAAAGACAGGCCAGACGGGAAAAGCGGGCACCATCATGTACGCCATGGGGTGGACGCAGCATACCGTGGGCGTTCAGAACATCAGGGCCATGTCCATCATCCAGCTTCTCCTCGCAAACATGGGAGTCGCCGGCGGCGGCGTGAATGCACTCCGCGGAGAGTCGAACGTGCAAGGATCAACCGATTATGGCCTTCTCTACAACGTTCTGCCGGGCTACCTGAAAACACCCGTGGCATCACAGCAGACGCTCAAGGATTACAACGAGCAAAACACGCCCAAGACGAAAGAGGCAAAAAGCCTCAACTGGTGGAGCAACTATCCGAAGTACACCGCGAGTCTCTTAAGGGCGTTCTACGGACCGAATGTCACCCTTGATGAAGCCTACAGCTACCTGCCCAAGCTTGACGACGGCAAGGCCTATTCGTGGCTCGACATCTTTGACCAGATGTATAAAGACAAATTCACCGGGTTCTTTTCCTGGGGACAGAACCCCGCCTGCAGCGGCCCGAGCTCCAACAAGACGAGAGCGGCCCTCACGAAGCTTGACTGGCTCGTAAATGTCAACATTTTCGACACCGAGACGGGCAATTTCTGGCGCGGTCCCGATATGGACCCGTCGAAAATCAAGACCGAGGTCTTCAGCCTCCCCTGCGCCGCTTCGATTGAGAAAGAAGGAAGCATCAGCAACAGCGGTCGCCTGATGCAGTGGCGGTACAAGGCGGTCAATTCCCCGGGAGAGGCAATGCCCGACGGTGAAATCATCAGCGATCTCTTTTACCGGGTCAGGGAACTCTACGAAAAGGAAGGCGGCCCCGGCCGGGAGGCTATTACGAAGCTTACCTGGAATTACGGCCCCAAGCGCGGGGACGGTAAAATCCGCCACCTTGATATCCATGCCGTGGCAAAGGAAATCAACGGCTACTTCCTCGAAGACAAGACCATTGACGACAAGGGCGTGAAGAAAGAATTCAAGAAGGGCCAGCTCGTTCCCGCCTTCGCGTTCCTCCAGGATGACGGTTCCACCTCATCGGGATGCTGGATTTATTGCGCCTCTTACACCGATGCGGGCAACATGGCAGCCCGCCGCGGCACCAAAGACGCGACCGGGCTTGAACTCTACCCCGAATGGGCCTGGAGCTGGCCGGTCAACAGGAGAATCATCTATAACGGCGCGTCCGTTGATCCGGAAACAGGCAAGCCCTGGGACGTGGAACATCCCGTGATCATGTGGGACGGCGCGAAATGGGTCGGCGATGTGCCTGACGGCGTGGCTCCTCCGGGCGACGGAAGACCCCCCTTCATCATGAAGCCCGACGGGGTGGCGAGCATCTACGGGCCAGGTCTGAAGGACGGCCCCTTCCCCGAGCACTACGAACCGCTCGAATGCCCCATCGAGAAGAACCTTCTCTCGCCGCAGTTCATCAACCCGACGGCCTACCGCTTCGATGTGAATGGCACTGATATGGACCTGAGGGCAACCTGCGATCCGCGTTTCCCCTTTGTCTGCTCCACCTACCGGGTGAGCGAGCACTGGCAGACGGGCGTCATGACGCGGTGGACTTCGTGGCTCGCAGAAATGCAGCCCGATATGTTCGTGGAGATGAGCGTCGAGCTTGCGAAACTGAAAGGAATTAAAAACGGCGAAAAGGTCACCGTGAAATCCGTGCGCGGCGAGGTCCAATGTGTCGCCATCGTGACCGATCGATTCAAACCCTTCATTATCGGCGGGCAGACCATCCACCAGGTCGGCATCCCCTGGCACTACGGCTGGGTGACGACGGCCATGAGAAAATACGCCCACGACGACAAGAAACCCGAGGTATTCACCTTCGGCGATTCCGCCAACCTCCTCACACCGTTCGTCGGCGACCCGAACACCATGATTCCCGAGAGCAAGGCATTCATGGTCAATGTTGAGAAGAAGGGGGTGAAGTAACATGTCAGAGAAAATCAAACTTTACGACGCCACCAAATGCACCGCCTGCCGCGGCTGCCAGCTTGCCTGCAAGCAGTGGAACCAGCTGCCGGCGAAGCAGACATATAACAGCGGCTCCTACCAGAACCCGCCCGACCTTCAGTCCAATACGTGGATGCTGATAAGGTTTCAGGAAGTGGCGGCCGGGAACGGCGTAAAATGGCTCTACCGGAAGGAAGCGTGCATGCACTGCACACACGCCGGCTGCGTGAAGGCATGCCCGAGCGGGGCGCTCCATCACACCGAGTACGGTACGGTATCCATGGACAAGGAAAAATGCATCGGCTGCAAGGAATGCATCTATGCGTGTCCCTTCAACGTACCGCGCTACGATGCGAAGACGGATAAAATCTCCAAGTGCGACATGTGTTTTTCGAGACTCGATAACGGCTTGGAGCCGGCCTGCGTCAAGGCCTGCCCCACCGCGGCGCTGAAGTTCGGCGACAAGGAGGATATGATCAAAGTCGCCGAAAAGAGGGTCAAGGCGCTCGGCGGTGATGCCGCGGTGTACGGGCCCGGTTTCGTCGGAGGAACACACATGATATACGTGCTCCCCGAAAAGGCGGGCGTGTATACGGATCTCCCGGTTTCCCCGAGAGTTCCGTTTTCCGTCATTGCATGGAAGGATCTTTTCAAGCCGCTGGGTCTGCTCGCCGCGAGCGGCGTGCTTGCCGGCGCGTTCCTCCATTACATCATCCATGGGCCGAAGGACACGAGCGGCGGCAATGCACATCATGGAGGAGGTGAATAACATGATTCCGAAGAAAGGCATGATCAAAGTATCCGATGTGTGGGAGCGCATCATTCACTGGTGGCTGGCCGCCACCTGTCTCCTTCTCATCGTCACGGGACTGGGAATGATGTTTCACTCCTTCAACTTTCTCGCCGCGCCGGTAGGCGGCCTGAAAAACCTCAAGCTCATTCACAATTTCACGGGGCTGCTTTTCATCCCCGCGCTCTTTTTCGCCGTGCTCACTTGGTGGAAAGAGGCGGGCATCTTCAAATTCCCCGAGGACCTGGAATGGGTCAAGGTGGCGGGAGGGTATCTCTGGCACGTGGATAATCCCCCCGAGACGGGAAGATACAACCCCGGGCAGAAGGCGTTTTTCCTTGCCGTGGCGGGGTTCGGTGGGCTCATGGTGATAAGCGGGCTCATCATGTGGTTCCCGCTGAGTCTTCCCCGGATTCTCGTCGCCTGGATGTATCCCCTGCATGCCATGGGACTCCTGGTGATATTCCCCTTCTTCTTCATCCATCTCTACCTGGGGACGATCGGGGTGCCGGGTTCCGCCCCGGCCATTTTCACGGGCTATGTGACCCGCTCCTGGTGCGAGAAGCAGTGCCCCAAGTGGCTTAAGGAAAAGGAAAAGGAGGGCACGCTGGAAGTCTTCGGTGAAGAAAAGAAGGCGGCCCACGGCGGCCATCACTGAGAAACGACACAATACAATGCTCGAAGACCCGCCTCCACGGCGGGTCTTTTTTTATTAACTCTGCCACTCAGTCTCGATTCCACACACCGGAGCACGGCATGCCGTGCCCCTACTTTGCCACGCTGCCACTCTGCCACTTTATGACTTTATTTAAACTTGAACTCGTGTGGAAAAGACGATATAGAGCACGTCTGTTTTACAGGAAACCCGCAGGGGAAGGAGCGTTTTTTTACTATGGCGAAGGCACTGAAAGATACACTTAAAACCATCGAACACTATAAATCAATGAGCCCTCATTACGGCGAGCTCCTCGATATCCTTGAAGAAATTCTCATCCTCCGCGAGGAGTACAGCCGAAAAATGTCAAAAGATATCTTCAACGTCGACGAATCCCTGGTTGAAACGAAGCTCGCCGGGGGGTTCCCGATTATCGACCTCTCGAGAATCGATTTTGATCTCAGCGAGCCGAAGGATTACTTCATCAATCTCCTCGATATCGCCAAAAAGAGAACCCCCGAAGAGGCCCGTGAGATAATCGACAGGCTTGACACGGGAAATCTCGATTTCGCGGAGCTGGTCCGCACGAATTTTGCTTCGGACGAAACCGATATGGAAGAGGAATCCGACGATGAGAGCGACGTCCACATATTTGACCTCCTGGGATTTCTCATTGAAGAAAGCCTGAGACCATACCTCGAATCGGTTTCCGGTCGGTATGCCGGCGCGATTGCACGGGCGCACTGGTCCGAAGGCTACTGCCCCGTCTGCGGCAGGGAACCCAAGATAGGACAGCTGAAGGACGAAGAGGGCCGCAGGTATCTTTTCTGCAACCAGTGCGGACTCAAATGGAACTTCAACCGGATCAAGTGCCCCTTCTGCGGCAACGAGGACCAGCAGACGCTGGCCTATTTTTCCATCGAGGGAGAAGAGAAATACCGCGTCGACGTCTGCAACAAGTGTAACCGCTATGTGAAGACCGTTGATTTCAGGGAACTCAAGGAAGAACCGAATCTCGATGTGGAAGACATCGCCACCCTGCACCTCGACATCCTTGCGGATGAAGAGGGATATGAATGAATGGACATATCAGCAGTTATCAGGCTCCTGAAGAAACATGTGAGAGCCGGCAAGCTTCCCATCGTCACGGAACTCGCCGACACCACCCATGATCCCTTCCGTGTGTTTATCTCCACGCTTCTGAGCCTTCGCACGAAAGACGAGGTGACGGAAGTGGCCTCGGCCCGGCTTTTTACGCTCGCCTCGACGCCCCGGGACATGCTCGCACTCTCAGAAGTCGAAATTTCCCGCACGATTTATCCCGTGGGATTCTACCGGACGAAGGCACGGACGATCCACTCTGTGTGCCGGGAACTTATCGAACGATACCGATCGCAGGTGCCGGACTCGATTGACGAATTGCTCACCATGAAGGGCGTGGGACGAAAAACGGCAAATCTCGTCGTGGCGCTCGGCTACGGAAAACCGGGGGTCTGTGTCGATACGCACGTACACCGTATTTCAAACCGTCTCGGATACGTCTCGACGCGCACACCGGAAGAAACGGAGTTCGCCCTGCGGGAGAAGCTGCCCGGCCGCTACTGGATAGACTATAACACGATCATGGTGGCCTTATGGAGGATGACATGACGACACGTATCGCCTCTCTGCAGCGAGTGTCCCGTAACGGCACACTGCAAAAAGGTGGGGGTCACGAAAAGAAGGTGATACTATCAATGAGCCTGGATTTGGTTCGATGGACATTGTCAGAAATAATTTCTGACCCACTTCACCTACGAATCTTTTAAATCAATGACCGTATCAATATACCGATTACCAATAGAAATATTGCAGAATGTTAATTCGAAGTGGGGTGCAATTTTTAACGCAGGTCATCATTCCTCAAAAGTGGCATGTGATGTTTTTGCCGCGATTAATTATTGCGATGCGCTTTTCTGAGATCGGCCATTCCCTGCTGACGGGTATATAACCCTCTATATCCAAGAATAGATCTGGCTTTATTATCTACAATGCTTATGGGGCTCAGAAACAACGCCACGGTCTCATTAGACACAGGTGGGTATCCCTTGAGATTAAAGGTCGTCCAGATCTTTTCCATCAACGGGGCAAGCAATCGGGCTGTCCATCCGGGGATAGACATGTTGCCCGGCTCTATTCTCTGGGTCCGTATCAATTCACTGAAAAAATCCCGAAAGGTTGCCGGGGGGCCATCAGCAATAAAATACACTTCTCCGCCCTGTCCTTTATCGCAGGCAAGCAATATGGCTTCACAAACATTATTTACATGGCAGGTTGAATAGAAATATTTTCCCTGATCGATCCAAACCCATTTTCCCGAACGGATCGCGTCTATCATTCCAGGGAGCATGGCCTGATCTCCGGTGCCCCAGATGCATGGCGGCCTCAGTATAACTGTACTGAAATTTTTGGAATTAGACTCCAGTACAAATTTCTCACCTAATGCTTTTGTTTGGGCATAGGCACCAATCGGTTTTCCCGGTACTTCCCATGTTTCGTCGGCATTGATCACCGGACGACCGCCCGTCAAGACCGCACCGGCGCTTATGTGTACGAACCGCCTGCTCCCTGCAGCCTGTGCAGCTTGTA
>JAPLJO010000029.1 GCA_026388515.1 Deltaproteobacteria bacterium | reverse complement strand
CGCATGACTCGTGATGTGATTAAGCGGTATATTTCGCATCATAGGGATATCACGCAAGGGCCTGCGCAGCTTGAACTCAAGCTGCGCTAAGATGCCCCGCGGCTTGCCGCGGGGAGTTTCACTTAAATCATTAAGTTCATCTGAATATCTCGGTTGATTTGCCCCAACAAAAACAAATGTCATATACACACTAAAATTTGACTTAATACATTCAACAAATTGAGTGCTGCATTCATAAATGGAAGGGTTTGTTTCGGCTATTCTTTCAGGCTCTCTCAGCTTATGTGGAAGTGTTATAAAACTTTCCCTCGCCTCTCTTTCAATATTATCAGAGTATTTACACTGAATTAATCTGACAAGATCTTCATTATAATCAATGAAAAAACCATCGAGCCCACCATCTTTAGGACCGTCATAGTTATTCGTTTTTGCATCATTATCAGAAAGAACAAATACATTTTCCAATACCCAATGAGTAAATCGAATCCCATCATTAGAATAGCTTTGGTGTCTTTGACCAATGTCTGCTAAATCCTGTCCTATCAGTTCTTTAAATTCTCTGTATTCCATGAATTATTCCCCTCCTATTACATTATTATATGCCGACTGTTGAACTGACGCCGATACTTGTAGCACATGTTAAGTTAGAATTCTGCCATTTTCAACTATTACGGTTTGAAAGTTTGTATTTTGGGGATTTAGCCCAATGCACGACTTCAGGAAGACACTTACACAGCCCATCTCAGATCAAAATCCATTCATAACAGATACTGACCTTCCGCCCCGTCAGCATATTCATGCTTCCCGCCTTCTTTGTGCGGCAATCCTAATCGCAGAGCGCCACGGCCTCCATTTCAACGGACACGCCCCGTGGAAGCCCACTCACCTCGACGCACGCCCGGGCGGGGCGCGAGTCATGGAAATAAGTGTCGTAGATGGTGTTCATTTCGCCGAATTTTTTCATGTCCGTCAGGTATATCGTCACCTTGCAAACCCGTTCGAGGCGTGAACCACCCGCCTCGAGAACCGCCCTGAGATTGTCGAGGACGGTCTTGACCTGGGACTCAAAGGAATCCCCAACGATCTCCCCCGTGACGGGATTGATAGGGAGCTGCCCTGATACGAAGAGCAGTCCCTGTGCCTTCACGGCCTGCGAGTAAGGACCCACCGGCTCCGGGGCGCCTTTAGTGAAAACAATTTGCTTTTCCATGGCTGCGTTCCCCCTTTTTATGCCGCTTTGTAGTGACGGGGGCTGCGGGATGTCAATAGAAAAATGCCCGGTGACGCGCCGATGTGCCGATCCGCTGAAATGACGAGGCATGCCGAATCCCGCAGAAAAGGGCTTTTCCCGAAGCCATAAAAGAGTTGCAACTCTGACTCCCCTTTGTTATTGGAAAAACCTGCGTTTACCGCAGTATAATTGAGACGTACCGAAACGCAGCCGAAATGACGAGGAATGCCTCACGATGCAGCAGCCGGATTTTTGATTGAAACTATGGAAAACGTACTCACCGTCACGGAACTGACCGCGAATATCAAGATGCTCCTTGAGACGAGCTTCGACGTCCTCTGGGTGCTCGGGGAGGTGTCGAACCTCAGGAAACCGGGCTCGGGTCATGTCTATTTCACCCTCAAGGACGAGCATAGCCAGATTCGTGGGGTCATGTTCAGGCCGGCGGTGGCCCGCCTCGGCTTCGACCTTGAGGAAGGCATGAGCATTATCTGTCGGGGGAGGCTCAACGTCTATCAGCCGAGGGGCGAATATCAGATTATCATTGATGCCGCGGAACCGCGCGGACTGGGCGCCCTCCAGATGGCTTTCGAGCAGTTGAAAAAGCGGCTCGAGGCGGAGGGACTCTTCAATGCCGCCCGCAAGAGGAAGATTCCCTTTCTTCCCGGGAGAATCGGCATCGTCACCTCGCCCTCGGGCGCGGCCATCCGGGATATCCTGAATATCACCGCGAGGCGATTTCCCTCCGTGGATATATTGATCGCCCCGGTGAGGGTTCAGGGTGTCGAGGCGCCGCCGGAAATTGTGCGGGCCATCGCGCTTCTCAATACCATCGATGACATCGATGTCATTATCGTGACGAGAGGGGGCGGCTCGCTGGAGGATCTCTTCCCCTTCAATGATGAGCGCGTCGCACGGGCCATTTACGCCTCGGCAAAACCGGTTATTTCCGCCGTGGGCCATGAGATTGACTTTACCATTGCCGATTTTGTGGCCGATCTGCGGGCGCCCACGCCGTCCTCCGCCGCGGAACTGGTCGTGCCGAACCGGCGGGATCTCCTGGATGCCGTGGAAGGCCTCACGGGAAGGCTGAGAAGCGGGCTCAGGCATAAACACCGGCTGCTCGTCCGGCACCTTGATATGTTGAACGCGCGGATAAAGGACCCCCGGCGCGTGATCGCCGATCTCCGGCAGGGTCTGGACGAACTCTCGCTGGAGCTTGCCGGCTCCGCGAAGAGGTATCTCAATGAAAAGAAAACCCGCCTCATGATCGGGCGGGGGACGATCATCCGCCAGAGCCCTCTCTCGCGCATCAGGCAGCACCGCCTGAAGCTTTCCGGCGACACGTCAGCCATGACGGGCTCGGTCCGTTTATACCTGAGTCACCGCGGAAGTGCGATTACGCGGTGTGCGGCGATGCTGGAGAGTCTCAGCCCCCTTTCAGTGCTGAAGCGGGGATATGGCATTGTGAGAAAACTGCCCGGCGGAACTATTGTGAAGGAAGCGGCGGCACTCGCCCCCGGAAACACCGTGTCCGTGAAAGTTGCGTCCGGGCATTTTGAAGCCGAGGTGACATCCACCTCCGAGGAGTAGGCGACCATGGGAGAAAAGAAGTTTGAAAAGGTGCTCGCGCGGCTGGAAGAAATCGTGCAGAAACTGGAAGAGGGGGACATGACGCTGGAGGATTCTCTCAAGGCCTTTGAAGAGGGGGTCAAACTCTCCCGTTTTCTTGCAAAGAAGCTTGATGAGGCGGAGCGCAAGGTGGAGATACTCCTTGCCGATGGGAAAGGGATGACCACGGAGCCCTTTGCAGGTGAGGCCGGTGACGAAGACTGATTCACCCTTTTCACTTTCCGCCTATCTCGCCCGGAGGAAGAAAATAGTCGAGGAAGCACTCGAGGAGTACCTCCCCGGGGAAGACATGTTTCCTCAGGAGATTGTCCGGGCTTTCCGTTACAGTGTCTTCGCCGGGGGAAAGAGGCTCCGGCCCATCCTCTGTATGGCCGCTGCCGAAGCGGTGGGCGGAACATCGGATGCAGTCATGCCTGCGGCGTGTGCCGTCGAGCTCCTTCATACTTATTCACTCATTCATGACGACCTTCCCGCCATGGATGATGACGATTTCCGGAGGGGCAGGCCCTCGTGCCACCGGGCGTTCGGTGAGGCGGTGGCGATTCTCGCCGGGGACGCCCTCCTCACGGAATCGTTCCGACTCATGGCGGAGGCCGCCGCGCCGTCCGGCAGAGTGGTTCGCGTGATTCGTGAAGTCGCCGACGCCGCGGGCTGGCGGGGTATGGTAGGCGGGCAGGTGGTTGACCTCGACTGCGGAAAGACGGGAATGAATCCGGATACCCTCCATTATATTCATACCCATAAAACAGCGGCGCTCATTGCGGCATCGGTGAGGGCAGGGGCGATTCTTGCCGGCGCGCGCACGCGGGAACTTTCGATGCTCACCGTCTACGGAAATGCCGTCGGCCTTGCCTTCCAGATAGCCGATGACATTCTCGATGCGGGGACTGATCAAAGGACCAGCACCGGCGATACGCAGGAATCACGGAAGAGGATCACCTATCCGGGCCTCTACGGCATTGCCTCTTCGAAGGCGCAGGCGGAAAAGCTTGCAGGTGAAGCCGCCGGTGCGCTCAAGAGCTTCGATACAAAGGCGGAACCGCTGAGAATGATTGCACGCTTCATAGTTGAACGGGAAGACTAACTTCATGGCAGAGCAGGATTCAGGAATGATCGTGAACAGGGAACGTAAAGGATTGCTGGCGGACATACACGGTCCTGAAGACATCAGGAAGTTGCACGTGAACGAGCTGAACATCCTCGCAGAGGAAATACGGCGCCTGATTATTGAAACCGTCTCCCGGACGGGCGGCCACCTCGCCTCGTCGCTGGGGACTGTGGAGCTGACGCTGGCGCTGCACTATATCTTCGACACGCCGCGGGACAAAATCATCTGGGACGTGGGTCATCAGGCCTACGCGCACAAAATCATCACGGGGAGGAAGGATGTCTTTCACACCCTGAGGCAGAGAGGCGGCATCAGCGGATTTCCCAAGCGTGAAGAGAGCATCTACGACGTCTTCGGCGTGGGGCACAGCAGCACCTCCATCTCGGCGGCATCCGGAATCGCCGAGGCCCGGTGCCTCACCAATACGAATTATAAAGTCGTCGCCGTCATCGGCGACGGGTCGCTCTCGGCCGGTCTCGCCTACGAGGGTATCAACTGGGCGGGGTCGCGCAAAAAAGACCTCGTCGTTGTCCTGAACGATAATGAGATGTCCATCTCGCCGAGCGTGGGCGCCCTGACATCCTATCTAAACCGCATCATGACGGGCCGGCATATGACCAGGCTCCGGGCGTCGGTGCAGCATTTCATGAAAACCATCCCCGGCATCGGCGAGCAGATGATTAAATTCACCAGGCAGGTCGAGGAATCGCTCAAAGCCTTCATCGCCCCGGGCATGCTCTTCGAGGAGATGGGGTTCATGTACGTGGGTCCGCTCCAGGGACACCGGATCGACCACCTCATCGAGACGTTTCATAATGTCAGGGAACTTGACCGGCCTGTCCTGGTCCACGTGCTGACCAAAAAGGGGAAGGGCTATTCACCCGCCGAGGAGAAACCCTCGCAGTTCCACGGCATCGGACCCTTTGACATTGTCACGGGGAAAGCCGTCGCAGATGATGATTCCCGCCCTGCCTACACGGAGGTCTTCGGCAGAACGATAGTTGATATCGCCCGACGCAATCCGAAGGTGGTGGCGATCACCGCCGCCATGACCTACGGTACCGGGCTTGACGGCTTCGCCCGCGAATTCCCCGAACGGTTCTACGACGTGGGGATTGCCGAGCAGCACGGCGTCACCTTTGCCGCCGGGCTGGCCACGGAGGGGCTCATTCCCATCGTCGCCATCTATTCCACGTTCCTCCAGCGTGCCTATGATCAGGTCATTCATGATGTCTGTCTCCAGAAACTGCCCGTGGTCTTTGCCCTCGACAGGGGCGGCATCGTGGGGGACGACGGTCCCACCCATCACGGCCTTTTCGATTATGCATTCCTCCGTTCGATTCCGCACCTTGTCGTCATGGCGCCCAAAGATGAGAATGAACTGCGGCACATGCTGAAGACCGCCATTGAGTGCGGATTCCCCGCATCGGTCCGCTATCCCCGGGGGAAGGGCGTCGGCTGTCCCCTCGAGGGAGAGCCGCAATTTCTGGAAATCGGAAAAGGAGAACTGCTTCGCGAGGGCGGCGATATGATGATTGCGGCCATCGGGTCCTCGGTCTATCCCGCACTCGCCGCCGCGGAGATGCTGGCTGCCGAAGGCATCAATGCCGCCGTGGTCAACAGCCGTTTCGTAAAGCCCCTCGATGCGGAGCTTTTCTCTCGGATTGCCCCGGCGGTGAAGCGGGTCCTTACCGTGGAAGAGGGTGTGCTCGCAGGCGGATTCGGAAGCGGCCTTCTTGAACTCTTTGAGGAAAGGGGCATCACCGGCATTTCCGTCAAACGACTGGGTATCGCGGACCGTTTCGTCGAACATGCAACCCAGGCCGAGCTCAGGCACGCCTTCGGTATCGATGCGGAAGGTATCGCCGGAGCCGCACGGGCGCTCATGATGCGCTGAGAGGGCATCACCGGAAATCACCATGACGGGAACACCAAAGGACGCGGCACGCAGGAGGGAACGGCTCGACAGGCTCCTTGTGGAGAGGGGCATGGCCCCGACGCGCGAGAAGGCGCGGACTCTTGTGCTTGCCGGTGTGGTGCTCGTCGGGGAAGCACGCGTCGACAAACCGGGGACTCAGGTTTCCCGCAATGCGGATATCCGGGTGAAGGGAGATGCATGTCCCTATGTGAGCAGGGGAGGGCTGAAGATCGAGGCCGCCCTGGATGAATTTGCCATTGATGTGACAGGACTGGCTGCCCTTGATGTGGGCGCCTCGACGGGAGGATTCACCGACTGCCTTCTCAAGAGGGGCGCGCGCCGGGTATATGCCCTCGATGTCGGCTACGGTCAGTTTGCCTGGAGCCTCCGCACCGATCCCCGGGTGGTCATTTTTGAAAAGACCAATATCCGTTACTTTGACGGCACCGGCATTGAAGATACGATTGATATCGCCGTCGTTGACGTCTCGTTCATATCGCTCAGGCTCGTCCTCCCGGTGGTGGCGGGGCTCGTGAAAAAAGGAGGCGTCATCCTTGCCCTCGTAAAACCCCAGTTCGAGGCGGGGAAAGGGGAGGTGGGCAAGGGAGGCGTGGTGAAGGACCCCGCCGTGCACATGCGTGTCCTCGATGAAGTACTCGCCTGTGCCCGGGGGCTCAATCTTACGAACCTTCGGGTATGTGACTCCCCGATCACCGGTCCCGCCGGCAACAGGGAGTTCTTTCTCACCGGGGAGAACGGTGAGAAGGCTTCCGTGCCCCCGTGATACAACGGGGCATGGATTGAAAAAGTGAGGTGATGTGCCCTATGGTGGTAAAACTCGCGAAAACCGCCGGGTTCTGCATGGGCGTGAAGAGGGCGGTTGATATCGTGCTCGACCGTGCCCGCAGCCGGGAAGTCGAGACCATCTACACCTATGGCCCTCTCATCCACAATCCCCAGACCATACAGATACTGAAGAAACGAGGAATCGTTCCCGTTGATGCCGTCGACGATATCGCAGGCGGCGTCATCATCATAAGGGCCCACGGCATATCCCCCGACGAACGGGAGAAGATAAAGTCGAAGGGCGTGAGGATCATTGATGCGACATGCCCGAAAGTGGCGCACGTGCAGTCAATCATCAAAAAGCACAGTTCCTTGGGCTACACGATTGTCATCGTCGGTGACCGCACCCACCCGGAAGTGGTGGGGCTGCTGGGATATTCCTCGGGAAGAGGCCTGGTGGTGGGAAGCGTGGATGAGGTCGGGGAAATTCCGTGTGACGGCCCGGTCTGCGTGGTTGCCCAGACAACGCAGAATTCGGAAACCTTCGCGGCCATCGCCGCGCGCATCAGCGAGCGGTTTCCCGGCGCCGTGATCGTCAATACCGTCTGCGATTCCACGGAGCGGCGGCAGTCGGAAGTGAGGGCGCTGGCGGGGGAAATGGACGCCATCATTATCGTGGGCGGAAAGAACAGCGCCAATACCAAGCAGCTGGCGTCAATCGCCAGAAGCCGCGGTGCGCCGACCTTTCATATTGAAACGGTGGAGGAACTGGCGCACATCAACCTCGACGCATACGGAAAAATCGGTGTGTCCGCCGGGGCCTCGACGCCGAACTGGATTACCGACAGCGTCATCGACTACCTCACCCACTGCCATGAAAAGAAGGGCCCCCGGAATCTCAGGGACTTTTACCGGCTCTGGATATTCCTGATTCAGACCGACATCTATTCCGCCCTGGGCGCAGGGTGCCTTGCAGTTGCCAGCATGTTCCTCCAGCGCATGGAGGTGCAGCCGCTCAGTGTGCTCATCGCCTGCTTTTACGTGTATGCCGTGCATACCATCAACCGGCTGAGGGAGCGTAATTTCGGCAGGATCCAGGGAAGTTTCCGGGAGGAACTCTACGTAAAGCGCAGGCAACTGTTTTACGGGATTGCCTTTGCGTGTCTTGTCGTCGCGGCGGCCCTTTCCTGGATGGCGGGACCGGCGCCGTTTGCGCTTCTGATGCTGCTGGCCGTCCTGGGAGTGCTCTACAATATCACCATATTCCCCGCGGGATGGCGGCTGAGGCGGCTGAGCGATATTCCCGGCTCGAAAAGCGTATCCATTGCGCTGGCATGGGCGACGATTACCGCCCTCCTGCCGCAAGCGGGGGTGTCATCAAGCCTCACACCGGCCACGGCGGTGGCCTTCCTGTTCGTGTGGGTGCTGGTGTTCGTGAAATCCACCCTGGATGACATGGTGGACATTCAGAGCGACCGGCTCGTCGGCGAGGAGACCATCCCGGTCCTCATCGGTGAGGGAAATACGAGAAGACTCCTCGAAGGGGTATCGATGGCAATGGGCCTTATCCTGGTGTGTTCATCCTTCGCAGGATTTACACCGGGCACGAGTGCCGCCTTCGTCCTCTGCGTAATTTATGTATGGATTTGTTTCATGCTTTATGATAGAAAAGCCAGATTTTCCAGCGTGGTACTTGAGGGTCTGCTGGGGATAAACTACCTGCTGGCGGGTATCATTTCAGCGGTATTGCCGGCGGTAGGATAGAGTAAAATCCATCGAAGGGAGAAGGAAAACCATGCGTGTGAATACCGTAAAAGCGCTGGCTCTTATGTGTGTAATTATGATGCTGGCGGCATGCGGGGGCATCCGCTATTCACGTGTTTCCGACGACATCAAGGACTTTCATCCCGCGTCAATCGGTGTACTGCCCGTGGATGAAGGCGCGTATGTCGAGGCGACCGATGTGGCCGACGGCATTATTGCCGGTGTCCTTCAGGAAAAAGCGTGGTTCCCCACGGTTGTTCCTCCCGACAAGATCCGGGCCGAAATGATCGCTCGGAGTGATGTGCAGGACATGATCGTGAGTTATCTCGACAAGCTCGACAAGCTCAATTTTTCCGATCCCGAACTCAGTAAAAAAATAGGTATCGTATACGGAATCGATGTCTTTCTCGTAGCCGGCGTCGATTCCTGGACATACACCACCGCGGAGGGAGACAAGGTTGCGAGGGTGGGGCTCAGCATGATTCTCGTGCAGGCCGAGACGGGTATGATTGTCTGGCGTGCCGGACATCACACAATCAAGGATTACTGGTTCATCAAGCCCGACCTTCAGGACCTGGCGCGCACCGTGGTCGGCGAAATGCTTGACGAAATGCCTCATTGAGAGGCTTACGGAGTGTGGATGATACCATATCCGTTAATAACTCGTGCGGCGGCGGACGTTGCGACGAATACATTGTGAATGGGAGGGTAATGGGACATGGCGTACGTAATCACCGATGAATGTATAGCCTGCGGAAGCTGCCAGGATGAATGCCCGGTGGGGGCCATCAGCGAGGGAGACGATATTTACGTCATCGATCCGGACACCTGTACCGATTGCGGTGCCTGTGCCGATATATGCCCCGTTGAAGCAATCATCCCCGGCGAGTGACGGATACGCCGGTTTACGCACACGCGGCTTCAGCGCTCGAAGACTCTCTTTTCTCACCTGCCTCACCACCTTCTCGTCAACGGTATACCACACGACGTAACCGGGTTGCAGGTATGGGGTTTTTTATCACATTCGAAGGAATCGAAGGATCGGGGAAAACGACCCAGATCAGAAAGGCCGCGCAGTATCTCGGCCGGCATCACATCCCGTACATCACAACCCTTGAGCCGGGGGGTACGGCGCTCGGTGTCGAACTGAGGACCATTCTTCTCGGCCGGACATCGCTTCATATCGGTGAACGGGCGGAACTCTTTCTCTTCGCCGCGGACCGCATGCAGCACGTGGAAGAGGTGATTCTTCCCGCCATGGAAGCGGGAAAGGTGGTTCTCTGCGACCGGTTCGGCGATGCCACCATCGCCTACCAGGGCTACGGCAGGGGCCTCGATATCGGGTTCGTCACCCGCGTGAACGAGTATGCCAGCCACGGGATTACGCCCGATATGACGGTTCTCTTCGACGCGCCGGTGGAGACCGGCCTGGGACGGGTAAAGGGCAGGAATACCGCCGTGGCAGGGCAATCCCATGATGACCGCTTCGAGCGGGAGGCGGAGGCGTTTCATGAACGCATTCGACAGGGCTATCTCGAACTGGCCCGCGCCGAGCCGGGACGGTTCCGCGTGATCGATGCAACGGACGCGGTCGATGAGATCCATCACAGGGTCACTTCGTACATGATGAAATTAATCAAGGGGTAATGTCATGGCCTTCAGCGATGTCTGCGGGCAGGACGTTCAGATTCGAATTCTGAAGCGTGCGCTGGAGCGGGGGCGCGTACCCCACGCCTACCTCTTCTACGGGATGAAGGGAGTGGGGAAGAAAACCACGGCGCATGTGCTTGCCAAGGCCCTCAACTGCCGCGAGGGGCGGCATGATTCCTGTGACACATGCCCTTCCTGCGTCAAGGCGGACCACGGCAATCATACCGATATTCTAATCATTGAGCCTGAGGGACTCTTTATCAAGGTTGAGCCCGTGAGGGACATGCAGCGCCAGATGAAATTCAGACCCGTGGAAGGGAAAAAACGGATCTCGATTATCGTGGACGCCGAGAGACTGAACGATGTCGCCGCCAATACACTGCTGAAGACCCTGGAAGAGCCGACGGGCTCCAACATCCTGATTCTCACTACATCGCACCTCTCTCGGGTGATGCCGACCATCGCATCGCGCTGTCAGAAAATCCGTTTCAGTCCTGTGCGGCACGAAGCCGTGGAGGCCTTTCTTGCGGGAACACGCGCAATGGCACGGGAGCGGGCGGCACTGCTTGCCTCGTCGTCGGGCGGAAGCATCGGCAAGGCTCTCGAGCTCGATGCAAACCCGGAAGGCGCCTTCAGGCAGGAGTTTGTGGAGGCGTACGCCTCCATGGAAGGAGGTGCGGTCACGCCCGCGGTCTTTACAATTGCCCACGAACTCGCGGAAGACAAACAGCATCTTCTCCCACGGCTCGACGTGATGAGAAGCTGGCTCCGGGACGTGCTCGTCTATCGGGAGACACAGGAGGCGGGGCGGCTCATCCATCGTGACGTGGAGGAGGCGACAAAAACACTATCGGCGCGCATCCCTTCGGCGCGCCTGCTGAAGAGCATCCAGGCGGTCCAGGAGGCCGCCGCGGCGATTGCCGGCAATGCGAACAGGCAGCTTGCGCTGGAATCCATGATGTTCAAAATCACCCGAGCCTGATGGGAATGGATGCCGAAACTACCATGAGTGAAGAAAATCAGGAACGCTACAGAACAATAGTGGGTGTCAGGTTCAAGGAGAGGGGAAAGGTCTACAACTTCGACGCCGGCGACATCCCCTTGAGAAAAATGGACCAGGTGGTGGTCACCACGGAAGAGAGGGTGGCCGTCGGCACGGTGGTCGCCGAAATGCGCATCGGAGATGACCGGCCGCTTCCCCCGAAACTTAAGAAGGTGGAGCGCAGGGCCACGGACGACGATATCGCGACGGCGGCTCATAACAGGAGGCAGGAAGACGAGGCGCACGCATTCTGCGCGGAGCGTATCAAAGAGCGCGGTCTTCCCATGAAGCTGGTGGATGTGGAGTGCCTGTTTGACAGGAGCAAAATCATCATCTTCTTCATTGCCGACAACCGTGTGGATTTCAGGGAGCTTGTCAAGGACCTGGTACAGAAATACAAAACAAGAATCGAACTCAAGCAGATATGGGTACGGAGCGAGGCCCGCATGTGCGGCGGCATCGGCATATGCGGAAGGGAACTCTGCTGCGTGAGTTTTCTCAATAATTTTGCCCCCGTATCAATCAAGATGGCCAAAGAGCAGAACATGCTCCTCAACCCGGAAAAGATATCGGGGCTCTGCGGGAGGCTCATGTGCTGCCTTTCCTACGAGCATGAATTCTATTCCGAGCACAAAAAGGATATGCCCAAGTGCGGAAAATTTGTCGAGACACCCATGGGCAGGGGCAAGGTGGTGCGGCAGGATGTGCTTAACGGTAAGTACTACGTGAGCCTGGAAGACGGCAACGAGGTCGAAATTGCCATTGATGATCTCAGGCGTCCCAAAGGCGACACAGGCAATTCTGAAGAATCCGTGAAGTGAGAACGTAAGCGGAGACGAAGGACATGAAAAAACATTTCTACGTAACCACGCCCATCTACTACGTGAACGCATCACCCCACATCGGCCACGCCTATACGACGATTGTGGCCGACGTGATGGCGCGGTTCTACCGCATGGCGGGCTATGACACGTTCTTTCTCACCGGCACCGACGAACACGGAGACAAGGTCGCCGAAGCCGCGGTATCGGCCAATGAAACCCCCAAGGCGTACGCCGACAGGATAAGCGCACAGTTCAGGGATCTGTGGCCGAAGCTCAATATCACCAATGACTATTTTATCAGGACCACCGACGAGAACCACGTCCGGACGGTGCGCAGTATTCTCCAGAAGGTCTACGACGCGGGCGATATCTATTTCGGCGAGTACGAGGGGTTCTACTGCGTCGGGTGCGAACGCTTCTACCGGGAATCGGAGCTGGTGGAGGGCCGCTGCCCCGATCACCAGACGACCCCCGAGCATCGCAAGGAAAGCAACTATTTCTTCACCATGAGCAGGTACCAGGACTGGCTCGTGCGCTATATCCTAGACAATCCCGACTTCATCCGGCCCGAGCGGTACCGGAACGAGGCGCTTGCTTTTTTACGGGAGCCTCTGGAGGATCTGTGCATCTCGCGGCCCAAGACACGCCTCACCTGGGGGATTACCCTTCCCTTCGACGAGAAGTACGTGACCTATGTCTGGTTCGATGCCCTGATCAACTACCTCACCGGCATCGGGTATCCCGGCGGCGCCGATTTCGGCACGCTCTGGCCCGTCGCGGAGCACCTCATCGCCAAAGATATCCTGAAACCCCACGGCATCTACTGGCCCACGATGCTCAAGGCCGCCGGCATCGAGCCGTACCGGCATCTCAACGTGCACGGGTACTGGAACATCGATCACAGCAAGATGTCGAAGAGCCGCGGCACCGTGGTAAAACCGCTGGACCTGAAGGACAAGTACGGCCTCGATGCATTCAGGCACTTTCTCCTCAGGGAAATGGTCTTCGGCCTCGATTCGAATTTCAGTGAAGAAGCACTGGTACAGCGCATCAATTCGGACCTGGCGAACGATCTGGGGAACCTCGTAAGCCGCTCGCTTTCCATGGCCGTGAAATACTGCGGCGGCACGGTGCCCGTACCCGGCGACGTCACCGACGCCGACCGGGAGCTCGCGTCGAAAGGCGAAGCACTTTATCCCGAAGTCGAGGCGTCATTCCGGTCGCTCATGTTCCACCGGAGTCTCGCCGCCGTATGGGAGTTCATCAGTCATAACAATAAATACATCGTCGAACAGGAGCCGTGGCTCCTCGCGAAAGACCCCGCGCAGCGCAAACGCCTCGATACGGTCATCTACACCATTCTCGAATCCCTCCGGATTACGGGTATCATTCTTTCTCCCTTCATGCCCGACTTCTCCCGGGAGCTGCTGCGGCGCCTCGGCATTTCCGGCGACCCGAGCTTCGACGACATACAAAAGTGGGGCGGACTCACGCCGGGGAATCACCTCGCACAGGGAGAGGCGCTTTTCCCGCGGGTCGTCTTTGAAAAGGAAGACGAGCCGGGGGTGCGCAAGCTCACCGACGTGAAGCAGGAAGTGACCTTCGAGGAGTTCGAAAAGCTCGATATCAGGGTGGCGAAGGTTCTTGAAGCCGAAGCGGTTCCCAAGTCTAAGAAACTCATCAAAATCAAAATCGACGTGGGCGAGGAACGGATAATCGTGGCGGGAATCGGCCAGGATTATGCGGCACACGACCTCGTGGGTAAAAGAATCGCCGTCATCGTCAATCTGAAGCCTACGAAAATCATGGGTGTCGCCTCCCACGGGATGCTGCTTGCGGCGGAAAAAGAAGGAGGCGGGTACACGCTTATTAGCTTTGATGGTGATGCGAAGGTGGGCGCCCGAGTGAGGTAGCCCGGGGTTATGTGCGAAGCGCCGCGGGCGCTTCGAGCGGGACATCCACCGGTTTTACGTATTTATTAACAAGTGCCTTCGAATTCTTCACGTTCAGCTTGTCGAAGAGGAATGAAAACTGGCGCTCCAGTTCCATCCCGATTGCCTGCGTGATATTCGGGGAAAAGCTCCAGAGGTCCCTTTTGAAAGGTCCGAATCCCTTCTTTCTCGTCTTATAGATGAACTGCTCGTCGGTGTCCTTTTCCTTCTTCTCGCCGGCACATTCCGTCCGGAGGTAGTCATAGATTTTCTGCTTCATGTCACGCGGGAAAGAAGTGCTGTCGTAAATGATGTTCTGGAATCCCGTGGCCAGGTGAATTTCCGCGGTGCCCGTCCGGGGGAAGCTGTCGAAGGCCTCGTCGGGGAGCGTGGAGGCTCCGTGCTGCACCGCGCCGGAGAGTCCGAAGCGGGATTTCGCCGCCTCCGAAATGGCCTCCAACGTTCCGAAATCAATCTTCACCCTGGCAATCGAGCCGTCAGGAAGCGGCACACCGCCGTGGGTCGTCCCCGTCTGGATGCTGATTTTGCTGATGCCTTTCAGGGCTCTGCCTTTTTCCGCGAGCATTCGCCGGTACTGCTCCATGAAGGTTTCGAATTCCTCGATGGTGGTATTCTTCGTTCCCACCTCTCCGATTTCACCGCCCACGGAAATGGTGATTCCCCGGGGTTCCACGGAACGGATGAGCGCTGTCAGTTCGGCAGTAATACGCGAGTTTGCTTCCTGCTGTTCCCCGAGGGTGGCCTTCGAGAGGTCCACCAGGGTGGAGGCGTCGATATCGATATTGTAGAATCCTCCTTCGATTGCTTCGCTGATGAGGGATTTCACCGCGTTCAGTTCCTTCGCGGGGTCGCCTGCGTATTTTTTGGCGCTCACCTGGAAATGGTCGCCCTGGAGAAACAGAGGCCCGCGAAACCCTGTCTTGATTGCCGCCGCAGTGACCGCCGCGGTATATTCAGCAGGCCGCTGCTTCGTATAGTCGATCTCGGAGCGGGCTATCTCAAAAATAAGAGCTCCCACGTTGTCCTTCAATGCCGCCCGGAACACCGCCTGGGCGCTCACGTAGGTGATGCCACGGATGTTGATGGCCGGCACGGTGAGCCCCGTCACCTTTTTCGCTCCCATGGCGTCATAGAAAGACTGGATGGATGAGGATACGATGCCGAGTGCCGCACCGGCCCTCCGGATCAGCCAGCGCGCGGCGTTTCGTACGTCCTCGTCGCCGCTGAAGACCGCGCTCCCGATGAGGTCGTCGATGAGCCTCGCCGTGAGCTTCGCCTCATCGCGCACCATGACGTCATTGCCGCGGATTTCGAGAATCCCCGCAATGCCTTTTTTTACTTCGCTGATGCTGGGGAAAATCATATCGCGTACCTCGATTGATGTTACGAGTTCAGAAATTCCTTTGCCTTGTCGACTTCAAAACGGCTGCCGATGTAAATGGGGCATCGCTGGTCGATGGACTGCGGCTTGATGGCAAGGATGTCCCTCTCGCCGTCCGTCGCACTGCCGCCCGCCTGCTCGAAGAGGAATGCCATGGGCTGAAGTTCGAATATCAGGCGGAGCTTTCCCGTAGCGCTTCCCTTGAGCGCCGGGTAGGTGAAGATGCCGCCCTTCTTTATCAGAATCTGGTTGATATCGGGGACGAACCCGCCGCTGTAGCGCAGCTTGTACCCTTCGGCTTCAAGAAACTCGACGTACCGCAGGTGCCGGTCGGTCCAGTCTTTGCGCAGTCCCCCGAGGCTGTAGATGGAGCCTTTATCCTTCAGCCGGATATGTTCCTGGGAAAGGACGTATTCTCCCTCGCGGTTGAGCACGAATTCGTGGGTGCCTTTGCCCGCTGAATACACCATGGTGATGAGGGGCCCGTAGGTGATGTAGAGGGCCGCCGCCATGTTCTTTCTTCCTTCTTCGAGTACCGGCGTGCGGTGAATCCCGATGATCGTCCCGATGGCGAGGTTGGTGTCAACAAGCGATGAGCCGTCCAGTGGATCGGCGGTGACGAAATATTTTCCATCACCCTTTCCGATGGTGATGATGGACGCCAGCTCTTCGGAGGCGTAAGCGTTGACGAACCCCGAATAGCGAAGCTGGCTCTGGAGTATTTCATCGGATGCCCTGTCGAGGGCGAGCTGTTCTTCGCCGTAGATGTTCTTCATACCGGCGAACTTCCGGTTTGATTCGTGGATTTTTGCGGAGATGTACTTCGCCGTCACCGCAATCTGCCATATCAGTCTTCTGAGGTCTACCTCGATCCCGGATATCCACATGTGACGCCGCAGATCGACAAACCCCTGAGTTGCATCGGATATACTGGCCATTGCCGCTTCCTTTCTATGGCTGGATGGGGTCAGGTCTTGCGTGTTGCTTCCCTCTTTCCGTTCTTGATTTCATATTCCCTATCCCCTGCCCGGAGGAGATAGAAAGGGGGAAATTGCCTGATGCCCACCCCCGTGTGTCCTCTTTCAGGGGTAGGAAAATGTACTTCGCCGAGTGCCTTGTGCGGTCGAATACTCTGCGAAGCATAGGGATTATTTGCGCGGTCGCAAATTAGGATTTTTTTTGCATTAGTGCAAGTGAATTTTGACGGGTTTTATCAGCGCATCAGGCTGGGCAGAATCAGTGCAATCTGGGGAAACAAGATGAGAAGGACTGTCAGAATCAACTGAGCGATAAGCAATTTCATGGCTCCCTTGAAGATGATATGGAGTGGCACGTCGCGCGCCACTCCAGAGACCACGTAGACATTGATACCCACCGGCGGCGTGAGGACTCCCATCTCCGTCACCACGACGATAATGACGCCGAACCAGATGGGGTCATATCCCAGCGAGGTGACGACGGGGAAAAAAATGGGGATGGTGAGCATGATCATGGCCAGCGAATCCATGAGGCATCCCAGCACAAGATAAATCATAATGATGCATCCGATGATGAGCGGGGGCGGCAGGGGGAGTGTGAGCACCCATGAACCTATCTTCATGGGAATCGTGGTGACGGCGAGGAAATGCCCGAACACCGTCGCCCCGGCCACTATGACCATTATCATGCAGGATATGCGGGTGGTTTCCTTGAGAGCCAGGATGAACTCTTTCCAGGGGAGATTGCGCCCCGCGAGGGCAATCAGGATCGTTCCAAAGGCGCCCACCGCGGCGGCCTCCGTGGGGGTGAAGATACCCACAAAGAGCCCTACCATGACGACCGTGAAGAGAATGAAAGTCTCCATGACACCCGTGAGGGACCTGATTCTTTCTTTCCAGGACGCCCGTGGGGCGAGGGGGGCGATATTCGGTCTGAGCCATGTCCACACCAAGATGACCGCGACGAAGAGAAGAGAGAGTATTATTCCCGGTATAATCCCGGCCAGAAACAATTTTCCCACCGACTGCTCGGTCATGATGCCGTAGATGATAAAGATGGTGCTCGGCGGGATGAGAATGCCAAGACTTCCCCCGGCGGCGACGACGCCTGTCGCCAGTTCGGGGTCGTAGCGGTATTTTTTCATCTCCGGCAGCGCCACCGATGCCATGGTGGCCGCCGTGGCACTCGTGGAGCCGCAGATGGCGGAGAATCCCGCGCAGGCGCCGATGGTGGCGATGGCAAGACCCCCCCGGAGGTGCCCCACAAACTTGTGCGCCGCGTTGAAGAGCCGTCCGCTGATGCCCGCATGGAAGGCCACCTGCCCCATGAGGACAAAGAGGGGAACCACCGTCAGGTTGTAGGAACTCATCATCCCGAAGAGGTCCCGGGCGACGAGACTCATCGATGCGTCCCAGGAGACGATGATGCCGAAGCCGGCGAATCCGACAAGAAGCATCACGAATCCCACGGGGACGCTCACAAGCATCAGGGCGATAAGGCAGGCAAAGCTCGCGATGCCGATCTGTACTGGTGTCATAAAGTGATCCTGATAAAAACCATCATATCCATAATGAATATGCCCCGCCGCGGGCGACAAAAAGGCGGGCGCATTATAAACTCCGGCAGTACACCGCGCAACACATATTATTGTAAAAAGTCCATCCTCTGCATTGCGCGTCATTCCTCGTCATCCACATCCTCACTTTTTTGAATCCGACAAATTATAGGCGGATGGCGGCAATTCGTGGTATCATGCGACCCGATTCTTCCTCATGACATCCGGTGTTTCCCGCCGGATGAACCACAACTCTCCCGCGGAGGATGCTTTCATGAAAAAGGTTTTCCTCGTACTCGTCGTGGTAATTGTCTTCATCGTGGCGGTTTTTCTCTTGTGGGGTGACAGGCACGAATCCGCGGACAATGAAGGGAGGATAACCGGGAAGGACGTCTCGCGGGAGGCAAAAGAGGCCGTGCAGACGACGCTCCGCTATACCGTTCAGGAGAAAGACGACTACATGCGAAACATGGAACAGGAACTCCGGGACATGGATGTGAGCATGGGGGAATTGAAAGAGAAGGCCGTGCGCCTGGGTGGCGAGGCGCGCCGGGAACTCGATGAAAAAATCGAGGTATTGAAGGAAAAGAGAGCCGCTGCGGCGGAAAAACTTGAGAGAATGAAGGCGGCGAGCGGCAGGGCCTGGGAAGATTTAAAGGAAGACACCGATGAGTCCGTGAGGGATCTGAAGGATACATTCGCGAGGATTCTCTCTCGCTTCAGGGAATAGCGAAGAAGCCCTCAATCACACAAAATCCTGGAATAAGAACCGCCGAAATCTAAATTGATGGACGTTACCGTCATGCCATTGAGGCAACGCCGTTGTCGGGCAGGCCTGCCCGGTGCAGCAGGCCGCAGGCCTCATACATGCTGAGGTTGCATACGATAAGCGGGATGATGAGTTCATTGGCGAGGGTGATGGTGGATTGCGGTGGGACCTTGCCGCGGACGAAAACGATGGCCTTTATATTGGCTACCTCGACGGTCCGCAGTATCTGCTGGTTGGTGAGGCCGCTCAAAAGCACGCTGCTCTCTTCGGTGGTAAATGCCAGGACATCGCTCATGAGATCGGCGGCCCCGCATGATTCAATCTCCATATCGCCATCGTAGGAATGAGTCAGCACCGTTCCGTTGAGAATCTTGACGATACTATTCAATTTCATATTCTTTGCGACCCCGCTGTTCGTAGAGTGTGAAAATGGCCGCAAAATATCACATAGTCCCCGTATAACTCTATATAAATCGTTACAATAAGAGTCAGCCCCACCTTCGTCGACGCACGTCACGTGTGCACATGCAAAGGGCCGGCTCGAGAGCCGACCCTTTGCATGAAGCGATGAAAACTATGCGAAACCTTAAATCTCCGTCAAGGATAAGGAAGGTGGCACGATACCCCGATATACAGCCCGGTATTAATAACTTTCATTTGCCTTCCCGTTTATATTAATATATGAGGCGTCAGCGTTTAATTCATTACAGGGGATCGTAATAGTTGCCATGTCCATGAAATACTGCTCACATTGCCTGAAAGAGACGGAACACAAATATCTCGTGGGATGGGTGCCGTTCTTCGCGGTGCTCTTCACCCTTGGATGGTGGCTGCTGATAATTTCAATTTACTATCGCCGGAGATGCGTTGAGTGCGGGAACAGGATGGAGTGGCAGCGCGAATATGAAGAAATGGAAGATGTATCTACGAGGGCATTTGAGTCGTTCATGATTTTCGTCGTGATTGTCCTGGTTCAATCAATAATCATCTTTGGTATCTTATCCAGCTTCAACTAAAATAAGGAAGGCACCCAGGGTGCCTTAAGGGGGGCTTAAGGAGGGAACGACCCCGGATGCCTTATCTCGTAAAGAATTATTCCTCTGACTATATTTTAATCAATCTTTCATTTAATGCAAGGGCTACATCATAAAAAAGTGAAAATAACGGCACCACCGGAAACCGATTCCCCGCAGGGGGGGGTAACTTGAAGATGCGTCGCGTCTCATAGCATATGAATGCGGGGATTGCAAATAATTCGTTATCACAAATTATTGAGAGCGGGTTGGGAGAATGGAGTGGGTAATGAGCATTCGCCATACCCATTTTATGCCCCACAAAATCATCCTTGTAATAGGATTGTTTATTGCTTTATACAGCGGGTCGTTGAGTGCCGAAAGGGGGTTTATCGCACTTTTAGATATACGGAGGGGCACCCGGACGGCAAAACCCTGTTTCCCGGGCTCGGGGGACAGGGTTTTTGTCTTGGTTCGATCAAGACCTGCACGCGAGAGAAGAAAATTGAAGGGTGCTTCCAGTGCAATGACTTCCCCTGCAAGTTCGTCAACGAGTTTCCATTCCCTGCGGGCTGGCTCTTTCTTTATTCATGGTGCCGGTTGCTTCGTTTCACCATGGTCTTGACGACAATCCAGGTGCCAAAGCATATCAGTACTGCCGGCCAGAAAATGGCCGGTAAAGACCATGCGGCAGGAAGCCACCCCATTCGGGCCAACAGCCAGAACAGCCCTGCCACGATGAGCATGATTCCGCATACACTCATGCATGTGCGGTGCCTCCGCCCTGTCCGGGGCGCACAGCATGAATAATGGAAGTTGTTGAGCTGCTCCCGTTGTTCAGACGGCATCTTTTTTCTCCTTTCCTTCCTTCCCCTGCGACATCATCGAGGCGCACATCGCATGGCAGCATTCCATCATGTGTTTCGTTTCGCCCCCGGTCATGTTTTTACGGAACATGTCCGCGCACTTCTGCATCATCTCTTTCATCCGGTCTTCGCCCGCACTTCCCTTTTCACCGCACATCATACACATGGTACTGTCCTCCCGCTCAGTATTATTAGATATTTCTATATATATCGAAATATCTAATCGGAATGTAATCACGGGAAAGGTGCCTGTCAAGACGATTTTTTAAGTTCCGTGGTGAAAATCCGGCGGGCACGAAGAGGGAAAGTCGCTATGTGGGGAATAGAGTGCCGTTTTTATTTCTTTTTATCCTCGCCGGTAAGATACTGCACCATCATCCTGACGGTGTCTTCTTCGGCGACTCAAAGCATATACTGCCCCTGCTTTTCACAGCGGACAAGTTTGGCAGCCTTCAGTTCTTTGATGTGGTGTGAGATGGTGGAAAGCGAGATATTAAAATTTTCGGCGACGTTACAGACAGTGACGCGGTTTTCGTCATCCAGGGTCCCCTTTCCCTGGCCGCTGCGTATCTGCTCGAAGACGGCGAGCCGGTTATCATTGGAGAGGGCTTTGAAGGCGGCGACGAGCCGCTCGCGCGCTTCCATCTGCATGATCTGTGGTTTTTTGGGCATTGCATCACTCCCCGGTGCCGGAACTCAGGCTTTCATGCTTTAATGAATATCGAAATAGTATCTCTTCTTTTGTATGTCAAGCGGTATTGTTTTCCTGAAATGTTATTGCTTCCTCCTTTAATTCATCAATAATGGCTCTCGTGAACGCGGAATCGTGCATATTTTTTAAGGAATCGCACCATATACACAAATGTGATGAATGTTATATAAAATCAGTCATGGAATTCATCCATGTTTCCATCGTATACAGGGTACATTTCAGGCGCACGGAACAATTGAAATACGCGGAGGCGGGATGCGAGCATCATCTGCGGGAAGGGGAAAAGCGTTTCACTGCGATGGCGGGGCGGGATTCGGCCTGCTGATAGTAATCGCGGCAATTACTCTTGTGATTCCCGTTTTTTCCTATGGCAGTGACATAGATGCATTAATAGTTGTCGCAAGGGAGGGGGACCTCCCCGCGGCGCGGGCACTGCTGGACCGCGGTGTGAATGTTAATAAGAAGGATAGCGCCGGGCAGACAGCTCTGGGGGTGGCCGTGTATTACGGCAACCTGGAGATGGTACAGCTATTGTTCGACAGGGGCGCGGATGTGAATGCCGGGAGATATGACGGAGCGACGGCCCTGATGATTGCGGCGCAGAACGGGTATCCCGGCATGGTACAATACCTGCTCGACAGGGGTGCAAAGGTGCACGTAAAAAACAGCAGAGGCAAGACCGTTCTGATGTATGCGAAAGAATCCGGACGAAAGGATGTCATACAATTGCTCCGGCGTGCCGGTGCGGAGCATTAGTGATACGACTTATTGTGTGGTGGAAAATAATTTGACCTTTACCATTGATCCTTTTGTTTTATTCATGTGGCTCTGATAAAAATGTATGGACAGGAGAGGGTATGTTAATCAGGTTCAATGAGAGAAGGGCTCAGGAAGGTGTGTCGACGCTCAGGCTCATACTCATCATTGTCAGCGTCGTTGTACTTGTCGCCGTCGCTGTCCCGGCCTTCATGATGTACTGGGAGTGGAAGGCGAACAAAGCTGCGAAAGAAGATATCCAGGATGCATTCATCGCAGCACAGACGTATTTTGCAGAGTATCCGGACAAAACAGTGACGTACGATATCCTCAAGACAAACGGGTACAGGCAGTCTGAAGGCGTGACGCTGACGATACTTAACGGAACGATAGGTGGATTGCAGATGACATCAAAACATATCGACGGCAATCTGACATATGCGGTTGACGAGAGTGGCGGGATTACGTCATCGTTTCATCCGTCGGTAAGCATGCCGCAGCCATGACAGAGATACTCCCCCCATGTATCTCTATTGACTCAGGCTTCAAAATGCGGCGGTGGTTCGACATCGCTGTTTAAAATTCGTAAAGTGCCTGCTACCCTTCGATGTCTTTTTTCATATCCTGAAACTGTTCTTTCGTGAGTTCGCCTTTCGCGTAGCGTCGTTTCAATATGTCGAGCGGCGTATCTGAGGGCGAAGGTGTATCTTTCTTTTTCATCTCACGTACCGCCCAGAGCGCAATCACGATGATAATCGCAACAAATAGTATCCACATGATCCCCATTCCTCCATGTCCGCAGTACATCATGTTCCCCCACCTCTCGTAACAGTCCGCGTACCCGTATGAGACAAACCCAGCCAGTACGAGTAACGGAACACTGCCGAAAAGAAGCTTTTTCATGTCAAAATCCTCCATGCGGTCAATCAATAACCGTTCGTATGTGATTATAAGGTAACCACGATAGTGAAGATAACAAGGGGTGGATAACATCGAATAATATTTCGGAAAGAATTTCGATTATTGACAATCCGAATTAAAAATGGTTCATATAAATCGCAGTTGCAGGGGATATAAAAATCATAAGGTGCTGCATAAGATGATAA
The DNA here is from genome assembly GCA_026388515.1 of Deltaproteobacteria bacterium. Taxonomy (GTDB): domain Bacteria; phylum Desulfobacterota; class Syntrophia; order Syntrophales; family UBA2210; genus JAPLJO01. Next base: position 2,394 of record JAPLJO010000029.1, on the reverse strand, counting down.
CAGCATGTGCGGAAAGGAAGCGAAATTTTCTTTGTAAGGGGCTTCTGAGATTCTGCTCTGTAATAGTAATTGCAACATGTACTCTTGCAGCACCACCTTTTTCCTATGCTGATGATGTCAAGGATTTAGTCACTGCTGCTCGGAGAGGAAACACAGCAACTGTTGGCGAATTGCTTGCCCGTGGAATTGATGTGAATGCAAAGATAAATAATGGATGGACGGCGCTAATATACGCCTCCCGAGACGGTTATATAGACGTGGTGAAACTCCTGCTCGACAAAGGTGCTGACGTAAATATGAAGAATGCGATTGGATGGACGGCATTGATGGCAGCTTCGGCGAATGGCCATATAGAAGTAGTGAAGCTCCTTCTCACTAAGAATCCCGAAGTGAATACGAAGGATAATAATGGCAGAACCGCATTAATATATGCGCAAGAATATGAATTTCCTGAAATCATTCAATTACTGAAGGAGGCAGGGGCGAAGGAGTATTTGTATCAGGACGTACCTAATGTGATAGCAGAATAAGAAAGTCAATAATCGTCTCGTTGTAAATTCATTGACCACCCCCTTGATCACACACATCTCACGTAATAAAAAAGGGTCAGCCTTACTCAGCTAACCTTTTATTTTATTCATACAGTCTCTGCCACTTATCTTTCATTGACAATCAGATTGAAAAATGGTTCTCTGAAGCTCATTAAAAGGGGGGTTATAAATGCAAGGCAGTTTAGAAAGATAGAACCCTGCTTCTCAGAATGATGGGAATAAGGACGGGTTTATTAGTAGTTAGAACGATTCAGGAATCAAAGAGGAAATCACATGAAATCATCAAATGGAATAATTGAAAAAAGACAATGTGATCGCACAAATGTCACCCTTCGGGGTCGTTACATTTTATCAAAGAATGATGATGTCACTGAAAACAAAGATGCTGATGATGCATATGACATAACGATTATGAACATGTCAAAATATGGCATTGGGTTCATACTGATAACTCCAATGGAAGTTAATGTAAATGATGTACTTCGGGTGAAATTTGTAGTGGAGAGTGAGCAAAGGGTTATGGTTGTTGAAGAGGATATGGTTGTAAAATGGACAAAGGGAAATTTTGGAGGTGCTGAGTTTATTACTCCTATAGATGATTATGTGTTCTGAAAGATACATGAGTTGACAACGGCAGATTCTCTCGGATTGTAAGTGGGGGGTACGCCACCAACTAAACATCTCGCTCATATTTATTGACCTCCCCCTTGACCACACACATCTTATAAACAAAAAAGGGTCAACTCATCTGAGCTAACCCTTTTGTTTTATTCATGGTGCCTCTGCCGCTTCTCTATCATTGACAATCACATTGAAAAATGGTTTTCTGAAGGTGAATAAAGGGGTTTATAAATAAGAAATGTATCAGAAAAAACCTGTTTCTCAACATGAAGGCCGGCAAGATTTATATTCCAAATAGAATTCTGTTTAATGACGAGGTTCACCTCACATGACATCATCGGATGGATTAATCAAAATAGTAACGGAACTAAAAAAAGACGGGGAAGTTCTTGTGGTATGTCGAAGCTGCGGGCATATGCATACGCTTGACATATCTCAATGCAAGGATAAGCCTGCAGAACCATGCAGGATGACACTGCCATGTAAAGGCTGCGGCATTAAATTGGAGGTGCTCGTCAATTTCAGACGGTACTATCGCAAGGTTGCCGATTTCCGGGGGTTCTTCTGGCGGGAGGGCGAGAAGGATATTGATGATGCCCATGACATGAGGATAGTGGACGTTTCAAAACATGGCATGGGATTTCTCATGATAAAACCGGTGAAAATTAACGTGAATGACATGCTTCACTTGGAATTTAGAATCAAGAGCCAGGAACGCATGAAGTACATTGAAAAGGATGTGGTGGTAAAGCGGGTAATTGGAAATTTCGTGGGTACTGAGTTGGTTCGTCCCGTAGGTGAGCAGGATAAAGAACTCGCCTTCTTTCTATTTTAGCAACATACTTCTGGAGGCGGGAGTATGGGGGTGGTCTTCATCAAAATGTTGCCGACCCCCTTGACCACGCATATCTCATAAACAAAAAAGGGTCAGCTTCACTCAGCTAACCCTTTTATTTTATTCATGGTGCCGAAGCCGGGACGGGATGTGTTAATGGTTCTTACTGATATTTTTAATATCCAATAAGAATGCATCAAGGGAGCTACTTACGAGTAAGATTTTTAAGAAGCACAATTTAATTGATATGTGCCAAATGCCAGGACATCGGTAACCCTAATGTGACATGACATAGGTTACCCTGTCATGAAATATCGTGTACGATGATCTCATGCTGTTGACTGCAGAAAGGAGATCATCGATGGAAGAGGAAATTAGACAACAGGC
>JAPLJO010000167.1 GCA_026388515.1 Deltaproteobacteria bacterium | reverse complement strand
CTGTGTGTCATGAACTGCTTTATATTCTCTTTGTCATCCGGAGGGTCTGTCTCATAGGGACAATTAAACTCGAGATGGCAATTGGCGCCCTGAACGCATGGTTGAATGTAGACGCCCATTTCTGAAGAATCATAGTGGTGACTGTCCGCTAGTTCTGTCATCTTTTGTATGAATCCGGGAGCCTTATCCATTGTGGTGAGGAAGAACAGGTCACTGCATTCGCCGTCGGACCGCAGTTTCCAATAGGTCCCTTGAGAAGGATGAGCGAGCGCTTTTAAAATATCATCTGCTTTAGCCCCTGGTATTGCGGTCTTGAGCTTAAGCCCTAATTGTTGAGCTATTTGATCGGCTTCAATTTTCTGGTATGCGATCTTTTCCTCAGGCAGGAGACCCGCACCATCAATACTGAACACAAGAATCCAAGCGGGAAGTTTCTTTTTCAAGGAATTGATTTCATCTCTCGTGTGTCCCAGGACCGCCGCAAGATTGGATCGATTGATGATGAATAAATCTTCTCCCAGTTTTTTGTATGTTATTTGGTATGCCATTTCTATCAACGGGTCAGGAGAACTGCTGGGTGCGAGGAACATCTTTTGCACTTTGAATAATGGCCGGCATCTGATTGTGCCCCACGTAACGATTCCCAGGGTGCCCTGGGCACCCTGGAGTAGGCGGGTGAAATCAATCTGACCTGGTCCCATGCCCCGCATCAGGGCACGCCCGGCGAGTAACTGTTCTTCAATGCTGCCGGGACCTCCTGCTGAACCCGTCCAGAGGATGTCACCATTTCCGTAGACAACCTCAAGGCTGCAGAGCGGATCCATAGATTCCCAGTGAAAGCGGGGAGCCGTTATCGGTGTTCTTTCAAGAAAACTGGCGAGAACAGATTTCGATGGCCGCGGCATAAATGGGATGAGCGGGGCCAATCCCTCTTTGTGTAAAGCCGGTATTAACTCCGGAAAGGTAACACCCGGCTCTATCGTCGCCACGCGATTGCGCCGGTCAATACGAATAATTTGTTTCAAGCCGCTCAAATCAACAATGACGGACCCCCCGGCTTGAGGAACAGTATCTCCATAAAAATGAGGGGGACCGGAGCTTATAGGTATCAATGGCGTCAATGTATCATTGGCCCATTTAACAATATGTTCTACCTCGCTTCGTTTCTGTGGTTTGACAATGCACCGGGGACGTATTGACGGAACGAAACTCTTATCATGTGAATGATCATCCAGAATATCGTTTTCATAATAGACGTTCCCTGATCCGACTATAGATTCAAGCGCACTAATTACAGTCATATGATCACCTCCCTGATGGACAATTTATAGAACTTACGCGTCAGTTTATTATAGCTTAATAAGCCTGTCAATACATTTTTTATCAAATGACCGAGAACGTCTATTTAATTAATAATACCATTATTATATATAATTTTAATAACCGAATACCATCATTGATGTTGTTAATTGACAATCTATTGTCGAGTATTATAATATCATAACTGTATAGTGCAATGAGACATAACTTACGCATGAGATAACCTATTTGAGGGTGTTTTTTAACGACGAGAGGGTGCTGAAAGGGAAAATAATCTTTATATCACCAAATTTCTTCTGCAGAAAATCCCTGATGCTTTCAAATATACAGTACATATTTTGACAACAGTGTGTTTTTTCTATACAGTTATTGTGGCGTCATAAATAAAGAGAATGATTCTTGTCTATAGGAGAATAGATATGCCCAAGCGGAAGATAACTCGAACAAACTGGATGCGTATCAAAGAATTGATTGAGGAAAGCGGGGTGTCACGCCATAACATTCATTATTATTTGAGAGAAGGACTGTTGCCGCCTCCTGTTAAATCAGGAAAGACCATGTCTCTCTATACAGATATTCATGTAGAGGCACTGAAATACATACGCACGCTCCGCGAAGAACACCATATGCCCATTGCCGGTATACGACGTGAGGTAAAACTGCGTTTTGCTAAATATTGGAATTCGCCAGAAGCAATAATAACCACAATTCATAAAAGAAAAGACGCGACGAAAGGTGAAAAACAAAAAGAAAGGATTATTGAGAAAGCGATCGAACTGTTCTCATCAAAGGGATATCATTCCGTTCATATCAATCACATTACCGATGCCTTAAACATTTCAAAGGGGACTTTTTATATTTACTTTACGAATAAAGAAGATTTACTTGTCACGGTATTTGAACATCTCGTCCGTGAAATGACGAATATCGAGAAAAAAATATCCAATATTGATGATATCATTATAAGGATGCGTGAAAGGGCACGGTCATATTTCAATTTTCACAAAAAATATAGCCGTATCTTCGAAATCATCAGAGCTGAATCAATCGGTAAAAAAAATCTCACACGAGTAAATATCAAAACAATCTATAATTTTATTATAGATCTCATAGCAGCAGATCTCATTAAAGCGACAGACATAGGCTTGCCTCCAATCGCAAAAAAAGACCCAAGGCTCATGGCCCATATTATTTTTGGGGGATTTGATTTCACTTGTTATTCTCAAATAATTGGTCTTAGCAAGCATTCACTTACCGATATCATAGAGTTCTTTTTTCTCACATTTATCAGAAACGGAAACCATCCTCAGATTTGAAAGTCGTTCTATAGATTTAAACGCAATAGTTGTTAATGATTTTAGAGTTTCTGAACCGATAAAATAGGTACTACGCGCCGGCTTTTATCAGACATCACGAAAAGAAATGCGAGAGTGGCCGTGCAATGCGGTACGTCCGAAATCAATAGTCCGGGAGAAAACTTATGAAAGTAGTGGCCCTGAATGGCAGCGCGAGGAAAGACGGCAACACGGCAATTCTGCTGAACACGGTTCTGGATGAGCTGAAAAAGGAGCACATAAAAACAGAGCTGATCCAGCTGGCGGGGCACCAGATTGCCGGCTGCAAGGCCTGCTACAAGTGTTTTCAGAATAAGGACCGCCGCTGTGCCGTTAAAAATGATTATTTGAACGACATACTGGAAAAGATGGAACCTGCGGATGGCATTCTTCTTGGATCGCCCACCTACTTCTCGGACGTTACCTCAGGCATGCGGGCGTTTATCGAGCGCGGCGGTTTTGTCGCACGTGCCAATGACTACATGTTCAAAAGAAAGGTGGGAGCTTCTGTTGTCGCAGTCAGGCGGGCAGGCGCCATACCCGCCTTCAGTTCCATGAACCTGTTTCTGCATTATATGCAGATGATAATGCCCGGATCGAGTTACTGGAGCCTGGGGATAGGCAGAGATCCTGGAGATGTACTCAAAGACGAGGAAGGTATTCAGACTATGAAAACCCTTGGTGAGAACATGGCGTGGCTGTTGAAGAAGCTGCATACCAAGGAATAAATATTTTTTCAGAATTTTTTCGTCCCCTCTTCGAGAGGGGACCACAGGGGGGTGTTCTTTTATTTCCATTGGCGCAATGGATCATATTCCTGTGGCGCCTTCTTCCGGAATCAGGTGGAGATATCAGCGGAATAGGCACCTCTGGAGGAAATGACGGATACGTTCCTTGATTCTGCCGATCCCTCCCGCGATGCTCAAGTGTGTCCCCGCTGCAAAGAAGAACTGGCAATGCTGTTTATTGCGGGATTCGAGATGTAGAGGACAGACATGGGTTTATCCCTGAATAAATTCAACACACCCCCAGCCCCTCTCAAAGAGGGGAGAAAAAGGGAGCCGTTTTCTTCCTGTTCAGGTTGTGTTCCTGGTATTTCTACAGAGCCGTCAGATCAGCGAATTATCAATTCCGAGACCAGATCCAGTATGCCGTCATCCGTGTAGAAAAATAATTCATGCGCCGTGACCTGCTGGTGTTTGTCGGCTGCTTCCTTGAGCACGGGAACAATTTCAATGGCATTTATATTCAGCCACTGGCCGTCCATGTTGATGCGCACCACGGCACCCTGTGCATTACGTTCATGGGGGATGTCGTATGAGGTCAGCACCCGCGAAACAAAATCGTTCTTGAGTGTGACTACATGAATTGCCCTCTGCTGCAGGGCGCGAATCTTGCCGTATTCCTGAGCGTGGACTGCCGTCACACTGACAAAAAGCAGAACCACTGCAATGAAATAAATTCGTAGTTTCATGATATACCCCCGTTCCTTCATAGAGTGGCAGTGCACACTTCGGCTTGATTGTATCGCGGCTTTTTTGCTTATGCCAGATAAAGTTCAGACAGGCAAAGAATCGGGGAGGCATGCCTGAATTCTTTCAGAAACATTTCATCCGGACGGGTGAACTATACGGCGTCCATGAAGGAGCGCAGGGTTTCCCTGCTGGTATACCGGGGCGCAAAGCCCAGTTCCCTTTTTATTTTTGTGATGTCCATGGAAAGCGGGTAGCGGATATAATCGATTTGAGCCTTCCCGAAAGGAACTATCCTGAGACGAAAGAGAATCTCCACGAGATTATAAATCAGCCAGGGAGGGAGGGCCACGAAAGGCTTCTTCAGAAACTTCGCGAGCTCGGAGTATCGTAACCCCTCGTCGGCTGCAAGATTGAACGCGCCTGATACGTTGCGTACGGCAACCTGATAGAATGCCTCCGCGGTGTCGTCTTCGTGAACAAACTGCATGATGGGATCATAGCCCTTGACGCCGACGATGACGGGATCTTTCATGGACTTCGCGGTGGTGCTCCTGCACGTGGGTCCCATGACGATGCACGGCCGCAGCACGACGACCTGGCATGAGGGATTGGAGCCGGCAAATTCCGCCACCAGTTTTTCTATTTCGGCCTTGTTTTCGGAATAGGGAAACCCGGGCGTCGAGCGAATCGGCGCGTTCTCGGGGAGGTAGTCAGGCGTTCCCTCGAAGAATCCATAGGCGCAATCGGAGCTGGCGACGACGAGTTTCTTCACCCCCGTCTTCCCGCACGCCTTCAATACGTGTGCGGTACCTTTCACGTCCACATTGTACTCGAATTGAGGGTCACGCGTCGGATAGGCGATGAAGGCAAGGTGTATCACCGTCGTGACGCCGGCCTGCTTGAACACAGAGAGAAGCTTTTCTCCATCCCGGATATCGCACTGGCGGTATTCATAGCGATGCGGGAGGTCGGAGGGGGCGGGCGCGATGTCAACGCACACTATCCGCTCAAACTCCGTGTCCTGCTCAAGGCGTTTCATCAGGCGCTTGCCTATGTAGCCGAATGCGCCGGTGATGCCGAGAATATTTCCTGATGGAGCCATTGCTCTTTCCTCCCCGGATGGTGGTTACCCCATGACGAGCGTCTGAATCCTCATGAGAAAATTGCCGAGGTCACGTGCGTATTCCGGCGACCCCTCGAGCGAAAGGTACCCCTTCTCGACGGCCTTCACCATGTTGATTTCATTCAGCAGTATGGGAATGGCTTCGTCGATGCCCCTGAACTTCATGTGCACGAAGGGCTTTCTCTTGGTATACCTGCCCGGCGCCGCCTGCGTGTTGCCAGCCTTCACCCGCAGATAGGCGGCGATATCATCTTCACCGGTCACGGAAAACTGGTACACCCGCTCGGGCTGTTTTCCGGTCCACTTGTTGATCTCGGGATCTCCCAGCTTGTTATACCTGCTCAGCGAAGCTGCCATCATGTATATTGAAAGTTTCACTTTCAGCCGTTTCTTGGCGGGATCTTTCGGTTTTGCCGTGGGCATGAGAAGCGTGAGGGTCATCAGGAGGGAGAGCAGCTTAAAGAGCAGGCCAAGCCGGTAGAAGCCCCCGATGCGGAAGAGAGCCGGTTTGCCTGCCAGCATGGCCGCCATCCTTTTGACGCTGGAAAACTTGAACGCAATAGCGGGATCGGGGCATATGCCCTGTACCACATCGAGAGTACCGTTATTGAACGAGAGATAGGCGCCAAGGTCCCCCTGCCTGGCATCCCGCGCCACAAACTGAATTTTCGCAGTCACGCCCTCGAACTTTTTTCTGATGTTCTGGTTATCCCCCAGGACCACCTTCAATAAGGGGAAAAGGGCCTGCAGAAAAAGCTGTGCCGCCATTCTGTCCTTGTCGGGTGCCATGTCAGAAACCGTCCTCCCAGTTTTCATCCTCTTCGAAGTCTTTTCCCATAACCTCTCTCACCTTTCCGACGATACCGTCCGCGTCGAATTTATAGTGGTGGTAGAGGTCTTCCGGATATCCCACGAGGGAATAACAGTCCGGTATGCCCACACGGGTAAAGGCGCAGGCCTTGCCGCTTTCGGCGATGACTTCGGCCACCGCGCTTCCGAGCCCCCCATAAATGTTATGGTCCTCGAAGGTGATGATCCGGCGCGTCTCGGCAATGGCCTTCCGCACCGCCTCGGCGTCGAGGGGCTTTATCGTATGCATATTGATGACCCTGACACTCAGGCCGTCGGTTTTCTTCAGTATCTGCGCCGCCTCCCGCGCCTGCAGTACGGTGATGCCGCAGCAGATGAGCGTGATATCGCTGCCGGGGACGATTTCCACGGACTTCCCGATTTCAAAGCCATACGTGTCGTTTTCATAGCATGTCGGTTCGAACCCGCGGCCGATCCGGATATAGACCGGGCCGGGATGTTCGATGCAGGCGATGACTGCGTTGCCGCATTCGATGCCGTCCGCGGGCACCACCACCGTCATATTGGCCATGGAGCGCATTATCGCGATGTCCTCGGTGCACTGGTGCGTGGTGCCGGCCTGCCCGAAGGAGATCCCGCCGTGCGTGGCGATTATCTTCACGTCGAGGTTCTGATAGCATATGTCGGTCCGGACCTGCTCCGCCGCACGCATGGTGGTAAACACAGCCATGGTCGAGACGACAGGCACGAGGCCCGAAAGGGCAAGCCCCGCCGCCATGCCGAACATATTCTGCTCCGCGATGCCCGCATTGAAGAACCGGTGGGGATATTTTTCAGCGAATTTTCCGATCTTCGTAGACTTGGCAAGGTCGGCCGAAAGACCGACGATACGGTCGTATTTTTCACCAAGCAGGCATAACACGTCGCCGTAAATATCGGCCTGTGTCATCGTATTGGCGTCATACACATTCCACGTCAGGCCCTCTGCCATCTTATACCTCCCTCACGACAAATTATTGATGACTGTAAATTAATGTCCTCTGTGTGTCATTCCGGGCTTGACCCCGTATCGGGTACGGGGCAGGCTCCGGAATCCAGTCTTTTCTGAATTCCCCGATCGAGTCGGGGAATGACCAAAAGCGGACATTATTATACCGTTTTTAATAGCTATTTCTATGCCGGTGCGTTTTGGCACATGCGGGCATCAGTCCTTTGCCGTGCTCGCCAGGGACTGTTTCGTCTTTGCCAGCGTATCGGAATCGAGCCCCCCGTAGTGCCACCGGACATCGCCTTCCATAAAGTCCACTCCCTTACCCTTCACGGTATGGGCCATTATCAGAACCGGCGCCGCCTTCTCTTTCATCGCGGCCTCGATGGCACGGGAAAGCTCGGTGTAGCTGTGGCCGTCCACCTCGTGTACGATGAAGCCGAAGGAACGCCACTTATCGGCAAACGGCTCGAGCGCCATGACATCTTCGGTATTGCCGTCCACCGAGAATCTGTTGCGGTCCACGAAGGTAATGAGATTTGTGAGCTTGTAATGGGCGGCCGCCATCGCCGCCTCCCAGATGGACCCCTCGTTGCACTCGCCGTCACCCAGGAGACAATAGGTGAGCCACTGTCTCTTCTGCAGCCGGGCGCCGAGCGCAAGCCCCACCGCCATGGGGAGTCCGTGACCCAGGGAACCCGTCGAGGCATCCAGCCCGGGCACTTTGTGTTTGTCCAGGTGCATGCCGAAGGGCGAATTGAATTTGTTGAAGTCTTTCAGCAGCTCGAAATCGAAGTATCCCTTCCGCGCCAGAAGGGCGGCGAACCCCACCCCCGCATGGCCCTTGCTGAGAATGAACCGGTCCCGGTCCTCTTTCTCCGGATTCTTCGGATCGATGGAAAGGTATTTGTAATAGAGCAGCACCAGGATTTCGACGATGCTCAATGCTCCTCCAATATGGGCGCCTCCCGCCCAGAACGTCACGTCCAGTATGTCCTGTCGGAGCTGTCGCGCGTGCTGCCGCAACCCGGCAATTTCCTGTTCGCTGAGGGGCATGGTGTACTCCTTTTAATCCTGCAGGTTGGTTGGATGGATTGTGTTGAAAGCCTTGTTATGTTCTTACAGCGGATAGCGATGGGTGACGAACTCGACGGGCCATGTCTTTGCGGGGGTTACAGCTCTATTTCCATATCGAAGGAACTGATTTTCCCCCATTGACAGTTTCACAGCCGCGGGCGGTCACATCAGCCATCCGCACTTCCTGGCGCCACAGTGGGGTGAGATCGAAATTCTATGGTCCTCTTTCCCAGAGATGCGCGAAAGTCTAAATGAGATGACCGACCTAAGTCAATTTAAATTATCGTCTTGCTGCTGAAATCAATGGACCTGCCTTTCCCGGATGGATACCGAACCTCAATGATCATGTTTCCTAGACGATCATTGATACACCGCCCTGCATCTTCCGGTTACTATGCCATTGACTCACAAGGGTGCTTTCCTTATACTCCCTCCATGACAAAGTAAGTTCTTAACAACATCAATAATTCAATTGTCATAAATCGGGAAGGCTGAAATGGATATCTCATCCGCTCTCCTCATCATCTTCGGGCTTGCCCTCTTCGAAAGGCGACTGCCGGGAAATGATATAACAAAACACGATAAGGATACTCTCATGAAAACAAACGTGGCGACTTCTGCAGGCAGGACATGGCTGATTTTACTGCTCACCGTACTATTCCTGGGTTGTGTCGGCCCGGTGCAAAAACTCACCCCGGCGGATATGTCGATCACCCGGCCTGATGCAGGCAGTATTGTGGTTGTTCATTCCCGTTCTGGAAATACGGCACACATGGGCATGCTTATATCCGAGCAGATGAACTCCGACTATGTCCGACTCGATGTCCCGGAAGGCTCGCAAGACTCTATTATTTCAGTCCCCAGGCGAAATGAATTTGTGGAGATCACACCACAGAAGATCGATCTGTCGAAGTACCGGCTCGTGTTTCTCGGTTCGCCCGTATGGTTCTGGCATCCCAACGCGTTTATTTACTCATTTATAACAGGAATCAATAGGGTATATTCCGTGTAGGCTGACCCGACTCCCACAAACTGTAATATTTTAAATCAGCCAAACCCTCATATATTTTTGTGTAATATTTATTTGGTTTCATCAAAAGAAGCTTTCGCAATTTGCTTCAATGTGGACGATCAGCGATTCTTTTCTTGATTCGTTCCCCGAAATCGAACAGTACGTCGAAACTTATCTCATTGATCCGTACCTTTCCCTCCTGGTATTCAAAAGGATCATCCAGATCTTTCAGAAGACTGAAAACTGAGAAGAGGAGAAAGAAAAATAGGCATACAAACGACATCTCCAGGATACCGAAGGACTCAAATTTCAGCAGCAAAAGTGAAATAGTGAGAAAAAGAATCATGGCTTCTATTACTGCATACACCCCGGGAGCGAAACTTGTGTCACGGATTACTTTTATCCGCACAAGGATTTTCTTAAGATTTGCCTGTTCATTTCTGAGTCGGGCCATGAAGGGTGGTGGAACACCTTTTTCATCCATTGAAAGAAAATCATCCGAAAATGAATCAAGAAGATCAAAAATTCGGTCATTTTTCGTGACAAGAAAGTTGTGTTTAAATACTTCGATGAACGTGCATAACTTTGATTGCATGTCTGCGGCCTGAGACAGTCCCTTTTTAATGAGAATTTCTGCCTCCTGCTGAATAACATAGAGGCAACTGAGTATGTCCGAAGGAAATTTTTCACTTTCCTTGAAATCCGACAGCACACCTGCCAGCATGAAGCCGAGAATGAAAAATGTGCCCGCAAAGGCACTCGACAGAAAGGGGAAAAGACTTGAACCGATCGGTTCCCAGCCGAAATAATGGAAAATAAATTTCAGAATACCTACTCCGATTGTTATGGGCATTACAGTAATGAATAGGTAGGCAATTTTTTTTAGTTGTACCGAGTTGGTCCTCATTATCCACGCCTCATTTCTAATTTTCCTGATAAAAAGGGTTCTTCATATAAATAACCCCCCTTTCATTCTTTCAATGCTGCAAACTTCTTCATGGTGTTATACTCAATAAAATTGTGGCAGGATTGGTTTGCGTTCCACTTGTTATAGTAAACGTCGCGGATATAATATTTCTTCCTGTGTAGGCAATTTCACCGAGTGTGAAACCTTTATTTCCTTTCATATATTCCCCCTTTAATTGTAGTGATAAATCTGACGCGCACGTGAATCTTCGTTTAATCGGTCTTCTCTTGAAAATATCATTTTAATCATGTGCGGTCGCTTTCATGCCGTAGTCCGAATATTTCTCCGCGTGATATATACTTGTTTTTAATTCGCCGCGTCAGATAGTAGTTTCTTGTTACTCTTGATTCTCCGACGATCCAATTCCGATCGCAGGCAACCGGCGAGGCATTTTTCATTGCATTCCCCGTTACATGGTTCAATATGAATCGTCACTGTCGAATGAGGAAGATGCTCTTTGATTTTTCTGCTCAATTTCTGCGTCAGTTGATGTGAAGTATCGACCGTCATCTGAGGATCAACCTGAATATGGAATTCTACAAACCTGTAATGTCCGGCTTTTCGCGTTCGAAGATTGTGATATCCCCTGACAGCCTCGCAATGGGATTCGATGAGATTCCTTATCCAGTTTGCCTCTATCTCGGGAAGATTTGCATCAAGAAGATCCCGGGCGGATTGTATCGTCAATTCGTATGCCGCCTTGATAATCAGGAGCGCAACGGCAATGGCGCAGGCCGGATCCAGCCAGTTAAGGTCATAACCTGGAAATATCCATTGCCCCAGCCAGATCAGCGCAAGGCCCGCCATGACACCGACCGAGGTATAGACATCCGTTCTTAAATGCCATGCATCGGCCTGGAGAGCTACAGAGTCCGTTTCCCTGCCCACTTTGAATAACGTATGGGAAACGATGATGTTCGTGACGGCCGAGATGAGCATGACCCCGACGCCCCAAAAGGCCGTTTCGATGGGCTCCGGATGGATAAACTTCTTGACGGCTTCATAGATGATCCATCCGGCGGCGAGAAAGATCAGCAGTGCCTCAACCGTACCCGAGACATTTTCGATCTTCCCATAACCGAACGGATGATCGTCATCGGCAGGCTTGCTGGATGTCCTGACGGAGAACCAGGCGATGAGCGCCGCTACCAGGTCCATCCCGGAGTGAATGGCCTCGGAGATGACGGAAACCGAGCTGATCATGATTCCCACGACGAGTTTCATCACAACGAGAACCGTATTGGAAATCACTGACAGAAGCGCAACCCGGGTTTTTCTTATCTGCACATCCATGCGTTTGTTACCTGCATCACTTTAATCGAACAAGTCGTTGAGAAATCCCCTCTTCTAATTGAATGCGATATAAAAAGGATGGTATTAGAGCTGGATCGGAGGGGCTTTGTTGTTGAAGGCAAAGAAATAATTTGATGACGAGTGGAACACGACAGCCTCGGGGACCCTGCCCGAATAAACGAGGCATGCCTCTGCAACAAGGGACGGATTAACCGTTACTGAAAAGCTGAAATCCGTTTTTATCTTCTGAGGCGTACCTGTGGCCGCGCCTTTAACCTTGCATGTCGAACAGGAAATTGACTGGAAGGGAAGGTCGTCATGGTGAATGGCCAGCCCCAGCGACGTAAAAAAGAATAACGCGGCAACGATGATATTTAGATTGCGTCCACTGTGGGTTCTCATGTGTCGACAGTCCCTTGCAGGGTATAGCCGTTTACCATTCATTTTCATCCACTGTCAAGAAATTCATTGGAACATTAATCGGAAATCAATATAATGAAGGCAGGGCTGTTTTGACCCTGCCTTTTTGTGTTTTATAATGTGGTAATATCGATATCCTCAACAAGGAACTCCCGGATACCCCGTCGTTATCCCCTTATTGTTTTACGGTGCTGAAATTTTTCGGCCTTACCTACTTTGCATATTCATAGAAGCCGCGCCCGGTTTTCCGGCCGAGACGGTTGGCCCGGATCATCTCCTCGAAAATCGGGGATGGCTTATACCGCTCTTCGCCGGTCATTTCATACATGGCCTTCAGCGCATTGTTGACCACGTCCACTCCGGCAAGGTCCATGATCTCCACCGGTCCCATGGGATGGTTGGAGCCAAGTTTCAGGCCCAGGTCTATGTCTTCCGCAGTGGCCAGTCCCTGATGGATCTGGTTGGCCGCCTCGTTGTAAAGAAGGCATAGAAAACGATTCACGATGAAGCCGGGAATGTCTTTCGCCAGGATGGGGGTTTTCCCGATGGCTTTGCAGAAATCCAGGGTGGCAGTGACAACACGATCGGCGGTTTTATCTCCACGGATGACTTCCACCAGGCGCATGACAGGGACGGGACTGAAAAAATGGGTTCCAATGACCCTCTCGGGCTTTGCAGTTTCCGAAGCGATCTTCGCAATACTCAAGGTCGATGTGTTGGATGCCAGAATGACCCCGGGATTGCAGAGACGGTCGGCTTCCGCAAAGATCTTCTGCTTGAGAGGCAGGCTTTCGAAGACAGCTTCGATGACCATATCGACGCCGGAAAAGCCCTCTTCCGGATTTGTCGTCCCCCGGACACGGCCGATTATCTGATCATGAGCATCCTGCGAAATCTTTCCCTTTTCAAGTTTCTTGCCGATAAAATTCCTGATGATCCCGACTCCCCGCTGAACAAACGCATCTTCCGTATCCCGCAGGACCACTTCGATACCGTTTTCTGCAGCGACCTGGGCGATGCCGGCTCCCATCGTTCCTGCGCCGATAACGCATAGTTTCTTAATCATGACCCGTTCCTTTCATTTATTTTTTTTCAGTTCTGCGAGGATGAGATCCGCGCAGTTCATTCCACTCAGTGCGGCGCTGTTGATGGCCAGACCGCGGCCCAGATACGTATCGCCGGCAAAATAAAGATTTGGAATGCCCGGAGCTTTCAGGCCCGGTTTGAAATTGCCCACCAGGCCCGGTTGCCGGGCAAGACCATCGCACCCATCCACATAGTATGGCAGGCGCCATTCCATTTTGCCTTCAATGCCGGGGAACATATCCTTGAGGTCCTCCCATAGAAGGGCAAGGAGTCTCTCCCGCTTGAATTTGTCCGAGGCCTCTTCGTGCTCGACCACGATGTCCGTATGAAGAAGCTGTTTGCCCGGAGGTGCGACATGATCGGTAAAATTGGAGGCCGGGAATCCCTGGAAAGGAAAACCCGCATGCCGCGTCTTCAAAGCAGAGAAGAAGCATTTCTTCGCCGGGTCAACGACCGGTTCCGAAAGGCCAAGCATGAACCCGATAAGACCGGTCACTTCATGCTGAATGTCAGTGATACGCTTTCGCCACCACCGCGGGAGAGGGCTTGTATCGGAGTTGAAATCGAGGAGCTTCTGGAGTTGATAGATCGGCAAAGCACACACCACACGATCCGCATGAATGGTTTCCGTCTCCGGGATGCGATACTCTTCTTCATAGGGATGGCGCCCGGTGGGAATGCGGACTCCGATGGCCCGGCCGTCCTTGATGACGACTTCCTGCACGTCGCAGTTGAGCCGGATCTCTCCGCCTGCGTCCCGGACCACTTCGGCGAGACCCCTTGTAACCCCCTCCATGCCGTCGAGAGGGAAGCTGGCCTGCAGGACCTGTTGCGTCTTCAGCAAATTATCCCTGGCAATGTACAGGACTTCCCCGGCTGCCATGTCAATGGCCCGGGGAATGGTGGTCATAATCATTCCCAGGTCTGTAAAGAGCTCCCGCACCGGCGGCTGCTCGACATGCTCTGCCAGCCATTCTTCAAGGGAGCGGTTATCCCATGCCTCAATCTCATGATCTTTCAGGGTGGCAATCTTCTGGACAAGGTTTCGGAAGGCAACCTTGTCCTCCCGGCTCATAGGAACGAGGTCGGCGACGCTGACAAACTTCTCTCCGTTCCAGATATCGACTGTATCGCTGAACGGCCCCCATGATACCGTTTTCCCCACTCGCCGGTTGAGGGCATCGCAGGAAGATTTTTCACCCAGCTCGATCATGTGCAGGCCGATTTCAATGCGCCATCCTTTTGCCGGATATCCATCATAGCTCATCATGCGTCCGCCGGACTTTGGAAAACGGTCAATGACGAGGACTTTCTGGTGAGCTTCCCTGCTCAGGATGGCTGCCACTCCCAATCCGGCAATCCCGGCTCCGATAATAATGGTGTCAATTTTCTTTTTCATGGCTTCCTTTCCCGGCTACGTAGCTGAAGCCGTCTGCATTTCATGACTTCGATGAATCCTCATTTCCCTGACGCGTCGTTCCCTGACATGCAGTGCCACCGCAGTGCAGCCTGCCAGAAATGCGCAGCAGGAAAAAATATAATAGGCCATATTGAATGAATTGGTTTTCTCGAGGATGATGCCCAAAATATAGGGCGCGAGAATACCCGCCCCCGTCATCCATGACGCAAGCAGCCCGTAGGCCTTGGCCACGTCGGCCCTGTCGAAGAGTTCCCAGATGAGGGCGGTACCTATGCTCATCGAGCCCAGGACAAAAAACAAAGAAACGGAAAAGCATACCAGGCTGATGATAACCGACGGGGTCACGACCGCATAAGCCGTAAAAGGGATGGATAAAAACTGGCAGGCAGCCATCCAATTGCCGCGATATTTTCTCCCGACTCTGTCCGACAGGGCGCCGAGCACCAGGAGCCCCAGCAGACCCGATATCCACGGCACGGAGGAAAGATATCCCGACTTGAGAATAGAGGTGCCCCTCGCCATCACGAAATAGGTCGGCAGCCAGTGCAGATTGGCCCAGAAGGGAAAGCTGTAGAAAAAGTTGTAGGCGGCATTGACCCATAACCAGGGATCTTTCATCAACTGGCGAAACGTGGAGCCGCCGGGCGACCCGTCGACCGCGGGATGATAGTCCGCTTCGATGCGCTCCAGTTCCCGGCGCGAGATTGCAGGATGTTCCGCCGGTGTGTCCCGAATGATGATCCAGCCCAGGCCCCCCGCTGCAAGACCGAGTGCGCCGAACACATAAAACATGAATCGCCAGCCAAACGCATTGATGGCATAGCCGCTTGCAATGTTTCCAGAGATGATGCCCAGAGGCAGCGCCGTGATGTAGAGCGCCGCCGCGGTGGCTTTTTCACGATTGAGCATCCAGTGGTTGACGGTGGCATTGATGGCCGGCAGCATGGGACCCTCCGCCAGCCCGAAGCCGATCCTGAAGACCATGAGGCTGACAAAACCCCACGCACATCCCGTAAGAACGCTTGCGGCTGATCGCAGCGCCATGATGGCCGCCAGGATCTTCCGGGCGGAAAACCGTGAAACCAGGAATCCTCCGGGGAAGAGCAGTATCGTATATCCGATCGTAAAGCCACTCATCACGAGGCCGAGCATGGAAGGCCTCAGGTTAAATTCATTCATGATCAGCGGCGCTGCCATGGCCAGGTTCACCCTGTCCATATACACGATGAGAAGCATGAGAAAGAACCATGCGACAATGAACCAGCGGAATCTGCCCCCCGTCGCAACTGCAGAGCTTAGTGTCGGTGAATGCATATCCACGATTCAGCTGATGATATCAAAATATTTGATGTCCTGGATGTTGCCCTGCATTCGATCGGGTTCCTTGAATACCGCCCGCACCTTCATCCCGACATGGATTCTGCCGAGGTCCGTTTCATTGATGATGTGTGAAAAGATATTGTCGGCGCCGTCGAGCCTGATATAGCCGTACGTATAGGGAATGGGTCGCTGAAGTCCCGTGTTCGGATCGATAAAAGGATAATTCACCACGGAGAACGCCGTTATCACGCCCGTGTCGGACAGAGGAACGAGCTCTGACAGCTCTTTGAAACAGGGGCCACACACACGGCGCGGCGGAACGTACACCATACCGCAGCCATTGCACTTGATGCCGATGAAACGTCTCTTCTCCTTTATTTCCTGAAAGAACCTGCTTCCGTAGAGCCCGATGGACCATTCGTACGGCATCGGGTATGCGAAGGTTAACTGCATCAGTTCACCTTGCCTGTTCTGTGTCGACATGGTTGTTCCCCTTCCTGTTATGGTCTCTCTGAGCTTAGAATGACGATATCACTCCAGAAGCAGCCGCCGAATCCTGTGGCGATGGCATTCCTGACATCGGGGACCTGCCTTGTATCGCCTTTGCCCATGACCTGGATGGCCGCTTCCGCAACCCGGAGCAGGGCTGTTGCCCCGATGCAGTTTGTTGAAATCACGCCCCCCGACGGGTTGATGGGGAGCTTGCCGCCCATGTGGGTGTGCCCGTCGCCTACAAATTTCGAGGCCTCCCCGGGACCGCAGAATCCGATATCCTCAATCCACTTGAGGCCGGCCCACGTATAGGGAAGATAGAGCTCCGCCACATCGATCTCGTCAACGGGCTTCGTGATTCCTGCCTGCGCATAGGCGTCCTTTGAGGCGCGCTGCATCGATACGAGTCCCTTGTTATAATCCGTGGAGTCGCCGAACCAGGTGTAGGTATGTCTCACGGCGGCGGCCTTGAACCATGCCGGCTTGCCGGTAATTTTCTGGGCTATACCGTCAGCCGCCAGCACGATGGCGCAGGCGCCATCCGATCTCGGGCAGATGTCACCCAGCTTGATCGGATACGCAAGCATCGGCGACGCCATGATATCCGCAACGGTAAGGGGCCGCCTCAGGTGCGCGTAAGGATTATTCATCGCATGGCCGCGGTCCCGCTCCGCGATAAGCGCGGCATCTTCCTGGGTCGCACCGTACTTCTCCATGTATGCCGTTGCCTCCGTGGCAAGGCTCGGTATCGCCCCGGAATACGAGAACCGATCCCACACCGGATCGGAGCAGGTGATGATTGCTCCCGTGGTATCCGATTCGGAGTTCTTCTCGAATCCGATCGCCAGCACCCTGTCAAAGAAACCTGAAGACACATGGTAGTATGCCGCGATTGCCACCGTCGCCCCCGTGGTGCCGCCGGTCGTCACCTTCATGATCGGCTTCATCACGCCGCCGGAGCCTTCAACGCTGTAGGTGTCAACGTAGTTGATGGACTCGAAGTGGTCCATATTGCCGATGACAATGGCATCGATATCCCTGATGGTCAGTTCGGCATCGGCAAGCGCGCTTGACACGGCTTCCTTGATCATTTCCCGCGACGTCACATCAGGCCTGTGGCTCTTGTGGTATGTCTGTCCCGTTCCTACGATAGCTACTCTTCGTGCCATTGGTCACCTCACTTCGTCCCGCTGATGATCCACACGCAGTGGCTTTGACCGCACGGTCCGTTGAAGCCCTGCGCGAGCGCCGTGTCGGCGTTCTTCACCTGTCGTGCCCCGGCTTCGCCCCGGACCTGGAGCGCGGCTTCAATCAGCCTCGCAAGCCCGGCCACAAGCACAGGGTTTGCCGACAGTGCGCCGCCGGATGGATTGACGGGAAGCTTCCCACCCATGACGGTAATTCCTTTTGTGATGAGACTGCAGCCCGCTCCCGGTTCGCAGAACCCCAGCCCTTCAAGCCACAGGGGTTCCATGTAACTGAACGGCTCAAGCACTTCGGCCACATCGATATCTTCGATCGGGTTCCTGATTCCTGCCATCGCGTATGCCCGCGTTGCCGCTTCACGCAGCGCAACCGGATTGGAAAGGTCACGGTCACCGAGGAAATATTCCTCGCAGCAGTGCGCGACTCCCCTCACCCACACGGGCTTTTTTCTGCATTTTGCTGCAATGTCCTCGCCCGCGATAATGACCGCCGCAGCCCCATCACTGATGGGACAGCAGTCGAGAAGCTTCAGCGGCTCAGCTATTTTTCTCGACTTCATGACATCATTTACTGTGATATCCATCGGAAGCTGGGCGAAGGGATTATTCTTTGCGTTGCCGTGATTCTTCACTGATACCTGCGCAATATCCTCTTCACGTATGCCGTATCTGGTCATATAGGCGTTCGCCTGCAGAGCCGCCGAGGATACGGCGTCTATCCCGAGATGGCGATGAAAGACCGGGTCGAACATGCCGTTGGTCGTTATATTGATATCGCCTTCACTGCCTTTATAGTGCGCGACGACGATGGTGGCCTTGTATCCGGAAAGGACCCGCATGAGGCCGTAGAAGGCTCCAAACGTGCCGTCACCGGAAACCGTCGAGATATTCTTGTCCTGGCCCCCGCACGCATCACCGACCGCCATGCCCGATATCGTCCGGCCGTCAAAAAAGTCATTCGACACCGTGACGACATTGTCCACGTCATGGATGGTAAGGCCTGCATCATCAAGGGCCTCCCGGGTCACATCAAACACCATATCGGCGAAGATCTGGTCCTTCTTTCTTCTTTCATATTTTATCTGCGCGACTCCGACTATTGCCGCTTTGTCCATTTCAGTTCCTCCACAGGCGCCTACATGAGTTCAAAGGAGTCGATGTCAAGGATGGTCCCCGTTCGCTCCGCCCTGAATTTTGCCTTCACCCTGAGGCCGTTTTTGATCCTGTCCAGATCTTTTTTTATCACGTGCAGAAAGCCCACATCGGCCCCGTCGAGCCTGATCAGTGCGTACGCGAACGGCGGCTTTGCAGGCTGCACGGGATGCCCGTAATGCACGATCGTATAGGCCTGAATGACGCCCTCATCGGCGATATCCACCCACTCCTCCATGTCAATGAAGCAGCGGCCGCAACTCTTGCGTGCCGGCACATACACCGTTTTGCAGGAGCTGCATTTTGTTCCGAGAATCTTCCGATGGTCCCTGAGGGCAGCCATGAACCTGCCGCCCGTCTCACCGACCCACCATGTATAGGGAACGGCGATTTGCCCCTTCAGTGTCAACGGTTCAACGCTTTTTAACCATTCAGTCATATGCGCTCCTCTCCATGCATGTTGATTTCTTTCATCGCCTGGTGGTCCCCATGATCGCCCGGGCTTCATCCGGAGTTACCGGATCGTGGTCGAGGGCCGATGTCATAGGGCGTACTGGGGTTCTGATTTTTGCGCGTCGCCGAACCGACCAGTGCGCAGGTGACAATCACTTTTCTTCCCATTGGCTTCCCCTGTCTCTTTTTTCTTCTTCCGTCAGTTATACTTTCAAAAGGAGCGCTTCCCCCTGCGAAAGGCCTCCGCAGATGGCGGCAACTCCGAGGCCGCCGCCTCGCCGCCGAAGCTCGTACAGAAGGGCCATGGTGATCCTCGCACCGCTTGCCCCTACCGGATGTCCGATGGCAATGGCGCCTCCATTCACGTTCGACTTGTCCTGGAGCTCCTGCCACTTGCCCGGATCGTCCTTGGCCAGCATCTTGAGCGATACCAGGGTGACTGCGGCAAAGGCCTCGTTGATTTCTACGAGATCGATATCACCGATGGCATGGCCGGTCCTGGCAAGCATCTTGTCGATGGTCTGGGCCGGGACGCAAGCCATGTATTTGGGCGATCCCGCCGCGGGCTCACAGGCTGCAATTTCTCCCAGCGGCTCCAGTCCAAGTTCGTCAGCTTTCCGCCGTGCCATGATCACCACCGCCGATGCTCCCGAATTGAGGCCCGGGGCATTGCCCGCGGTGACGGTCGGGCTTCCGTACACGGTCTTCAGCGCGGCCATCTTCTCCAGGGTAAGATTCTCCCTGGGAGATTCATCCTTTTCGAGCACAATCGGATCGCCCCGCTTCTGGGGAATTTCCAGGCGCATCAGTTCCTCGCCGATTTTGAATTTTCCCGCTTTGAAGGCCTCGAAGTATTTCCGGTGGCTTCGGATGGCCCATTCGTCCTGCTTTTGTCTGGTGACGCCGTATTCGACGGCCACTTCGCCTGCATCGGTGGCCACCGGCGCAAATCCCTTGCGGCTGTAGCCGAGCTCGAACAGCACGTCTTCGAGTGGCACGTTTCCGAGGCGGCTTCCCCAGCGGGTTTTTTCCGCACTGGCGATGAGCGGAACGTTGCCCATGTTTTCAGCGCCGGAGGCGATGACAATCTGCGCCGCTCCCGATTTGATCGCTCTCCATCCAAGCCGCAGGGCCGTCATGGATGAACAGCAGGCGCGGTCGATGGTGAGCGAGATGTTATTCTCCGGGAATCCCGCCAGGAGCGTAATCTGCCGGGCGGGAACATTGGTATAAATGGCATACTCGGCGGGAATGCATGTGCCGTAATAGACTTCATCCACCTGTGCGGGATCGAGATTGATCCGCCGCACCACTTCCTTGAGTGCGAGCACACCGAGGTCCATGCTCAGAACGGTTTTGAGCACACCGTCGAATCTGCCGAAAGGAGTTCGAACGGCACTGACAATGACCACATCATCTGGTTTCATAATGAGTTTCCACCTTTCTTAAGATTAACGGATTCCGAAGTCCTTGCCCAGGATCTCACCCGCGCAGATCATCCCCGACGCGATGGCGCAGTCCATGGCCACACCGTATCCCTTGGCCGTATCACCTGCAAAGAAGAGCCCCTTGACATGCTCCGACCGTACCGGCACTTTCTGTGTGCCGGCCTGGGAGATGCTCTTCGCGACACCTTCGAGCTTCCAGCAGACAAGGTCAAGCTTCCAATCGATGCTGGCCTTGAAACCGGGGTATATCTCCTCCATGAATTCCGGAAGCCTGTGCATGATCTTGCTGATCAGCTTACGGTTCATTGCCTCTTTTTCCGTGACCGGCAGGTACGCCGTATACAGGTACTTTCCCCCCGGCGCCACGGAAGGATCCACGGCTGACTGGATATTCCAGCAGATGTAGACATCATAATCAAAGCCTTCCGACTTGGGCAGGACACAGGTATTCTTGAGTCCCATTTTTGCTTCCCCCTCCGGCATCACGAGCCTGTTCAGTCCCATATAGGGAACATAGCTGCCGTAGCCGTACATGGTCTCAACTCTGGTCGCCCATGCTTCGGGAAAATATTTCCGGTCGATGATTTTGAAGGTGTGCTGGGCGGGAATGTTGCTGATAACGATATCAGCCTGGAACGTTGTTTCTCCCTTCGGCAGCTCAACCCGCACGCCGCTCACCCTGCCCTGATCCACGAGAATTTGTGTGACCCGCGCCTCAAAGCGGATCTCTCCGCCCAGATCCCGGATTTTTTGTGCAACGGCCTTCGACCATTCCATGGCTCCATGGCCGATAAATCCTCCCGCCCAGCCCAGGACGCCCCTGTGCAGTTTTGGGAGGAATGCATGCTTGAAATATCGGAAGATATCTCCTATCGAGATATCGCCGGGGTCGTTAATGGTCGAAAAAAGTGTGCTGACTGTGTGGAGGTGATTGAAGATGACATCGCTTTTCGATATGCCCTTCTTGTCCGCCCATTCCTTGAAGGACACCTTTTCCAGCTCATCGATATCATCGTCGGACAATCCATAGGGATCCGTATAAAATGACAAATAAGGAATTCGTCCTTCTTTTGCAATCCGCTTGAGTTCCGGATCAATGGAAGAACCTGCCACGTCACGGTAAATCTTTCCTTTATAGTGGCTGCCGAAATGGGCGCCATGCTTCTCCACTTCAGGGAGCCCCCCGATGCAGTCTTCGAAATCAAGCATGTATCCGGCGCCGTTGGCGCTTATGGCGTGATATCCGATATCGAGGGTATACCCGTCGAGAAGACGCTTTTTGATAATTGTTTCCAGATCCGGTTCGGAACCGGCAATGTACGTATACTGGGAAGAAAGGAGTTTCCTGTACCAGTCAAGTCCCCTGTCGGCGATCTCTTCACCACGGACGGACAGGGCACGACCCCCCGGCCGATCGAGCTGTTCAAGAATCAGTACCTTCTTCCCTTCCCGGGCAAGGAGTGTGCCCACTGCGAGCCCGCCTACACCGGCACCAATGACGATGGCGTCGTAGCGTGTTTCATCGTTCATGTCGTTGCAGCCCTCTCTTTCATCTTGATTTACAGCACCATATATTCATGGAGCATCTCGCCCCCTATGGTTTCCTTTGTTCCATCGATCTCAATGTCCATGCGGTAATCCGCCAGGAAACGGAAATAATACTGGTTCCATTCCGCCGCCTGAGGAAGCTGCATCGTTTCCACCAGGCGGGTCGTGTCGATGGTCAGGTTCATCTTTACACCCAGGTTGTCTGTCGAGACAACAAGGTTTCTTGCATAGTCCTGCTGTATCGTGGGATCACGAACAATATCATTCAACGCGGTGTTCATGATGTTGGTGGACAGGACGATCTCCCCTCCCTTCGCAATGAGAAGGGGAGCGAAGATGGGGGCTTCCGGGTCCCGCGGGAACACCCATGCGTAATCCACCGTATACTGGCTGCTGTGAATCCGCCCCCAGTACCATGAAGAAAAAATCCGGTAAAACCGCCGGTTCCCCCAGTTATGATCATGATACGCAGTACCTTTAACCTGCAGGGTTTCCCCCTTCAGATACAGTTCGCCTTCCACCTCCGCATGCGGCACCGGCACCACCCATCCGGCAACCGCGCCCGTTTCCTCGTTTTTGTAATTGAATCCTGCGCCCAGCTTCCAGCCCGGGACAATGCTTTTCATCGTGAGTTGCGCCCCCACGCCGTTGATGATCATGGACAAATCATAGACCCCGTTGCCCTTATCACACATCCAGCTGTCTCCCATCTTTACGTCGCACCAGTCGGCGCCGGCTTGGATTTCTTCCGGCTTCCAGGCGGCCATGCGAAGCGTCTGTTTCCCGTCAGGCCGATACACCATGAGCTGTGTGGTGGGAATGATGGGTTTGAGGAATCCGTTCATGTAGTGATAGGTCAAGACCATGTGATATCCGTTATCGAACGAACAGTCGATATACCACCACTCATAGTACTCATCACCCTGATAGATGTGGTGCGCATCGTCCCTGCGCTGGTAGTTTACGGGATTCCGCTCGGCCCGCCGCTCACCTTCAAACGAGGCAAGGTAGCAACGTTTTTCTTTTTCCTCCATGGAACGTCTCCTCGGTCAAATGGGTTTAAAATACTGTATGTCCAGAATGTTGCCCTTCCGGTCTTTTGCAAATACCGGCTGCACGCGCATGCCGATATGGACTTTGTCGATTTCCACTTCATCAAGAAAATGGGCCATGCCGGTGTCGGCGCCGTCCAGTTTGATCACTGCATAGAGGAATGGTGCAGTCCGGGGATGAATCGGTTCGGTATAGGTAACCAGCGTAAACGTCTCAACGGTACCACGCGGACCGATTTCAACGACGTCCTTCAATTCGGAAAAACAGAATGTACAGATTGAACGGGGAGGCCAGAAGACTTTATTGCAGGTTGTGCATGGTGTTCCCAGAATCTTTTGCTGGTCCCTCAGGGCAGTGTAAAAGCGGGTGCCCATCTTGCCTGCCCAGTACGTTCCATGGGCCGTGAGTCGCTGATCCACCTCGAACGTATCCGTGGTGTGTTTTTCTTCCATGCCACATATCTCCTTTCTCAATAGGTTGAGGCATTCGCTCTTCGTGGTGCGTTAGCCCGGTATCGGATCGAAGTACAGGATGTCGCTGAGATCTCCTATCCTCTCAGCCTGCGGGCGCAGGATCATCCGGCATCGCATGCCCACCCTGATCTTTTCCAGATCGGGCTCCACATTGATGAAATGGTCCAGGACTGAAGTGGCGCCGTCGAGCCGCACGGTTCCGTATACGAAGGGGGGATTATGCGGCTTGCCCGTCGTGGGGTCGGTCAACGGCAGATACATGATGGTAAACGCGACCAGCGTTCCTTCCAGACCTAACTCCACCCAGCGCTCATTCCTGACATGGCACGTGGCGCACACGATACGCGGGGGAAGCTGGACACGCTTGCACTTCGGGCATTCTACGGCGAAGAGCGTGCCATGATCACGAAGCCCGATCAGACATTTTGTCAGATATGATCCCGCCGCAAAACGATACGGTACGCTCACCGTCATGGGGATGGAAATCGGTTCCTGAATTTTTGTTGCCATAGGTTTCCTCCTTAATCATCCAGTGTCCTGGAAAGGGCCGTCATGACCGTCCAGTTGGTGCCGCCGTAGGCCGTCGTGAGCGCGCGCCGGACATCCTTGGGCACCTGGTGTTCTCCGGCATCTCCCCGGATCTGCAGGGCCGCTTCCCAGACGCGGAGCATGGCCGATGCGCCGATGCAGTTCGTGGACAACACGCCGCCGGAAGGATTGACAGGTATCGCACCTCCGATTTCCGTCACCCCTTTTTCAATGAGGCGGAAACCTTCTCCCGGGGCGCAGAGCCCAAGGTCTTCGTACCATACAAGCTCCGACCATGTGGCGGGTTCATACACCTCAAAGACATCGAAATATTCGGACGGCTTCTGGACACCGAGCTTCCTGTAAATACGTTTTGCACAGGTCCTGGAAAAGATGGGGCGTGTCGTTTTCACATCACGCCAATCCAGTTCGAACTGCTCGTTATGGGCCGTGTCCATGGCACGAATCCATACCGGCTTCTTGCATCGTGCCTTCGCCGTCTTCTCATCCGCCAGGATCATCGCACAGGCGCCATTGGAGGCCGGACACATGTCCAGCATCCGGATGGGCCAGGAGAGCATCCGGGAATTGAGGACGTCCTCGATGCCGATATCGAGTTTCAGATGGGCATACTTATTCTTTCTCGCGTTCTGTCTCGCCTTGACGGCAACCATGGCGGAATGCTCCTCCGTGGCACCCCACGCGGCCATGTAGGACGAGCCCATCATGGCGAAATAGCCTACCGCCGCACCGGCGAGAGAGCGGCCCCACAAGGGATGGGCCACGCCGCTGAGAATCGCTCCCGTGTCTCCCTCCTCCTGCTTCTCGAAACCGATGCACAGAACCCTGGGGAAAAGTCCGCTTGCCACATGATGGGCTGCCGTGACGACCGCGGTGGCGCCGACCGTTCCTCCCGTCGTGATCTTGAGACCCTGCTTTCCGTAGGCGCCCGTCCCATGCACAAGCCAGCAATCCGTCATGTGGGTGCCTTCGAAGAACTCCATATTTCCGAGAATGACCAGGTCGATTTCATCCATGGTCATCCGGGCGTCATTGAGTGCGGCACGTACGGCCTCGTTCACCATTTCCGCCTGATCGACATCATGTCGCCGGGCCGCATGGAACGTCTGACCCCCGCCGATGATGGCCACATTTCGTTTCATATCTTCCTCCGTCTTTCAGTTGCCGAGCACCAGCACACACTGGTGCTGTCCGCAGAATCCGCTATGTCCCTGGGCTATGGCGATCTTCGCACCCTTGACCTGGCGTTCTCCCGCCTCACCGCGCAATTGGAGCACCGCCTCCGCGACCCTGTTCAGGCCGGCCACATTGATCGGTACACCCGATAAAAGTCCGCCCGATGGATTCACGGGAAGTTTTCCGCCGATGGCAGTGGCGCCGCTTTCGACAAGTCGACCGGCATCTCCCTTGTCACACAGGCCCAATCCTTCCATCCAGAGCAGCTCCTGATACGAAAATTCATCACCGACTTCCGCGAGATCCGCAGACCGGCGGGGATTCCTGATGCCGGCCATACGATATGCGCGCTCTGCGGCTTGCTGCAGCGCGCGGCAGTCCGCCAGATCGCGGTCACCCAGGTAATGGGCGTCATAGCTGGTCCCCATCCCCAGAAGCCAGACCGGTTTGTCCGTGATGGATTTTGCCCGCTCTTCCGAGGCGAGGATGACGGCGACGGCTCCATCGGTATCGGGGGCAATGTCCAGCCTGTGGATCGGGGCAGCCACCACGGGAGAGCTCAGCACATCCGCGATGGAAATTTCCCCGGATTGATGGGCCGATGGATTGAATCTGGCATTGGACAGATTCTTCACCACGACTTCGGCGATCTGCGCGCGGGTGATGCCGTACTTGTACATGTAGCGCCTTGCCTGCAGCGCCGCTGCGGACGTGTAGTCGAATCCCAGCATTCTGCTGTAGATGGGATCGAATGCAACATTGTTGACGATGTTCCTGTTCGTCTGGGACATTTTCGTGTGGGCCATCAGGAGGGTGCAGGAATATTCTCCCGACAGGATGCCCACCGCACCATAATAAACGGCTGTCGAACCATCGAGAGCCATTTTCTCCTCTGTCCTGAGATGTCCGCCGATGACATCCGTGATGCTGATGTTGGAAATGGTCTGGCCATCCCAGATATCATGGGAACAGCTGATGGCATTGTCGATATCATCGGGCAGCGCCAGGTTCGTCTGCCGGAGCACCTGCGAGATGGTTTCGTATGCCATCTCTCCGTAGTTGACGTCCGGGCGCTTCGGAGCAAACCGTGTTTGGGCCACCCCTACAATGGCAACTCTATCTGACATGTCTACCTCCCTTGGTCACCGGCTGTGGTGGATTTACACGCTCTCGAAGATGGTGGCTATTCCCTGGCCGCCGCCGATGCAGAGCGTCGCGAGACCATAGCGATCACCTGTCCGGCGAAGCTGATGGAGGACTGCCAGGGCCAGGCGACCGCCGCTCATGCCGTTCGGATGTCCAAAGGCAATGGCTCCGCCGTTGGGGTTCCATTTATCCTCTTCCACTTTGTGGCCATTTTTGGCCAGCTCTTTCATCACGGCGAGAGTCTGGGCGGCGAAGGCCTCATTGCATTCGATGACGGACATGTCTTCGAGTTTCAGGCCCGCTTTTGCCAGCACCTTGGGAACCGCATACGCCGGCGCGATTCCCATGTACCGGGGCTCCACTCCCGCCAGGGCACATGCCACAAATCGCCCCAGCGGCTTGAGTGTCAGCGCTTCGCATTTCTGCCGGGACATCAGCAGCACGGCCACACCCCCGTCGTTCAGTCCCGATGAGTTGCCCGCGGTCACGGTGCCGTCCTTCTTGAAAACCGGCCTCAGTGCGGCGAGCTTTTCCATGCTGGTAGCCCGCGGGTGCTCGTCCCGGTCGAAGATCACCGGGTCTCCCTTTTTCTGTGGAATACTAATCGGAACGATCTCATCCTTGAAGTGTCCCGCATCAATGGCCCGGATTGCGCACTCCTGGCTGCGGAGGGCACACCGGTCCTGTTCCTCTCTCGTCACCGACCATTCAGACGCCAGGCCCTCGGCGATGATGCCCATGGGGACATTCGTGTCCGGGGTCGGCCCCACTTCACGCGTAATCCATGCATTCGGAGAAAGTGAATAGGGCGCCTTCTGGCGCTCCATCAGATACGGCTGGTTGCTCCAGCTCTCGCAGCCGCCGGCGATATACACCTCGCCGAAGTCGGCAAGGATATTTGCCGCCGCCGTATTGATCGTTTGAAGTGAGGAACCGCACTGCCGTTCAATGGTTTGTGCCGTCCCCGTCACAGGGAAGCCGGCCTTCAGCGCAGCCCAGCGGGCGATGTTCACCGCGGCATTGTTCGTACATGCATGGCCGATCAGTATGTCCTCGACAATCGAGGGGTCGATTTTGGTTTTATCCAGCAGGCCCTTGAGTGCGAAAGCCGCCAGCTCCTCGGGGCGGAAGGCCGCGAGCGCTCCGCCCATCCGGCCGATTGGTGTCCTTGCGCCATCCACGATAAAGACTTCTCTCATAATATCACTCCTCATCATACAGGTTATCAGCGTCCCTTGAAATCGGGTTTCCGCTTTTCCAGGAACGCATTCATTCCTTCCACCCGGTCCTCCGACCCGAAGCACATGCAGAAGCAGCGGGCTTCAATGGAAAGCCCCGTGCGCAAATCCGCCTGCATCCCCATGTTGATGGCTTCCTTGCCCATGGCGAGGGCTATAGGACTTTTGGAGGCGATGCGTTTGCACAGCTTGGCGACGGCATCATCCAGTTCTGCTTTTGGTGCGAGCACATCCACGAGACCAATCCGGTACGCCTCCTGGGCGCTGATATGCTCACCCGTCAACACCATCTTTTTGGCCATGCCCGTGCCGACAATCCTCGGGAGACGCTGGGTGCCGCCGTAGCCGGGGATAATTCCGAGATTGATTTCAGGGACTCCCATAATCGCCGTATCGGCCGCCACGCGGATATCGCAGCACAAGGCCAGCTCCGTTCCGCCGCCCAGGGCAATTCCGTTGATCCTCGCTACGACCGGTTTCCTGAAATGTTCAATGTTCCAGGTGATCTGCTGACCGGCCGGCAGTCCGTGGATGACGTCGAGGTATCCCGCTCCCTTGGCCATGATGGAAATATCGCCACCCGCCACAAACGCTTTGTCCCCCGTCCCGGTGAGCACTACCACGCGAATGGCATCATCCTTTTCTATGTCATTCAGCGCGTCCTGGATTTCAAACATGGTATTGTCCCGGATGGCGTTGAGGACCTCGGGGCGATTGATGGCGATGGTGGCTACTGCTCCATCTTTGGTAACAAGAATATCTTTGTAGTCCATAGTATGCGTCCTCCTAAAAGACTTTGAATGGTTTCTTGGTGCCATCCGGCAGATAATCGTAGAAACCCTTGCCGTTCTTGAATCCAAGCCGTCCCGCCTCGATCATCTTTCGGTAAAGGATATTGAGCTTGTCCGATTCCGAGTGGGTATATTCAAAGACGGAATCCTGGGCCATCTGGATGACATCGAAGCCTCCGAAATCGGCCAGTTCGCAGGGTCCCATGGGATGACCCGCTCCAAGCTTCATCGCCGTGTCAATATCTTCCGCCGATGCCGTGCCTTCCAGAACCATCTGGGCTGCGGTCATGTACAACGGTCCCAGGAGGCGGTTCACGATGAAGCCCGGGGTGTCCTTCACACGGATGGGAACTTTGCCCATCTTTTTCATGGTGTCGAGTGCAATCGCGACAATGCTCTCCGAGACGCCGATCGGGCACACGATTTCCACCAGCTTCATGACCGCGGCGGGATTGAAGAAATGGGTGCCCACCACCTGGTCCTTCCGCTGCGTCGCCCCCGCCATGGCAGTGACGGACAGCACGGACGTGTTCGTCGCCAGAATGGCTTCGGGCTTGCAGATCCTGTCCAGCTCCGCGAAGATCTTTTTCTTGAGATCCAGATTTTCGGGAACAGCCTCGACCACAAAATCCGCGCCGGCGGCCGCTTCCTTGAGGTCCGTGGCGGTCGTCAAACGTGAGAGAATCGCCTTCATCTCTTCATCCTTCAGCTTTCCCTTCTCCACACGTTTTGCGAGGCTTTTCCTGATCCGGCCCGCTCCCTTGTCAACGAATTCCCGGCTGACGTCATAGAGGACCGCGTTGAATCCCGCCGCTATGGCGGCCTGCGCAATGCCGTGTCCCATGGTGCCGGCACCTAATACGGTGATCTTCTGTACGTTCACTGTGATTCCTCCTTCCTGATGGTTTTTGTAGTTGTATTGAATTGCTTCAGAATTGTATCCGCGCAGATCATCGCCGAGTTCGCCGCCGCATTCATCCCGACGCCGCGGCCCGTATAGCAGTCGCCTGCAAAATAAAGTCCGGGTACCTCCGGCAGATACACCGGCGGTCTGTAGCGGCCCGTCATGCCCGGAGAGCGGCTCAGCCCGTCGATTCCCACATAGAAGCCGTCATGCTTCCACAGGAGATCGGCTTCCATTGAGGGGAACATTTTTTTCAATAATTCCCAGAATGCGGCGAGGGTTTTCTCGCGGAAATCCTTGTCAATCGCCTGAGCCGGCGTGCAGCAGGCGCCCATGAAGGCGACCATGTGGCCGGGGGGTGCGATGGTGTCATCGAACAGCGAGTGTCCCAGAATCTGTAAAGGGAGATCCATATCGGGGAGGCGCCGTGCGGACAAATAGCATGGGCTTGTGAAAAGGGGCGCTTTCGTCCCGATGGTGAACCCCATGGATGCGCTTGTTTCCCTCTCAAAGCCGCGCATGCGCACTGTCCACTCCGGCACGAATCCGGACATTTCCTCCATTGAAAGCACCTTGAGCATGTGCCAGATGGGCGCTGCGATAACTGCGACGGGAGCCCGGAACGTTTCATTATCCGTCACGGCCTCCATAAGCCCGCCCAACTTCACGTTGACGCGGCGGACAGGAGTACCCGGCAGAAGCGCGCCGCCCCATTCCGTATATGCCTCCGCCATGGCCCCGATCATCGTGGCTATCCCGCCGACGGGCATTCTCACGTTGTCAAAGGGAAAATTGTTTCGGGAACTGAGCCGCAGCGAATCCCGGTAGATGGCGACGAATTCTCCTGCAGAAATAATATCCGCCTCCGTCAGAGTTGTCTGAACCATGCCCACCGTCTTCACGAATTCCGCAATCCGGGGTGAAGAAACTTTCTCCTCAATGAATTTCGTCAGCGACACATTGTCAAGGGCGTCGATCTCTTCATCACCGGTCTGCCGTATCCAATTCTCCATCTCCGCAAGCTTACGTATCTCCTTCGGGCTGAGGGCGAGATACTCCGTCATGGGTTTCCATGTACCCCCGTCATAAAACATGAAGCCCTCGAGATTGCGCGACCAGGCGATTTCCTTTCCCAGCTTCCGCAGCAGGGTGGCGCATGCGGAATATTTACCGAGATCGACACAGTGGGTTCCCGTGTCCACCTTCCATCCCCCGGGCAGTTCATAGGTCTTCGATCGTCCGCCGGGGGTTTTGCTTTTCTCAAGCACCACGGTCTTCAATCCCCTGCCCTGGAGAAGGCCGGCAACGCCGAGGCCGGCAATACCCGCACCGATGATGACAGCGTCATAATGGTTCATCCAATCACCGCTCGTGTGCATTATCCTGGATCAAGACCGCACAAGTCTGTCATTGGCTTATCCCTGGGGCCGCTCGTCAATCACACGGGTGGCCTTGAGCGTCTGGCCGGGGTTGAAGATATCGGAGCACTGGACAAACTCCACCCTGGGCGTGAGTTCTACCGCCCTCTTCACTTTCTCCTTGAGGGTTGATTCGAGCTTCTTGAGATCGACGCCGGCATCCGCTCCGACCTTGAGCTTCAGCACATCCATCGAATACGGATCGTCGGCTTTCTCCTTGGTGATGATAAACTGGTATTCGATCACGCCCGGCGTATTGGCCACGGCATCCCTCATAATCTCAGGGTTGATCAGGGTTCCTTTCACCTTCATGAGTTCCTTGGTGCGGGTCCCATACGTGCTGCCCGCCGCCGTGACGAGCCGCTGATCGTTCCGTCCGCAGTGGGGGCATGGCTCGTTCGTGACGGCAACAATATCTCCCACAAGATAGCGCAGGAGACACGTGCCCCGCCGGTCCAGGTGCGTGATGGCGAGCAGTCCCGGTTCACCATCGGGCTTTCGCTTGCCGCTCTCGTCAACAGCCTCAAAATAGTAAAGCTGGGGTGTCCCGCTATGGGCCCCTCCGAGCTCCCGGCATTCCTGAAACGCGGTCTGGCCTTCCGTAAAACCGAAGGCGTTGCTGATAAAGACTTCTCCGGCACCCATCCCCTGGAGGCGGCGCCGCATGTCTTCGCGCATTCCTTTGGGAACCGGCTCGCCCAGGGCCTGAATCTTGTTGATCCGGGAAAAATCCCTGCCCTGCTCTTCGGCCGTAATGATGAGACGGCGTATATAGGAAGCAATGCCCGAGATGGCATTGACTTTCTTCTTTTCAATGTCCTCGATGGCCTGCTGCATGGACCGGTGGATGTTGTGGGGGAATCCGGGCAGAGCCGCGCCGGTGAAGCCGAAGCACAGAGTCATCCCCACTGCAGAGGCAAAATGGAGCGTCTTGTAGTACCCGATATGGGGAATGAAGTGGAATGGAAAGAGATTCATGAGAATATCGTCCGGCTCAAGATAGCAGATCTTGCATCCGATCCGGAACATCCAGGACTGCATGAACATGTCGTATGTCGTGTTGTAAAAACGGGAGGGCATCCCCGTCGTGGTGCCCGTCGTATACGTGATCTCGTAAAGAATGTATTCCATGATGTTGGCAAAATCCATATCCAGCTTGAAGGATTCGCCGCGGTCTTTCATAAAGTCGCCCTTGCCGGTCAGCGGCACTTTTTCAAGATCATCAATGGTCTTGATCGACGTGGGATCCAGACCCCATTCCTTGAATCTCTCCCGGTAGTACGGGCTGAATTTTTCCAGGCGGTCCATCTGTTTTACCAGGCATGCATCCTGAATGTCTCGAATGGCTTCTTTGCTTTTAAAAGAAAGATCGTTCGGATGATCCTCCCGGTACATGGGTATGCTGTTGATCCATGTCATGATCTCTTCAGGATTACGGGGTACCTTGAACTTGTTCGACATTGCAACGCCTCCTTCTGTAAATTTATGATTGATCAGTTAGTCATTATCAATATCCGGAGCCCGTTCGGCTGATAAGGGAACTGGATTAAACTGCTTTCATGGAGATCGCTTTTACGCGGCGCTCCCGGATCGCCTCGCAGAGGCCCTCCATGTCGGTGACAGGGTCCGGGAATACGGACCGGCAGAGGCCGACGCTCATCAGGTCGTGAGCATCGCTACAGCCGATGCCGGCGAGGTTCCGCTTCCTCATGGCCTCTTCCGCCAGGGCGGTGCTTTCACGGTCATAGGACGGATGGGCCACTTCGAGTCCGTCCAGGTCGTACTCATACACAAGGTGTCCGGCCCCGTAAAACCCGTCGCCATTGGCGGAAATTATCTTTTTAAAGGGATGGGCGGCGATGACGACGCCCCCTTCTCCATGGACAAGTTTGAGAATCACCTCAAGGGAACGGCTCGACCCGAGACTCCGGGGATAACCGAACAGCAGGAATTCCCCCT
The DNA here is from genome assembly GCA_026388515.1 of Deltaproteobacteria bacterium. Lineage (GTDB taxonomy): Bacteria > Desulfobacterota > Syntrophia > Syntrophales > UBA2210 > JAPLJO01. The sequence continues at coordinate 21,757 of JAPLJO010000167.1, read as the reverse complement.
GAAATTCGCCCCGCGGGGTGTAGCAGGCCACCTCCTGCCCCACCAGGACCAGCAGGTCCTTCACGCCGCTTGCCTCGACGAGTTCCCGGAGGTTCTCATCGGACCAGCGGATGCCGTGCTCCGTCAGGACGATCCCGTCCAGCCCCACATCGCGGGCCTTCCGGAGGAGGGCCGACGGATCCAGGTTGCTGCACCCGGAGTAGCGGTTCGTGTGAATGTGGAGGTCCATTTCCACGGTGAATACCCCTGTCTACAGCCCCATCTGCTTGCTTATAACTTCGTTCATGATTTCGTACGTCCCGCCGCCGATGGCGAAGAGACGGGAATCGCGGTAGAGGCGCTCCACGACGTATTCACGGCAGTAGCCATAGCCGCCGTGGATCTGGACGGCATCGTATACCACCCGGTCGCAGGCCTTCGTGGCGAAGTTTTTCGCCATGCAGACTTCCTTGAAGCACGGCTGCCCGTTTCCGATCTTGGCGGCGATGCTGTAGTTGAGCTGCTTGGATGCCTCCACGAGGGTCGCCATTTCGGCCAGCTTGTGCCGGGTCACCTGGAAGCCCGTCAGGGGCTTGCCGAAGGCGACGCGCTCCCTGGCGTACTTGATCGATTCCTCCAGGGCCAGCTCAGCCACGGCGTGGGCTTCCACCGCGAGGTAGAGCCGCTCCTTCTGGAAATTGACCATGATTCCGGCAAAGCCCTTGTTTTCTTCACCGAGGAGGTTTTCGGCGGGGACCTCGCAGTCCTGGAAGCTCAACTCCGCCGTGTCGGAAGACCACCAGCCCATCTTTTCGAGTTTCTTCGAGACGGTGAACCCCGGCGTGCCTTTTTCGATGATCAGGATGCTGATTCCCTTGTGGCCCGGCCCGCCGGTCCTGACGGCGGTGGTTACGTAGTCCGCCCGGGTGCCGCTGGTAATGAAGGTCTTCGACCCGTTGACGATGTACCGGTCACCCTTCCGGACGGCCCGCGTGAGAAGGTTCGCCACATCGGAGCCACCGCTCGGCTCCGTGACGCCCAGGACGGCGATCTTGTCGCCCGCCAGAACCGGAGGGACATACTTTTTCTTCTGCTCCTCGGTGCCCAGGACCAGGATGGGCGGCACCGCAATGGCGCTGACGCCGAGGCTCGACGCGAGACCCACGGCACCGCAGCGCATGATCTCCTCCATGTAGGCCACCTGGTGGAAGATGTCGCCGGGCGTTCCTCCATACTCCTCAGGATAGCCGAGCCCGATAAACCCGGCATCGCCGGCCTTCTTGTAAAGCTCCAGGGGAATGATCCCCTCTTCTTCCCATTTGTCGAGATGAGGTGTGATTTCCCGTGCGATGAAACGGCGGATGCTGTCCCGCAACATGGTATGCGATTCACTGAAATATTCGTTGTACATGGATCCTCCCTTGTGTTTACGGAATCTTCCGATTCCTTCTATAAAATCGCCCCGCAGCCTGCTGCGGTGTCCGGGGTACCGCTTTGGTAGCAGTCTCCCGGAGGATGCTCCCGGATGTCTTTGCTCCTTTGTTTTTCCTCCTCGGCATTTGTTCCCCCGAGGATGATCGGTTGACAACTGCCGCCCGTCTGTCCGGCGGGGACAAGGCACAGGACCGCCGCGTCATCAAGGACCTCCCCGGGCCGGTCATACCGATCGAACAGGAGGTCCGGGAGCTCCTCCACCGGATGACGGCGGCAGACCTCCCCGAGGGAAGTCCCGTCGCCCTCTCCGGACGGGAGCAGCGCGGCGAATCCGTCGGTGGCGAGAAGCAGGAGGGAGGAGGGCCGGAGCGGAATTTCCTCTACCTGGGAAAACCGGCTCGTCCGGCCGACGAACCAGAAGTTGTTCTCCGTCAGCCTTTGGGTTTCTCCGCTCTCCGTGTCGATCCGGTACAGAAGGCTGTCTCCCGCATGAAACAACAGGCCTCGAAAACCGCCGGCCGTCCTGAAGAGCAGGATGCCGGTGAAGGTGCAGCCGTCGGACGGATAGAGATCCCTGATCAGTCCGGCCGCGGCCAGAAGGACGCTGTCACGGAGTTCAGCCGCTTCCTCTTCCCGGTAAATCCTGCCCGCCTTCAGACCGGGGAATCCCTCCAGCAGCGCGACGAAGCACTCCATTGCCTGCCGGACAGCCCGCGGATTCCGGTCGGAACCGTCTCCGACGGCGAAGAAGGCCTTGTCGGGATGGATCAGGATTCCGTCGCCGACTCCCGCCGCCTGCAAGGATCCGGTCGAGCCCGCGCGCAGCCGCGCACCGAGGAGCCCGGGGAAGCGGACGGAGCGGCGGTGCCGGTTAACGAGATAGCCGGGATCTTGCAGCATCTCCTTCTCAGCCCTGCGGCTTTCTTCCCACCAGGGCCCGCGTCGTGTAGATAACCACGTCCTCGCCTCTCTGATTCCTGATGGAATTCTTCGACACGATGATCCCCGACTTTTCGTCCTTCACATCCAGCTTTTCCACGAGGACCTCGCAATGGATCGTGTCACCGATCTTCACGGGGCCGGTGAACCGCACCGAGTCCATGCCGTAGAAGGCGATGAAGGACTTGGGCAGGGCCACGTACTGCCCCAGCCGGAAGATGAGGGCGCTGCCGATGCAGAGCGTCAGCATGCCGTGTGCGATCCGCTCGCCGAAGAAAGCCTTCTTGGCGAATTCGACGTTCGTATGGATGGGGTGCCAGTCCCCCGTGAGCATGGCAAAGAAGGTGATGTCCGTCTCGGTAATGGTCCGGGCCGGGGATTTCATGGTTTCACCTACGGTGTAATCCTCGAAAAACAGCTTCTCCATGATATCTCCTCTCTGAAATGGATTATCCCTTCCTGCCTTGCGGCCTAAGGGTGTTGTCCTTCCTGCCTTCGCTCGGCTTCCGTCCTACAAGCTGTCTTCGGGGATCCGGACGGCCGAATCATTCTGGAGCTTGATGATGCGTGCCCGCCCGAAGACCTGGGGAAGGAAGTTGTTGAGATAGTAGCCGGCGGTGTGGATTTTCCCCTCGTAGAAGGCCCGGTCCGCCGGATCGGTGGCCGGGTTCCGTAGCTTGTCGTCGACGAGGAGGGCCTGCTCCATCAGAAGGTGGGCGATGGCCACCTCGGCAACGCAGTCGAGAAAACGGGTTGCCGTCAGGGGCACGAGATCGGGTTTCCCCTCTTTGAGCAGGGAGTCGTAGAGGAGCGCGATCTCCGTAATGGTCTCGAGGGCCTCCTCGAGGAGGGCGAACTCGCCGGGATAGCGGTTCTCTGTCCGTCCCTTCCGGATGAGGGCCAGGACTTCGTCCTTCCAGTCCCGGAAAATCTTTCCGCCTTCCATGTTGAGCTTCCGGCCGATGAGATCAACCGCCTGGATGTAGTTCGTGCCGTCCCAGATGGAGAAGATCTTGCAGTCCCGCGTGTACTGCTCCACGGGATACTCCCTGGTGAAGCCGTAGCCGCCGAGGATCTGGATGCCCTCCCGGCCCATTTCGAAGATCCGGTCGGAGCCGTAAGCCTTCACCAGGGGCGTCAGGAACTCCAGCCGCCCCAGTGCGGTTTTCCGCTCTTCCTCCGTGGCCGCCGCCCTGGCCAGGTCCTCCATGAAATAGGCTTTGAAGACAAGTGCCCGCAGTCCCTCCGTCAGGGCCTTGATGTTCATCAGCATCCGCCGGATATCCGTGTGTTCCACGATCCGCACCCGGATCCCCTTCTTCCCGAAGGGAACCCCCTGGACCCGCTCTTTGGCGTACGCCAGGACATTGGCGTAGATGTTGGCCCCGAAGGCCACCGACTCGAGTCCCACGGCCATCCGGGCCAGGTTCACCATGTCGAACATGTAGGCCAATCCCATCCCGGACTTGCCGATCAGGTGACCCCGGCACACGCCGTTCTCTCCAAAATTCATGACACAGGTGGCTGAACCGTTAAGACCCATCTTGTGTTCAATGCCGACGCATGCAACATCGTTGGACTCTCCCAGGGAACCGTCAGGGTTGACCCAGATCTTGGGTACGGCGAACAGTGACACTCCCTTGGCGCCTTCCGGAGCTCCTTCGATCCTGGCTATGACCAGATGAATGATGTTCTCCGTGAGATCGTGCTCCCCGGAGGTGATAAAAGTTTTTGTGCCCTGAATGCGGAATAAATCTCCGTCAGGAATCGCCTTGGTCGTCACCATATGTGCGTCCGATCCTACCCCGGGCTCGGTCAGGCACATCCCACCACCCCATGTGCCATCGTACATCTTGCGCAGAAACAGATCCTTCAGTGCCTGTGTCCCGTATTTTTCGATCATCGAAGCGTTCCCGGGCCCGAGGCCGGCATAGCAGCCGAACGCAAAGTTGGCGCTCATGAAAAATTCCTGTGCCGCTTCCGCGATGACCAGAGGCAGACCCTGTCCGCCATATTCTGTTTTTGAGGCAAGGGCGAACCAGCATCCCTCACGATACACTCGCCATACATCGTGAAAGGACCGTGGTGCCGTCACCCGGCCGTTCTCAAATCGGCAACCTTCCCGATCTCCATCCTGAAATGTCGGCGCGATAATGTCGGCGGCAATCCGGTGCGCCTGGGAGAGGATCATGTCGAAATCCTCCATTGTAAATTCCCGGTACCGATCCAGCTTCAATAACCGGCTGATATCCAGATGCTCTTTCAGGACAAATCGTAAATCCCGGTCGTCCCGCCTGTACATATTCTGGCCCATTTTCATACCTCTCTTTTTGAATAACCCTGTTTCAGCATTCCAACAATCTGCTGCCTGGTCTGCTCGATGGGAAACTCTTCATGATTGAATTCGGGGTTGTAGACGTATTGACGGATGGTTGTGTCAACCGCACCGTATATGCAGTAGGTGGCTATTAAAGGGGAAATATTTCGATTGTATATCTCTTTCTCCTGGCCTTCGCGGAAAATGTCCGCCAGTGCTTTAAAAAAAGCATTGTATAATTTCCAGTTCTCGGGGGTGTAAAACTCCTTATGCCGCGGGACATCCATGATGAGGACCTTCATCATGGCCGGATTGCGCTGGTAGCTTCGAAAAATGAAGTCGATGATGGCAAGAAACCTCTCATCGGGGTCCGAGAGGGTGCGGTTGATCTGATCTATCCGCTCCAGGAGGATTCGCCAGCGTTCCCGGAAAATGGACAGAAGAATTTCATCCTTGCTGCTGAAATAGCTGTAGAGAGATCCATAGGCGACACCGGCTTCTTTGGAAATGTCCAGGGTCCGGCTGGAAGAGTATCCTTTTTCAGCGAAAACCCGTATGGCGGCATCCAGAATGATGTCTCTTTTGGCGGGCGCTTTGTCCATTGCAAATCTCCCCGTCTTTTTGAATAAAAAGATATTAACGTATTGTAATTACTTTAAATATTTTGAATCGAATAAATATGACTGATTGGTCAGTCGTCACCATATAATAGACATCCAAACTTCTTGTCAAGAAAAAATTTGTGGAGAAATAATTTTTTAATGAATAAGCAACCAGGAATTAAAGTTACGTAAAAAAAGTCCCCGAGAATCAACCGGATCACAGGGTTTACAGAAGATTGTACTGGCAGACACAGCATACCCTCTGAAATTGAAACAGCATATTGTAAACAGGGAATAGAAGTCAGGCGGGAAACAAGGTGGGAGGTTCGTCCGGACCCTCCCACCACGGAACGCTTGAATCAGTCAGTCAATGATCTTGTCTTCCATACCCAGGTCCCCGAGGACCTTATTGTAAAGAGAGGTCATTCCCCTCTCGTGAGTTTCAGGCAAGCTGTGCGTCCAGGTGCTTGGCAAGACGCTTGCCAAGAGCAACCACCGTCCAGACAACCGGCTCACCGAGCGATTCGGGCACCACGCTTGCGTCACAGCAGTACAAATTTTCAATTCTGGTCTGAAGATTCTTGTCCACCGTGTCGTTGATACGGCATGTGGCTGAAGGATGAGCCCCCATGGGCGGCAGTTCCATAAAAGAATTGTCCGTCGCTCCCGCTCGCCTGAGTACCCGCTTTACTATATCCGCTCCCTTTTTCAGCCGCTTTTTATCCCTCTCGCTCGGCGTTTTGGAAGCCATATAAAAGAAATTATCAGGATAGATCTCTCCTGCCAGTTCGTCCTGCACCTTCACCATGATACCCGTACTGCGAAAGGCGTTCTTTAACCACGAATAGTGCCACGGCCCTTTGAGCGTGAGCAGTATGGCAAGAAAGTACCAGTTGGTAAACACAGGTACGAGGATGAATCCATCCTCTTCGTAATGTTCCTGGGTGCCGATTGTCATGGGCTGCTCATACACCGAATTCATATGGGGAATGACGCCACCGATGAATTGAAGATAATCGACGGCAAAACTCCTGCCTGCTTCATTAAGACCCGCACGTCGGAGAAGTCCCACATTGCCCACGCCCGCGCTCAGTATGATTTTCTTGCCGTAGTATTTCTTGCCTTTGCTGTCCTGGACGCCGACAGCCTTACCGTTCTCCACGATGATGTTCATGATTTTTGTGTTGAGCTGCAGATCTCCACCGTTTCTGAGCATGTCGTCTCCGTAAATACGGCCGGTCCATTTGGCCCCCCGGGGGCAGCCGAGCATGCAGTCGGAGCAGTTCGGCACACACCGGTTCACGTCAACAAAACGCTCCAGCTTCGTCCAGTGGTATCCAAGATCGTTTGCGCACTCAAGCAGGCGCAGCGTGGTTGGCCCCACAAGCACATCGGGCATCTTGTTGATCCACATCTCACTGCGGGCTTCCTCGGTTTCGACGCTGAGATCGATGCCTACTTTGTCGAACACTTTTTTAGGCGGCGGGACGGCAGCACCGCAACTGACTACGGAAGCGCCGCCATAGTTGGATGTGCAATATATGGCACTCAACTGCTTGCTGAAGATCAGAGGACTCCATTGCATCACCATCAGGTTTGCCATAGAGTTGCCGAGGGCGGTCCAGTTTCCCCCGCGCTCCAACAGCAATACTTTCTTTCCCCGCCGGCTCATCTCACGCGCAACGGTGGTCCCTCCCACACCCGATCCAACAACGATGACATCATACTCATTGCGTGTGCTCTTCACATCCTGTTTCTTTTTGCTGGGTTCAGCGCTCATGGATCCCTCCTTATTTCAATGGCTTAAATATTCTCTTTTTACGATATCAATGTTTAAGGGGACTGCTTTCCCCGGATCCTGATAAAGCTTGAGGGCGCCTTGAGGACAATGCTCCGTACACAAACCACACCCCAGACAGTTCCGTCTTTCATACTCCACACGGTTATTCTTGAACGTAATGGCTTCAAACTGGCAAATCTTGGCGCAGGTGCCGCAGTGCTTACATATCGACTCATCATGCCGTATCGAGTACCCCGAATCGGCCGTCATCCGGAGGTCCGGCGCGCATTTCCTCATAGCCAGATGAGCCCTTAATTCCGGGCAGCTGCTTTTGTGGCAGCTGCAGATAACCCCCGCCGCTCCCCCTGTGGCCACCTTGAAAAAAATCTGGGTGATATAACCCATCTTTCTGAACTTCGTCACGATATCGAGTGCTTCTTTCTGATTTATCCTGCGGGCATGATACTTTTTACCGCAGCGATCCACCCAGAATTCGGCCGTGTTCTTTCCCACGCAGATACAGGAATTGAGCAGTTTCGGATCCTTCACGCCGAGTGAACGCTTGCAGGGACAATCCATAACGGCAATATAGTCCGGATTCTGGAAAAGGATTTTGTGCGCATAGGTAAAGGGAATGATCCGCTTGTTCTTGTCGGATGTGGCAACCACATCTTCGTTAAGGGTGAGTATCTGCTGGACATCCCCGCCCGAGAGCATTTTGGCGTGGTAGCGACTTGTTATCATCCGCAGGATGGGGTTTATCGGTTTGAACCACGTTGTCTTCGGAAACAGCTTCCCCGCATACTGGGTCAATGTCCAGACATAGGGATAATAAAAGGCAAAGTAGATGTAATTGTGAATCGCCTTGTCGATCCGCCAGCCATGTTTGGCCATCAGCCTTCTTGTGGATCCTCTCATCGGTTTCATCCTCCTTTTTCGCGTGGTTGATAACTGTTTCTATTACTAAAAGATTAATTTCTCTTAATGCATAATGAAAGTCAGCTATTTATTTACTGCAAGGGCCGGATGGGTTCCTTCAGAACATTGTTTCAATTCCTTCAGCATCTGCATTTGCATAATCGAGCTTGGAAAACCCACTGCGAATTGAAGAATCCAGCTTATCACCGGATTCATGTCGCTCCAGCCGGCCAATGCACGGATGACGAGTCGGGTTTTTTTATCAGGGAGCGAGATGAGATTAAAATCCCAGTCCCACACGATATACATCCCTTCAGGAAGAGGAAGTCTTAATTCTTTTTTCCCCGGAGTATCTTTCATCGGCGTTCGTGAGTCGGTCACCATCAAAATGTTCTTATCTTTTTCCACGGAGACCACCTGCATTCCTATGCCCCATTGATGGAATTTGACGAAATCACCTGCTTCAAGATTCTGCCACTCCGGGACGATCCGGTAGGTATTATGGATGCCAAATCCGAAGAGTCTTTCAAGCTTCTCATAACTATAGAATCCTGCACGATCCTGTCCCATCTGAACAAGCCATGGCCAGATTTTGTCGGGCGGCGTATCGATGGTAATGGCCTGTGTCATCCCGACTCTGGTGGGGCCTGACACATATGTATCGCCCGGCAGCACCCTGACTGCCTCTTCCGCGGTTGTTCCCCAGTTCAGAAGCCAGGGGGCAAGCAGCCAGGTATATCCACAGACGAAAATTCCGACCACCAGGAGAACTGCGGCGATCGTCCTGATTCTGCTTTTTTTATTTTCCTGTACGCCTGATCCCGTGCTGAAATTATTTTTATCCATGCTCTTCAGATCGATGTCATCCTTGAACGGTGCTTCTTTTAATTCAGCGTTCGAACATCCATGGGTTTAAGCTCGCCGCCTAAAATCAGTTTCCTGGCCTGTTGAGGACATTTTCAACTTCCGCAATGTATCCGGATGCACATACCATATCTATCCCAAGACCCATGGCCATGATGCCGGTACAACAGCAGGAGCAGCAGCTGCAGATGGCATAAAACTGGTCGAACGCGGCATCCTTGAAATAGGCATTGTGCACACATCCGCGCTTGTGCGCATCATCCAGGATCTTGAGGGCTTCTTCCTTGGTGATCCGTCGGGTAGTTTTCGGCTGGTGCTCAAGGACGAAATCCGTGAAAGGCCGTCCGATGGCCATGCAGACATCTTTCGGTCCGCAATTCTTTCCCGATGCCGTTCTGCATGCGCAATGCGTAAGAGCGATGTCCGGATTCGCTTCCATCATGATCTCCCTGGCCTTTCCATAGGGTATGATCCTTGTGCCGAGGTCCTGCAGGGGAATATTATGATCGACCGTGATGATGGCTTTTGCAAGCTCCGTCGGTAAAACCTTGCCATGGTATGTCTCCGCCATCCATTTTTTTCCTTTTGCCCCCATTCGCACCATAAACCACTGATAGACCGCAATATAATGGGGTAAAAAGCGACCATAGGCAAAGATGTTCAGGCCTCTTCCGTCCAACAGATATTTCAATCCATACTTCTTGACCCCGATCTTCAGGGCCCACGGAACGGAAGGCTGAAGCAGCCTCCATCTCTCCAGCCACATCCAGAAAACGAGAACCGCCAGTACAATTCCTGCCCAAATCAAGCTGCTCATTTTTTGCCTCCCTTTTACCGGCTGCGTATCGCGGATATTATTATTTGCTCATCCTTGCCTTTTCTATTGTCTCTACGCCGGTCGAGCCTGTAATAGTGTTGAACTGGATTTCCGGCGGTTTCATCGCCATCTCCATAACAATAAGAATCTTCTGGTAATCCTGAGAACGAAGGTGACGCGTCATTCCCTCTTCGCTTTCCCAGAATTGTTCCAGCACGATCAGATGCGCCTCCTCAATGTCTTGATAGATGGAGCAGCTTATACAGCTGTTCGAGTTTCTGATTCGGTCAACAATCGGACGTAATATCTGCAGGGCCTCATCATGTTTATCGGGGCTAAGCTCGATTTTTACTGTCGCGTGAATCATGTATCACCATTCCGGTTGCGTGCGTTGATGCGGTCATACGACATGGTTTACACTAATCGTTTATACGCGCCGACACCGGCATAAAGGACAGGGCAACTATCGGGTGGTGCGCATTTAAGATTTTCTTTGGCAAATTTCTCCACATGCGATGCTTCCCGTCGCCGGTTGTACGTTGATGAGGTATTGTATATGCGTAATTTGTACCAGGAGGCGAGGAGATGTGATTCAGGCAAGCAACATACTTAAATAATTGATATATCCTATATAAAAACGGTGGCAGGACGAAGGGTTCACAATCACTGGAAATGTCGATTATTCGACATGGTGTCGATATATAGACATCATGTTTTCTGCCGCGTGATGCCTAAAACCTTCATTTTTGAGATAAGGGTGGTACGCTTCAGTCCAAGCATATCGGCAGCCCCATTTTTCCCCGCAATGCGCCAGCCGGTCTTATTGAGCACCCCGATGATATGTCTGCGCTCGATATTTTCAAGGTCATCGGTATACTCAACATCTTCCTGTGAAGTCAAGCCCGTCGGCGCTACATTAAGGGTTTTATTGCTCATGATCATTGCATGTTCAATGACATTTTTCAGCTCACGAACATTCCCATGCCACTGATGCTGCAGGAGGGCATCCATGCTTTTTTGAGGAATGCTCTCGATTTTTTTACCCAGACTGTTTTCAAACTTCTTCACGAATGCCCAGATCAGGGCAGGAATATCTTCCCGACGATCACGGAGCGGTGGAATCACAATGGGAAAGACATTCAGGCGATAATACAAATCTCTCCGGAATTTCCCCTCTTTCACCGCTTTGGACAGATCCCGGTTGCTGGCTGCGATAAAACGGACATTGACCTGAATGGTCTTTGTCGATCCCAGGCGCTCAAACTGGCTGATCTCAAGCACTCTGAGAAGTTTACTCTGCAATTCATAGTGAAGCTCACCAATCTCATCCAGGAAGAGAGTCGATCCGTCGGCCACCTCAAAGCGCCCGATCATTCTTGTCAAGGCTCCGGTATACGCGCCCTTCTCACGACCGAACAATTCACTCTCTATCAATGACGGCGGCAGGGATGCACAGTTTACCGTTATCAGCGGCCGATCCCTCCGCCAGCTCATGTGGTGAATCGCCCGCGCAAGCAGTTCTTTCCCGGTGCCGGTTTCACCGAGAATAAGTACCGTGGAATCCGTCGGCGCCACCTGTTCGGCCTTGGCCAGGACTTCCTTGAAAACATTACTCACGCCGACAATATTCTCGTGCTCAAAAAGAAGCTTGACCTCTTCGCGCAGATACACATTATCCTTTTCCAGTTGCTCTTTGAGTTTCTCGATTTCTTTCAGGCGTTCCTGAAGCTGCACTTCCATGAGTTTACGTTCAGTAATATCTATGGATACGCCCATCAAACGCTCTGTATCCTCCATTGCGGTGGAATGCTGGCGACCCCGGGCGGCGAGCCAGCGTATGCCTCCATCGGGAAGTGGAATGCGGTATTCAATCTTGAAGTCCTGCCCTGTCTTTAAGGTCTTCTGAACGGCCTCTGCAAACTGTGCGCGATCCTCGGGATGAATGATATCGAGCAACCCCTCAAAGTTTATTTCCCTGCCGGGAGTAACTCCGTGCAGCTCCAGAGATTTCAGGGTGGCCCAGATATGACCGCTGTTGATATTCAAAGACCACAGGCCGGCTTCAGCGGAATCCGCGGCCAGGCTCAGGCGGGCTTCACTTTCCTGCAGCGCCTCTCTGGTCTCCTGCAGTTCGGCCCGATCTATGCCGACCCCCACCTGATAATACTTGTCATTGATCATTGTTCTCACGCCGGTGAAAAAATAGGGAATCATCTCGCTCCTGACGCGATAACTGACATACGCCGTTGCCCGTCCTTTGGTGAACGTTTCCTTGATTTTCTCCCTTACGAAGGGAACGTCTTCGTTACGGAAAAATTCCAGCGTATTCATCCCCAGGAGTTCATCCGGCGAAAAACCCGTCACCAACTCCACATTCTTGTTCCACTTAATCAGTTTGAATTTTTCATCGATGACATAGAAAAGAGATGGGATGGATTCGATGATATCTTCCGAAATATTCTTTTCCCGCCTCAGATTCTGTTCCGCCTTTTCCCGTTCTCTGATCTCATCCCTGAGCATTTTATTGGCCGTTCGCAATTTTTTCGTGCGGATACGGACAAGATCCTCAAGGCGCTCTTTATATTGAATCAACGCACGCTCTGCATTTCGCATGTCCGTGACGTCCCGGATGATGCCGCGGAATCCCGTTGGCGTGCCTTCAGCGTCCCGCATCAGGGAAGTGGACAGCTGAATAATCCTTGGATGTTTGTCCTTTCTGACAATCTCCATTTCTATTGCACTCAAAGGTTTTCCGCTCTTGTACACTCTGTTAAATATCTTGAATACCTCACTCGAGTCTTTGTCGCCCATCATGACCTTGTACGATTTTCCGATCAGCTCACTGCGGGAATATCCAAAAATCCTGGAGAGCGCATCGTTACAGGAGAGCGTATGACCGCGGAGATCAACTTCGTAATAGCCGTCTTCTATTTGATTCAGAATGGTTTGCGTCTTCTGTTCGGAATCAAACAGATCGTCTTCGATCTTTTTTCTCGCGTTGAGGTCCTGCAGGGTCTGCACCGCACCAATCAGAATTCCCTTTTTATCTGTCAGGGGTGCTGCCGTGGAAAACAGCCACATCCCTCTCTCTCCAAGATGAGGGGGAAATATCTCAAGGCTATACTCACCGTCAGCACACTCGACATGCCGGGCATGTGCGCCATAGTAACGCTTGATTTTCGCGGGTGTTGTACCTTCAACAATGAGTTCGGCGACCGATTTAATTCCCTGCAGTTGAGGGGACTTCCGTTTTTTGCCTGTGCCGATGCTATCCTTGCCTTTGTGCGCAGAAAGTTTTTTATAGGCTCTGTTGCAGAATATAATCCTGCAACTGGCGTCAATTATTAGAATTGCGATATTGGTAAAGGCAGGGATTTTTAATAGTTGTTGAATATTCTTAGTGGACGCCGATGACTTTAAAGATTTTTTCAGCATATAACGATGCTTATCCACTATCTCCTCATGATTTTCCCTTGATGTTTTACTCATGAATATTCTCCCATGACTGGATAACTTTAATATATAAGGGAAGTGTGACTAACCTGCAAGGTCATTCATGTTGATCATTCAATGGAATCCAGGGCGTTGAGATACATTAAGGAAACACACCCCGGTCCTTCTCAAGAGGGGGAGAAAAGGCAGGGGGCCGATACACGGGTCGGCCCCCTGCTTGAGAAACATGTCTGTATTCCCGCCTGCGCGGGAATGACGGCAGAGGTCAACGGGTCGGCCTCGGCATGGACTGATGAGGATACCTTAATTCCCCTCTTCGGCGTCAAAGGTATCCTGTGTGATGCCTTCTGCTTTCAGTTCGTTCTTCCTGATTCTGAAGGTTTCTGTTCTGGGGAAATCGTCGACGATTCGAATGTAGCGCGGGATGGCAAAGCGAGCGAGTTTGTCCTCAAGAAAGTTCCATAATTCCTTCGGCTCTATTTTCATACCTTCGACCGGTTTTACGGCGGCCATTATATCGTCTTCGGTCAGTTCCGAGGGTACGCCGTAGACCGCGCATTCCAGCACCGCAGGGTGTTTGAGAATTATTTTTTCCACTTCGTATGCCGACACATTCTCACCACGCCTTCTCATGGAATCGGTGCATCGGCCGACGAAGTAAAGGTATCCCTGTTCATCCTGATACACCAGGTCGCCCGTGTACTCCCATTCGCCCCGTGTCTTTTCTTCGGTTGCCTCTCTGTTTTTATAATACTCGACGGTGCTTTTCCTGTCTTTCTGTACCTGAAAAAGAAGCTCTCCGGGCTGTCCGGGGGGAATATCGTTTCCCTTTTCATCGATGATCCTGATCACGTAATTCACCGGTTTTCCTATTGAGCCTTTGGGGCCGTCGCCGAGATTGATAAGCTGCCCGGTGCCGTCCACGGCGCCGTACACTTCCCAGAGTTTCACCCCGAAGCGGCTTTCAAAAGGCTCCCAGAGACTCGCCGGGCATCCTCCCGAGAGAACGTAATTGATGGTGTTGTTTTTTTCATGAACGTTTTCAGGCTGCTTCATGAGAATCGGCAGTATGGCGCCTATGGTATTGAAGATGGTGGCCCGGGCGTGATGGATGTCTTCCCAGAAGCGGCTCGCGCTGAATTTTTTGTTGAGCGCGACGGTTCCTCCCACAATCAATGCCATTGTCACGGTAACGAAAAGGGCGTTGCCGTGAAAAAGAGGAAGCGGGGTGTAATAAATGGTATCCGGCGGCAGGAGCAGCCCAACGAGGGGTTTCAACCTTTCCAGGATATTCCTGTTGTATCGTGCCACCACGCCTTTTGGCAGGCCTGTGGTGCCGGACGTATACATGATTATCAGGATTGAATCATCGCTGAACTCCACCTGCGGTTTTGTGGATGGGATCTCGTCCCGGTACGCTTCTTTGAGGTCATACATGTCCCGCGGCATCACAAACCCATCGGGGGCTTCCAGCGTATTGATGACCACGTTTTTAATTTTGGGTATTTCGCTCTGTACGCTTTTGTATAAATCAAGAAGATCGTGATCGACGACGAGTATTTCCGTGTCGCTGTTATCGATGATGTAGGCAAGGCTCTCACCGCGGAGCGCGGTGTTGACGGGATTCATATACATGCCGATCTTCTGTATGCCGAAAAATATATCGAGAAACTGGGGCGAGTTTCCCATCAGCACAGAGACGCCGGTTCCGGGCGCGCCGCCGATTTGAAGAAGATAGCGGGCCATTCTGTTGGCATTGCGGTCCATGTCCCCGTAAGTGATGAACCGGTCGTTGTAGAGAACATGGAGAAACGGTTTGTCGTTCCATTTTTCCGCCTGCTCTTCCAGGATGACCGCCCAGTTCAGTCTCGTGTCTCCCATGATTGATCCCTTTCCCTTGTTGCTGCTACAGACGCGGCGGCTGCGGCGCCCCGCGGTCGATGGTCTTGAAGTACTTTGTGTACCGGTACAGCGATTTCAGGGTGATTGCGTCATCCGGGCATATGGCGATGCAGCACCCGCAGGCGATGCAGTAATTAAACTGCGGGACGACCATGACAGGTTTCTTTTCTTTCATGACGATTGCATTGGCAGGGCATATCTTTGCACACATGGCGCAGCCCTTGCACTTTTCATGATCGAAGGCCACCTCCCCATGGTGGGTGTCGCGGGGATCGTTGTAGGTGGGGATGCATATCTTTTCCCAAAGGCTGATCTGTGCCATATAAAACCTCCTCGTCCCTAATAAATGGTAGTCTTTGTTCCGTTCTCAAACCATTCCGTCGCATGGGTATCCCGTGGCACCATGCCGTTGGGACTGCCCATGGGCCAGCCGATTGCCAGGGTGCTGGCGAATTTATAAGGATACTCCACGCCGAGGCACTTGCTCCACTTTCTCATGTATTGAAAGGCGGGCCGCGCGAAGCCCACCCAGCATGTCCCAAGCCCCATGCTGTGGGCGGCGATCACCATATTCTGGCCGGCGATGCCGCAGTCAAGATCGGGGCACGATACGCCGCGGACATCCTTGAATATGAGAATTACCGTGGGCGCGCCCCACCAGACATCGGCCTTTCCCTCTGCCATGAGGGGAACTATCTCGAAGGGGACGGGGTGCAGGTCATTGTGCTTCAGCCTGATAAAGAGTTTTGAAAGGGGCCGCAGCCAGCCGTACCCCGGCCGCCGGTAATCGATGAGCGCCGTGGAGAGCTTGCAGATCGTCACGACATCCTTCGTGATGCCCGCTATAATTTCCGGCTCCCGCACCACGATGAACTTCCAGGGCTGGCTGTTTCCCGCCGACGGTGCAAACCTTCCCGCTTCCAGAATTCTTTTTATCATGAATGCGGGGACCTGCTCTTTTTTGAAAAGGCGCACGCTCCTGCGGCTCAGGATTATCTTTTCCGTTTCGGTAAATTCCGTCTTCAGCCGTTCGACTGTTTCGTTGCTGTTTTTTTCTTCCGCCCCCATGCCGTTTCCTCCTTTAGTATTCACGCTTTCTCCAGGATATGGATGGCCATTGAAGCCTCACCGATGCCGATAATGCCCCCGCCGTTTTCAGCAAGGGCGATCCGGGCGCCCTTTACCTGCCGCGCCCCCGCATCACCGCGGAGCTGCAATATCAGCTCATGAATCTGCGCCAGGCCGGAGGCGCCCAAGGGGTGCCCGCGGGCGATGAGCCCTCCGCTGGGGTTCACCGGCATCTTTCCGCCCAGTGCAGTGGCGCCGCTTTCGGCAAACAGCCCTCCCTCACCCACGGGACAGAAACCCATCTGCTCCGTCTGGCTGAGCTCGCCATAGGCGCTCGCGTCGTGCACCTCTGCAAGATCCAGGTCCTCCGGGCCGAGGCCGGCCATTTCGTAGGCCGCTTTTGAGGTGCGCGCGCCGATGTTGCTGGCAACCGTCTTCGCGGCGTGACCCGAAGGCTCCAGCATGATGGAGAGCAGGGTATCCTGGTCCAGGTTTTTTCCCGATCGCAGGACGGAAGCCCGTACACGAGCCGCGCGGCCCGGGGACGCGCTCCGTCGCAGGAATCGCTCACTGCAGATAACAGCCGCAGCCGCGCCATCTCCGATCGGCGCGCACATGGCCCGTGTGAGAGGATATGAAATCTCCCGGTCGGCAAGCACTTCTTCCACCGTCATGGGAAAATTGTATTGCGCCAGGGGGTTTAGGACGGAGTTGTTATGTGCTTTCGACGCTATGACGGCGAATTGCTTTTGGGTCGTGCCGAATTTCTTCATATGGATCCGCGCGGCGATGGAATAAAGATCCATCGCGGCAGAATGGCCCCCCGGCTTTTCTTCGGCTCCACGTGCGTTTCTTTTCTTTTCTTCCTCCTGGAACCGCACAAGCATCTGTGAGGTCACTTCCAGGTCGGTGCCGGCGATAAAACTCATCATGACCTTGGCCCTGTCGGGATCGTAGAGCTTTTCAACTCCTATCGCGAGGACGCAGTCGTAAAGGCCCGCCTTGACGGACATCCACGCACTGTGAAGGGCGGTGGCGCCGCTTCCACAGGCATTTTCCACATTGATGATAGGAATCTCTTCAAGACCGGCGGCGGAGAGGGCAACCTGCCCACGTATGGAATGCTGGGACGAGTAATAGCCCCAGAAGGTGTTGGAGAACCACGCGGCCTCAATATCGGCGCGAGCCAGGCCGCAATCCGCGAGGACAAGATCGAGAGCCTCTCCCGTCAACGACTTGATACTCCTGTCGAGGTGCTTTCCAAACCTGGTCATCCCTGTTCCAATAATATACACATCACCGCTCATATTCATATTCCTTGATAGAGGTTAATTTTAGGATGAAGAGGCCGGCCCCCAGAGTCACCGCCTTAATAAATATCGCTGCTTTTTCTTGGATATGTTTCCGTGATGGTCAGGCCGCCGGCCGCCGCGAGCATTTCATTGAGGCCGTCTTCCACCAGCGAGGCCCGGGCGTCCCTGAATATTTTTTCGACAAGATACTCCCTGGCAAGCCCGTTCCCACCGAGAATCTGAATTGCCTCATGGGTTACTTCAAAACACGTCTGGGTGCACCGTGTCTTGGCCGCTATGGAATATTCCGTGACGGGCGGCGATACATTGAAATTGAAATTAAACACCGCCCGCGAGAGGGCTCTGCACGCTTCCACTTTGGCAAACATGTCAAAAAGCCGCTGCCTGACGGAGGTGTGTTTCGTAATGGGCACCCCTCCCTGCACCCGTTCCCGTGCGTAAACGAGCGCTTCTTCAAATGCCGCCCGCGCCACCCCCGTTGCCAGGGCGGACATCGCCGCGTTCGCTGCACCGAGAATAAGATCAACCATTTCCGGGTAGTAGTCGGGCTCTGTAATCATGTGATTGGCGGGAATCTTCGTGTCATCGAAAAAGACTTCACTCTGGTTGAGGTCCCTCTGTCCAATTTTTTCCAAGGGCTTCCCCCGCGATACGCCCTTGTCGAGTGGCACGACACACACGCCGCCTCCCGCCATGCCTTTCGATGGATCGACCTGAAGAAAGGTAAGCCCATGAGTGGCAATTGTTCCACCGGAGACCCAGGCGGATTTCTGGCCGTTTATAATCCACGAATCGCCTTTGAGCCGGGCCTGCACGTTGCCTTTGATTTTGGGGTTCTTGAAGAAATCGTCGAAATATAGAATGTCGCTTCCGTGTTCCGGCTCGGTGCCGCACCAGCAGCCTCGTATGCTTCCATCGGTACACTCGCAAAAGGGAATAACGTACTTTTCAATAAGTTCATCGTCACCCGTGAGGGCAATCGCGAAAAAGGGAAACGCGGCGACTCCCAGCAGCACTCCGAGCCCCATGCTCCCCCAGCCCCACTCTTCAAGCACAAGGTTGAGCTGAAGGGGGGAGAGACTTAAACCGCCATATGCCTCGGGAAGCAGTATCCGGTGGTATCCCAGTTCGTAAGACTTTTTCAGGAACGGCCACAGCGGAGATTTCTTCGCCACGCCATCCTCCGCGGACATCTCGTCAAGGGCTTTTGCGGCAGGCCGCATTATTTCTTCCGCAAACTCGTGGGCTGCGTTTTTTATCGCGATGTCATCCTCTGACAGCTGCAGGCTTATATCCAAGTAATCCATGCTTAAACCTCCTCGTTCTGGTTACTTTCACGGCGTTTCATTATGGCACCGGTCTCACAGCCGGATATGTGGTGATTCCTCGGCAGGCCGCGATGCTAAATCTTCTGGGGCAGGTTGTATTTTTCACAGTATTCCCGGTATCGCGCGTACGCGGGTTTCAGAAGGGGCAGAAGTTTCATTACCTTCGGCAACGAACCTTTTGTTCTGACCCGACGCGTGGCAAGTGCTTTGGGAAGGCTGAGTTCTTTGAGCCAGAACTGATGGGCGGTGTCGACGGAAAGGGTGAATTGAATATCCGCTTTCGCATCACCAATCTCATCATCAATCTTGATTCCATTCGAGTCGATGTACATCATGAAATCAGGATCCTTCACGATAAAAAGCAATGAAATGTCAATCTGTGAACCCAATTCGTTGATGAGATCCGTCCAGAACGCCTTGTAAAACTCTTTTGCTTTCACGGTATCTTTAAACACGACCGACATAGTACTTCCTCCTTTCATGGATGCTCATTAATATTATGCTTTCAATTGATTTGCCACCGCACCGTGAACCGATACGTAATTCCAGGACATTTGCACACTATGCGTTCATCTTTCACTCACTGGCGGCAGAGAGTGGCGTGCGAAGTGGAGTCGTGCGTTCGATAGTGAAGTGAAGCCAACCTGAACCGGAGTTCTTACGCCGCCGCTCGAAGTGGAACAGGGTAATGTAAACGATACCGCTCGCTGATTGTGTGTGTTGAGCAGGGGATTAAATAAAAAACCCTGCTTCTCACCACAACGAGAAAACAGGGTAACGTTACGACATTGGTTCCTCCTTAGTATGTAAACCCCCGTTGAAACGGTTTAGATAAACCATTTTTAACGGGGGCTGTCAATGTTTTAAATAGATTTTCGAGACGAGACAAATATTTGAAGTGGTAATGGTTACACGCACCCCTCGGTCTTTTTTTACTTTGCCAGCATTCCCCCGTCCACGAGAAGGATATGTCCCGTCATGTAGGCCGAGGCGTCGGAGGCGAGGAACACGGCCACACCCTTCATGTCGTCGATGTCGCCCATACGGCGGAGCGGAATCTTGTCCATCGTCGCTTCAAGCGCTTTTTCGAATTCCGGCTTTTCAATGTACGCCATCATATCGGTGCGGAAAAAGCCCGGCGCGATGGCATTGACCCTGATTTTATGGGGCGCCAGCTTCACGGCGAGGTTCATGGTGAGGATGTTGATGGCCGCCTTGGTGGAGTTGTATGCCACCGCGGGGTGCGACATTTCCTCGGAGCCGCGGAATCCCATGACCGATGAAATGTTGATAATCGTGCCGCCGCCGGCATCCTTCATCATGTTCCCGACCTTCTGCGTGAGTATCCACACGCCGCGCACATTCACGTTGAACAGCTGGTCCCACCGCTCGAGGGGGAACTTGAGTGTCGGTGCGCCCCAGGTGGCGCCCGCGTTGTTGACCAGTATATCGATACGGGGGAACCGTTCCTTCATCGCGGCGAGAATCGCGTCAATGTCTTCTTCCTTCGCGATGTCGCCCGCCATAGCCAGCGTCTTCACGCCGCAGGATGCGGCGATCTCATCTGCCGTCTTCTGGAGGTTCGCGAGCTTGCGGGACGTGATGACGATATTCGCCCCCGCCTCGGCGAGCCCGGTGGCGATGAATTTTCCGATGCCGCGACCGCCGCCCGTAATGAGCGCGGTCTTGCCGTCAAGCCTGAATAACTCCATCAGTTTCATAGTGTACTCTCCTCGTGAGAAGTTTTATCGAACGGCGCGGGTCTTGATTGTGAACTCGCGCCCGTCGGGTGTATACGCGATGATGTTGTTCGCCTCGTCAATGGAAATCTGCACAAGGTTTGCCGGGATTGTCTTCCCTTCAGTCGACGCAATGACATCGGCGGCGCTGGAAAAACGGGAAAGCTCTTCAAGCGTCACAACGGTGGGAATCACCATTCGGATCGTTCCTTTGTCATAGTCCTCGAGGGCCCGCTGCGGCTCGATCCAGTGGTGAGCCGTCAGCTCGACGCCGTCATGAAAGGCCGTCTGGAACGGCGGCGCTTCGCAGACGAAGAACCGCGTGTCGTACCGTATGGGTGAAAGCTCCGGGGTGATCCAGTGGGAGTAGTAGTGAAGCCTGTCGGTTGCCAGCGTGAGCTTCTCCCTTTCGAGCATTTCCGAAAAGGATAACTCCCGCACGGCGAGCATCCGGCGGTATGATGAGAAGTTCTCACGCTCACGGGGCGACTCCACGGAGACGAGCGCCCCATTCTCACGGCTGGCGAGAAGAATGCCCGCCTCCTCGAAGGTCTCGCGGATTGCCGCCACCCATATCCCGAGGGCGTACTCCGGGACTGCCGCATCCGCGAGGATTGCAGTGGCACGACTGCGGTCAAGCCCGGCGCACCGGCACTCCGTTCCGGAAAGGCAATCCTCATCCTCGAGGGCGCCGCCCGGGAATACATATGAACCGGGGACGAAGTCGCTTTTCGGGTGACGGCGCATCATGAGGATCTGCATTCCCCCGCCCTCCTGCCCGCTCATGTCCCGGACAAGCATGACCGTTGCCGCATCCTTCGGTACCGTCGTCATGAATTGCGCCTCTTTGAAAAATGCCCCTGCCTTGTAATCCAGAAGCCAGGTCCTGTAAAGGAAATTTCACCATTCCTTGTGTACGTCCCCTCCCCCATCAAAGGGGGAGGAATCTATAGTATTTGCTCTCCCGTCAAGGATCGGCCCTGTGTATTGACTCGCCTTCCGATTTCTGGTAGCGTCACGCCCTACCTGCGAGTATTAGTGAATAATATCCTGCCGTCACGGATTCGATTGAGGCGACATGAACACACTGCTTTCTGAAAAAAGCCGTGCCGTCCGGCGGTCGGTACGGGCGTTCTGCGAGCGTGAACTCGCGCCCATTGCCGGCGACATCGACCGGGAGGCCCGCTTCCCCTGGGAAATGGTGGAGCGGATGGGGAAGCTCGGCTACTTCGGCATCCAGGCGCCCCGTGAACTGGGCGGCGCCGATATGGATACCATGAGCTACGCCGTGACGGTGGAGGAAA
>JAPLJO010000009.1 GCA_026388515.1 Deltaproteobacteria bacterium | reverse complement strand
GAAAATCGCTCCCTTCAAGCTTCCCGATGCATACCCGAACGCAGCAGAAGCCGCCGGCGCCTCCATCGCCGCCACCGCCTATCAGAACCCAGAACAGGCGAAAGAGGCGTTCGGTTTTGATATAATCGGCGCCGGGGTTCTTCCGGTCCAGGTGGTATTCGATAACAAGGGTCCTCATCCGCTGGCAATACTTCCCGATAAAACCTATCTCGAGGATACCGGGGACAATCTCTGGCCCGTCCTCGACGCGGGACTGGCCTATGACCGCATCGCCAAAAAAACGGAACTCGGTGAAGTGGTGCCCGAAGGGGCAAAACAGGGAATGCTCGGAGCGGCGGCAGGGGCAATCATCGGTTCAGCCATCGGCATCGTCTCGGGACATAACGTCGGCGATGCCGCCATGAAAGGGGCCGCTATCGGCGGCGCCGCGGGCATGACCATGGGCGGGGCAAAGGGACTCACGGACGAGCAGGTAAAAGAAAAAATCGGCGAAGACCTCCGGAATCGGACCCTTTCGCGTGCACCGGTGCCTCCCCGCGATATCGCCCACGGATTTATTTTCTTCCCGGCAGAGGCCACCGCCACGCTGCGTCAACTCCGCCTGGGCATCAAAGAAACCGACACCGGCACCATACACAACCTCATACTCAAGTTTTAACATCGAAGCAAAAAAGAAAGGATAGGTGGCAAAGTAAAAAGCTCCAGGTTCAAGGCGCGCGAATTCCGAGGAATGAGGCGTACTTTACGTGTACGCCGCAATGACGAGGAATGAAGCGCAACGCAGAAGATGGACTTTTTACGAAGCCATCAAGTTTTAACATGAGAAAGATCGCACCATCCATCCTCTCCGCCAATTTCGGCATCCTCAAGGAGGAAATCCGCGCGGTTGAACGGGCGGGAGCCGACCTCATCCACATTGATGTCATGGACGGCCGCTTCGTGCCGAACCTTACCTTCGGCCCCCCGGTCATCTCATCCATCCGGGCGGTGACAAAGCTCCCCTTTGACGTTCATCTCATGATCGAGCATCCCGAACGGGTCATCAGCGAGTACGCGGAGGCGGGGAGTGATTTTATTACCATTCATGTCGAGGCGGAGCCCCATCTGCACCGCGCAATCCAGAAAATAAAGGAGAAGGGCGTGAAGGCGGGGGTCTCCCTGAATCCCGCGACGCCGCTTGCCCTGGCGGAGGAAGTGCTCGCCGATATCGATCTTCTCCTCATCATGACCGTGAATCCCGGCTTCGGCGGCCAGGAATTCATACGGGGCAGCCTCGAAAAGATACAACGGGCGCGGGCACTCATTGACGGCCGTACCCCCGGGGTCCTCCTGGAGGTTGACGGCGGTGTAAAGCTCGATAATATCCTGACCATCAGGGACGCCGGTGCCGATATATTCGTCACGGGTTCGGCAATTTTTCACAGTGGAGACTACGCAAAGACCATCGGGGAAATGAAAAAGATTCTCGACGGGACGGCCTGCTGACGGGGCGTATCCTGCCGGCCCATGTGTACACAGTGAATTGACGCTGCCTTTCCGCAACACCTCGCCATGCACATAATCATTGACGGCTACAACCTCATACGACAGTCCCCGGCCCTGAGAAGGTTCGAACGCATCAGCCTTGAAGAAGGGCGCAGGGAACTCGTGCGGCGCGTCTCGCGATACAAAAAGGCGAAGGGTCACAAAGTAACGGTCGTTTTCGACGGGTGGCTCGCAGGTCCTCCGGCGCGGGAAGAATCAAGGGAGGCGGGAATCCGCATCATATTCACGGGAAGGGGCGAAACGGCGGATGAGGCGATCTGCCGCATGGTGGAAAAAGGCGGCGAGGAGATTGTGGTCGTGACTTCCGACCGCCCCGTCGCCCGGCGAGCCTTCTCACGGGGGAACGCCGCCGTATCCTCGCAGGACTTTGAAGCGCTGATGAAGCGGGAAGAAGATAATATCTTCATCCGGGAGAAGGGAGTGGATGAGGGGGAAGATGAAGATTCAGCGTCCGCGAAACACAGGGGGCCATCGAGAAGGACGTCAAAAAAAGAGAAACGCGCGGTACAGAGACTGAAAAAATTATGATTGACGATTAAGAAATCAAAGAATTTATAATGAAAAATCCTTAAGGAAAATAAACGCTATATCATCTTGTAAAGGAAAAGCGCCTTTTTCTCTACCAGTAGAATTTACACAAAAAAGTTTACACTACCATGTAATGCGGTGGAGGATTACGTGTTGAATTCTTAAATAATTAATATTATATAGCATGTGTAAAGCAGGATAGAAAAATCCATTTGGAAGAAGCGTAAAACAACAGGCATGAAGAATATCTCTGACGATTTATAACAAGGTGTAATATAAGGAGGAGGTGATGAAAAAAAGGATATGTTTATCAGGTGCTTGTATTATTGGAGTGCTTCTTCTCGCTACGTCTATACCCGCCGCAGAATTTCAGCCGATCGGATTTAATGCTTTATCAATGGGAGGAGCGGGAGTAGCATCATCCATCGGAAGCTTTGCCCCATATTACAATCCTGCACTGCTCGCAGACCATAAGAACACCGTGGAAATCTCGATCTCAGGCGGCGTCGGTATCAGGGAGATTAATCTTGTCGACACACTGGATACGTTATCGGATATAGATGTTGAAGACACGATAGATCGCGTCAAAAATACAACCCCCTCAATTGAAGGGGGGAACGTGAAGGGAAACATTGATCCCGCTGTCAGGGAAAATATTAAAACGATAAAGAGCGAACTTATTAATCTCTCGGATCAGAACGGTCTTCAGATATGCCCTGCTACCTCGGTAGGCATCCAAGTGCTTTCCTTTGGTTTCGGCTTCTTCGGGATATCCGAAGGAACCGCGCACGGAGTTATCGACAAGACCAGGCTGGATATTATTGTTGAAAAAACGATTGGAGGTGCACCTCCCGAATTTTCCACCGCTTATGTGAAATACGATGTAGACACCGATCTATTTACCCCGGCGACGCTTGCCCAGTACCAGCAGAGTTCGCTGCAATATGCAATGGATGAAGGATACACCTATGTGCAGTTAACGGGATTATCTTATGCGGAGATTCCCATTTCCTATGGGTATCGATTCGACACGTCCATGGGTACATTTAATGTGGGCGGTTCATTGAAGATCATGCCGGCGTACACGTATGACAAAGAGGTTAAGATCGACA
This sequence comes from Deltaproteobacteria bacterium, assembly GCA_026388515.1. GTDB lineage: Bacteria > Desulfobacterota > Syntrophia > Syntrophales > UBA2210 > JAPLJO01. The sequence goes on along the minus strand of JAPLJO010000009.1, from coordinate 8,885 downwards.
CGGCATCCGGAGATATCCAGAGCGAGTTGAATGATGCAAAGGAGACCGACACGAGCTTTGGTATTGACCTTGGGTTTCTCTACCGACCCACCTCGCTGCAAAGTCTGGCCGTGGGACTTGTAATGAAAAATATCAACACGCCGAAGTTCGATACGACGACAAATCGGGAACTGGAGGTCAAACCACAAGTACGCGCGGGGGTCGCATATGATTTAAGTAGTAGTCTCACACTGGCACTCGACATGGATCTCACAAAGAATGCGACCTTCTTACCCGATTATGACTCTCAGTTTATTGGAGGGGGCGTCAATTATCATCCCTTCAACTGGCTGTCCGTCCGAGGGGGATTAATGCAGAATATTCAGGAAAGTAATGACGGCACGGTCCTCACCGGTGGGTTCGGGTTCGGCATTAAATGGCTTCAGGTTGACCTTGCAGGCCAGTATTCGTTGAAACAAGGGGAATTTGATGGAAACACCATCCCCCGGTATGGCAGGGTTCAGATGTCTCTCGTGTCGAAGTGGTGATGGGATTTTTTGAGTTAATCTGAAGAAATTCCTTCAGGCATCAGTCGATGTGCTGCTGCACATATCGATGACAATCCGTTGGAGTGCGCGTTCGGGATCGATGCCGGTGGTTTTAACCGCCACATCAAACGCCGCCAGCCGGTGAAAATATCCGAAGAGATCATCGAAGGAAAACCGCGCGGCGTTCCGGAAAATATTGTACGCCACATACGGATGCAGCCCGGAGAGCGTGCTGCCCTTTTTGCCCGGAAAGAGGGCCTGCTCCTTCACCTGAGGATAGATGGAGCTCTGAAATTTCGGAAACCCCGTCTCCGCGGTGAAGGACGTCACCGCCTTCGATTCGATGAGCATCTTCGCCTGCAGAAGCAGTCGCAACTCCCTCGCAATCATTGAAAGTATCTGAAGGGCGTGCACACCCTGGTCCTGAAGATACCGCAGCATATTCAGCGTCAGATTCACGTCCTTATTGATGAGAGCCGATACAAGGGTGAAGACTGTCTCTTCCTTTGATTTCGTGACCACCTCTTCCACATCGCCTTTTTCGATTGCCGTCCTCTTCCCCGTCCAGGCAATCAGTTTTTCGATCTCCGAGGCGGACGCGGTGAGGTCATAGCCGGTTTTCCCTCCCAGGACTTCCAAAGCCTCCCGGGACATTTTTTTTCCGGCCTTCGCGGTAATGTTTTGCATTGTCCCGATGAAAGCGGCTTTCTGCTCACCCTCTTTTTTTGACTTCTCACACGCCAGCGCGCCTTCCATGTCCGCGATGATTTTGAATAATTTTTTTCTCCTGTCGACGGTGCGAGCCGTGAGCACAAGACAATTGCCCGCCGGCAATTTTCCGGCAACGGCTTCTTCGAGGCGCTCCGTATCCCTCGATAATTTCCTGTCGGAGAGGGACATTTCATCACAGAGGGCGATGACCCGCGGCAGCCACTCCTCCATTTCCCGGGGCGATTCACCGTCAAGAAAGGTCTGCCATGCACTCGCAGGTATTTTTTTCCAGCCGCCGTCCCGCAGGTCCGAAAGAGTCCACCCCGCCGCATCAAGAAACGACATGAAGGCCTGCACGGCGCGGCGCGGTTCATATTCCAGATTATCCCGCACCGACTGGACAAGTTGAGCACCCGTCTTTTTTGAATGGAAAAGATGGGTGTCGTGCACGACGACCACTTTTCTTCCCCCAAGAAGCGACGGCGTGAGAATCGTCTCCACTGTCATTCCGATGTCTTCGCTATCGCCGTCAATGCGCATGAGGTTCAGGTCATTGTGACCCTCGGGCAGGAGGCTGCTGATTATCTGATTGAGTCCATCGGAGATAAGATAGTCCTCGTCGCCGTAGAGAAGATAACAGGGGGCGATTTTACCGTCGCGGATTCCGGCGAGGATGGTCTTGAGGCTTATATCCATTAATCACCTGCGGTAATTATCTAAAACGGACCATTGATGTTGTTGCGTGGACGAACGCACACGAGATCTTCCGGACAGGCATATCGTGCGGTTCACACAATGACGAATTTCTTGATATGTTTTACCACCTGCGCGGGGTCGTCAATAACTGAAATCAGGCTGAGGTCATCCTTTGATATCTTTTCCTCGGTGGACATGGTGTTTCGTATCCAGCCCAGGAGTCCCTTCCAGTAGCTGCTCCCCATGAGAACGACGGGAAAACTCTTGATTCGTTTTGTCTGAATAAGCGTCAGGGCTTCGAAAAGCTCGTCCATGGTGCCGAAGCCGCCCGGCAGTATCACGTAGGCTACGGCATACTTGACGAACATCACCTTTCTGACGAAGAAGTATTTGAAATCGAGATTGAGGTTGGCATAGTGATTGGGCTTCTGTTCATAGGGAAGATGGATATTCATGCCCACCGATATCCCCCCGCCCTCGGCAGCCCCCTTGTTCGCGGCCTCCATTATGCCGGGGCCGCCCCCGGTCAGCACACTGAATCCGTTCTGGGCAAGCAGGCGGGCAAGCTCCTCCGCCTTCTGATAATACTCGTCAACGGGTTTGGCCCTCGCCGAGCCGAATATGGTGACCGCCCTGCCCACCTTTGAAAGTTCCTCGATGGCGTCCACGAACTCGGCCATGATTCGGAAGACACGCCACGATTCTTCCACATTGAGGGCATCAATCAGATATTGCTGCTTATCTTCCATTCTGCACGTATCCCCGCCACTGGGGCCCGGACGCACCCGTCACACGCGGAAGTGCATCCATACTCCCTGAATCGCACAGCACCCTGCTCTCCCGCCGGGCACCTTCACAGCCTTCAACGCAGTGGCTCAGAACATTCTTTTCCGGCGGGCCGCCTTGGCCATCCTTCGACGCGCTTCAAGCGCCTTCCTTTTCTTTCTTACCGAAGGTTTTTCATAGGCTCTCCGCAGCTTCAGCTCTTTGAAGAAGCCGTTTTTCGAGAGCTTGTTCTTGAGAATCTTGAGCGCCCTTTCAACGTCATTATCCAGTACCTTGACTTCCAAACAGATGCCCTTCCTTTCTAATTTTATATTAATCTATGGTAATTTCATTCTTCACTATGAAAACGGCATAAAAAAGGGGCAGAACGACCGTACGCACCAGAGCACGCCGCTTCTACCCCTGTTGTTCACTATGAAGTATCACGCTCCTTACCGGTTCAATATACCCTTCAGCGCCTCTACAAATGCGGCATTTTCACTTCCAGTGCCGACAGTGACCCTGAGGCAATCCCTGAGAGGTCCGAGGTTTCCGAAATTTTTTATCAGAATTCCGCGCTGGAGGAGGTTTTCATATACACCATCTTTATCATCCTGACAACTAAAAAGGATGAAATTCGAATCCGAGGGATAGGTCCGGATACCCCGGATTGCCTTCATCTCCTTCATCAGCCATTCCCTGTGGGACACGATATTCTCCGTCTGCGCGACGAATTCCTTCTCGTGGCTGAAAAAGAATTCGGCGGCCGTCTGCGAGAGTGTGTTCAGATTATAGGGCAGCCGTACCTTGTTCAGTTCCCGCACCACCTCGGCGTGTCCTATCAGAACGCCTATCCGGAGCGCCGCGAACCCCACCTTGGAGAGTGTCCGCAGGATTATGAGATTGTTGAATTCTTTCAGCCGGGGGAGAAAGGTCCTGTCGGAAAAATGATGATACGCCTCATCAACCACCACGATGCCGGGCGACGCCTGGATAATCGGGAGAACCCGGTCGTCGGAATAACAGTTCCCCGTGGGATTATTGGGATAGCTCAGGAAAACCACCTCGGGATTACGCCGGGCGATCATGTTGAGTATCGCATCGAGGTCGAGGTCAAAACGTTCATCGAGGGGAATTTCAAGGACCTGGTGGCCGGTATTCAGGGCCGCAATCCTGTAAATGGCGAACGTGGGAACGGGAACCACCACCCCGCGTTTCGATGACGCCACCAGCGCGGTGAGGAGCACCTGGATGAGCTCATCGGAGCCGTTCCCGATGAGAATCATGTTCTCGTGCACATGGTATTTTTCGGCAAAAAGACGCCTCAGCGAGGGAGAACCGGCTGCGGGGTAGCGGTTCAGGGGAATGCGGGAGAGCGTATCGAAGAGTTCCTTCCTGAGGGCCGGAGAAAGGGCATGGGGGTTTTCATTCGCGTCCATCTTGATCGCACATTCACGCTCTTCGATGGCATAGGCGTTCTGCCCCCGTACATTTTTCTTGATCACATTATGAATCTTCATGATTCGCCCTGCCTTCCCTGTTCCACCGTTCCGTCAGATACTTTTCCGCAAGAAGCCGTTCCCCCGCCTTTTTTTCGCCGTCCGTCAGTCCGCCCGGCACCAGCCGGATTCCCAGAAATTCCTCGAAGCCTTCTTCAATATACCGGCAGAGCGCCTCTGCGGTAATCGGCTCCTGCGCGTGCTCGTCCACCGATGTAACCCTCCCCTTCAGTCTCTCCATTGCAGCGTCAAGGCTTATGGCTTCGCGGGAGGCACATGATTCTCCTCTCGTGTCATGATGCATGGTCATGCACATCTCTTTCACATCGAGGGAAAGCGGTATCGACCCGTGCTGGAGGAAGACCCCTCTCACTCTCATCTGCGCGCTTCCGCAGATTTTTCTCCCCCCCGCAAGCAGCTCATACTGTGCGGGGACGGAAAAACAGCATCCCCCTCTTTCTGCAGCGTCCTTAGTGCCATGGGGTTCCGCAACTGTGGTCTCGATGCCCGCCCGCTGCAATCCCTGGCGGATACACTCACTCAATATCCTGTACGTTTCCATGATGCCGCCCCGGAAGCGGGTGGCGTCTTCCCGGGATACGACCGAATAGGTGAGGTCATGACCGTGACAGACCGCCCTGCCGCCCGTGGGACGTCGCACAATATCGATTCCACGTTCCCGGCAGTAGCGGCTATTGACGGTCTCATCTGTCTTCTGAAAGTAGCCTAACGAGACGGCGGGGCGCTTCCAGCCATACAGACGGAGGGTGGAAGGATTCGATTCCGTGAGGTGACATCTCAGAATGGCCTCGTCGACTGCCATAGCATGAGGGGCATCGAACCGGCCATAGGGTAGTACCCGCCATTCCTCCACGGGGAATCAGTCTGCCTCCATATCTTCTTCGACATAATCAGCGTACTCATAGGAATCGAGCAGGTCATCGAGTTCGTTCAAATTGCTCATTTCCACCACAATCATCCATCCCATATCGTAGGGATCGCTGTTGATGATGCCCACGTCATCGGCAAGATCATCGTTCACGTTGATGATATCACCCGATATGGGGGATACGAGATCGGCAGCGGTTCTCGCCGATTCGATCGTGCCGAACGGTTCATCCTGATCCACGGATGAATCGACGGCAGGCAGTTTTATCGAGACAATCTCGCCCATTTGCTCCTGACCATAATCAGTCATGCCGATCGTGGCAATATTCCCATCAACCCTCACCCACATGTGTTCCCGGCTGTAGAGCAGATCATCTGGAAACGTCGACATAATAACCATCCTCCTGTGACACGTTCATAAATTTCCGTTTCAGTACATCGCGCGGATTACACAAGGACACTTACAGTACGGTAAGCTCCTTGGACGTTGTTGTCAGCACTTCACATCCGTTCTCACGAACCACCACCATATCCTCGATTCGAATCCCCCACCGACCGGGTATATAGACACCCGGCTCCACCGTCACCACCATGCCGGCTTCCAGGAGGTCGGCGCTTTTCTTCGAGAGCCGGGGAGGCTCATGCACTTCCAGCCCGACTCCGTGTCCCGTGCCATGGGAGAAATATCGTCCGAACCCCTTCTCCTCTATCGCGGCCCTGGCGACACGGTCAATCTCCGATGCCGGCACGCCCGCTTTCACCGCATCAATCGCCCTGTCGTGGGCGTCCTTGACCGCGGTGTAGGCCTCCCGCTGTTCGGCAGTGGGCTTTCCGACTATAAAGGTGCAGGTCTCGTCGGAATTATATCCTTCGTATGCCGCACCGTAATCAATCACCAGGCAGTCCCCCCGCTCAATTTTTTTCCGCCGGGGTTTTGCGTGGGGCATCGCCGTGGCGCGGCCCGAGGCAATAATCGTATCGAAGGAAGGCCTGTCCGCCCCCCGTTCCCGCATCGCCGATTCAAGGAGGAATGCGATATCGCGCTCTACCATATCCGGTTGTATCATTTCCAGCAAAAAAGCAAGCGCATTTCCCGCAATTTCCGCCGCCCTGCGCAGCGTCGCAATTTCCTCTTCATCCTTCCTTATGCGCAGTGTATTCAACTCATCGGAGAAAGCCTTCATCGTCACGCCGGGCATGCGGTCCGAAAGCTGTGCATAGGAGTCGTAATAGAGCGCCGAGGATTCAAATCCCACTCTCTTCGCCTCACACCCGCTGACCAGCTCCGCAATGGCCTCCGGGCGGTCGCTGAATTCACGCACCTCGCCGGATGCAAATTCATCGCCGGCCTGCGTGGTGTACCGGCCGTCGACGAGGAGTATTGCGGCATCGGCGCCGGCATAGAGGACCCCTTCGCTTCCCGTAAAGCCCGTGAGGTATCGGATAGTGGGCATGCTGAAGAGGAGCACGCCGTCCACCCCCCACCCGTGTACCCGTGACTGAAGACTCTGGAGCCTCTTTATCTCATTCATCGCCGCTATACCCGTTCATCTTTTTTTCAGGGAGCCGAGCCACCGCTGCAGTTCGTTAACGACGGGGACCGGGCCTCCCTCGCCGAGACTCGCCTTCACCTCTGCAAGGCATTCCTTCGCCGGCGCGTGCGAAGGGTCCCTTGCGAGTATGCCTGTCAATATGTCTTTCGCCTGCACCAGATGCCCCTGTTTGATATAAAGATCGGCGAGCGTCACCGTCTGAAAATCCGGCGGCACGGGCCCCGGCGCGTCTTTCATCCCATCCGGCACCGGGGGAACGTCGCGCTCCAGCGCCTCCATCTTTCCGGCAATCCGCACCCCCAGGACATCATCCGGCGCAAGTGCGCGCCGGTAGTACCGGAGCGCCTCTTTCTCGTTTCCACGGCGCGCATACAGGTCTCCCCGGAATTCGTAAATCTGACCCCACCCGGGGAGAATGCGTTCGAGCTCCGACAGTATCTCTTCCGCGTCACTGAATTTCCCCGACTTCGTGAGTGCGGCGGCAATGACAAGCCAGGCATCCACATCACCCGGGTAACGTTCGATTCTCTTCCTCGCGTGGCGGATGGCGTCCTCGCAGAAGCCGCCATCGAGGGCGCGGAAGGATGCCGCAAGGAATTCCTCTCTCTCCTTCAGGTACCGCGCGTCCATAGCTGCCATTTCATTCACCGGATAAAAAGGAAATCACATCGTAATTCCGAATGGATACTAAAAATACATTGACACTCACTTTTCCGTGATGGTAGTTCTTGACCATATTTTCCGATATCTTTCAACGAAAAAAGGCGGGAAGACGATGACAAAGCAGGCACACATGGAAACGATACCGAATGCATTTAAAGACCGTGATTACGAGGTCAATATACGCTTTCCCGAGTTCACCTGTTTATGCCCCAGGACCTCGCAGCCGGACTTCGCCGAGATCATCATCACCTATGTGCCCGGTAAGCTCATCGTGGAATTGAAGTCCCTCAAGCTCTACCTGAATTCATATCGGGAGAGGGGCATATTCCACGAAGAGGCGGTGAACCGTATTCTCGATGATTTCGTGAAGGCGGTGAAACCCCGCAGGGCGGAAGTGACGGGAAACTTCAATGTCCGGGGGGGCATCCATACGACGGTGACGGCGCGCCATCCGGCGTGACGGCATATCCACGCATAAAAAAAGCGGCTGCCCGGAGGCACGCCGCTTTTTTATTACCCGTAGTCTTGCTGCCCTGTTACTTCACCACAACCCTGAAGGGCACGACAATTCCCCTTCCAAGGCCGTCCGTAATGGAGACCACATCGGTGATTATGGTGCCCGACGTGGCCAGGGTGTTGATCGTATAATCGTATGTCGAATCGGTGTACCCCGGTCCAATTATGGTGAAAGTCCCATATACCGCCGTGAAGTAGTCAAAGCCCCACCCGGTGAACCACGGCATCGCATAGGCAATGACAGCACCAGGAACATCCGCAACCCACGCCGGCCATGATGCATCGGAGAGGAGACCATCCTCCGCTTCCGTCCGCTCCGCGGGCAGAGTCAAACTAATACTTGAGGTGGTTTCCGTCCCGAAAACCAGGGTAGAGGCACTGATGCGGTCCACGATCCATATGGCGTTCGCCTTCAGGTAGACGAGATTAAAGTTGGCCACGCCATTTGCATCGGTGGTCACCGTCTCCGGCAAATCTCCCGCGGCGGAGTTGGGCGGCGTGAGGTCGCCGTCCACGTTCACGTCCTCGCCGGCATCAAGGATGAGATTGCGATTGACATCCTCGTTGTCATAGGAACCGGAAATATACGGGACGAAGCGGTACGCCTTCGGGTCGGGGTCGGAGTCGTACCAGCCGCCCGTCCGGTAGCTCGAGGGCCATGTACTGAGCGTGACTACCGCTCCCGATACGGGGTTCCCATTCGCATCCGCGACAAGGACCGACATAGGAAGCTCATAGACCGTATTGTTATATTCCGACTGTACAACGGTTCCCCTGCCGACGGTCACCGAACCCGCCGTGCCGCCGATGACAATGTTCACGCTGTCCTTTATAGCAGTTCCCACGACAGTGGCACTTACCTTGACGCCGTTGGAATCGGTACTGAGTGAACCGGAGGAAAAGGTTGACTGGGCGGTTCCCGCCGAATCCGTATAGACCACGACCGGGGATACATATTCCCCGCCCCCCGTCGCATCGTCGATTGAGAAGGCAACCGGCGCCCCTCCGACGACCTGTCCGCCCGCATTCTTCACCGTCGCCTTGAGCGTCACCGAATTGGTGACACC
>JAPLJO010000121.1 GCA_026388515.1 Deltaproteobacteria bacterium | reverse complement strand
ATCGCCGGATTCTTTCAATCGGGCGGCCGGACAAGCCTCGCCATGATCGAGTGGTGGGTGGCAATCACGGGGCTCCTGGCAGGCCTCGGCGCAATCCTGGTGCTGGCCCATCCGCTGACGATTCTCTCTTCCATCGTCGCGGCGCCGTTCACGACGCTCCATCCCGCCATTGCCGCCGGCTGGGTCGCGGGGCTCGTCGAGGTGTCGCTTCGGAAACCCCAGGTAAAGGATTTTATCGACCTGAAAGAGGATATCGGAACCTTCCGCGGGTTCTGGCACAACAAGGTGACCCGCATTCTGCTTGTCGTGGCGTTCGTGAACCTCGGTGCGTCCATCGGCACCTTCGTGGCGATACCGCTGATGGTGAGGTACCTCAACTGACGGCGCCGGACGCGGCAGCAACCGTACAAGGACGTGCATAATGACTCATACAGGACGCACTTCAATCCTCTGCCCCAGTTGCAGACGGCTCATCAGTTCCTATGAAACACAGTGCCCCTACTGCGGAGCCGTTCGGCCGGCCGCATGGTGGAGGCGCCTCGTGCCGCAGAATCTCATGGCCGACCCCGTCGATGCCGTCAACATCATCATGTATGTGAACATCGCGCTCTTTGTCTATTCGCTCTTCCTGGGATTCCAGGCCTCCGATGCCTCGATGAATCCGCTCATGTTTCTGTCGCCGTCGAGCCAGTCTCTCCTGATGCTTGGCGCCACGGGAACGATTCCCATCATGCATTTTCACTGGTGGTGGACGCTGATATCGGCCTCCTACCTCCACGGGGGTCTTCTCCACATCTTCTTCAACATGATGGCGCTGCGGCAGATCGCTCCCTTTGTCATCAGCGAATACGGATTCAACCGCTTCTTCATCATCTATACGGCCACCGGTGTCGCCGGTTTTTTTCTCTCCTATCTCGCCGGCATTCCCTTCACCATCGGCGCCTCGGCAAGCATCTGCGGCCTCATCGGCGCGACGCTCTACTACGGGAAAAGCAGGGGTGATATCTTCGGAGAGAACATCTACAAACAGGTCATGGGCTGGGTGATCGGACTCGCCATCTTCGGGTTTCTGGTGCCGGGCATCAATAACTGGGGGCACGGCGGGGGGCTTGCGGGGGGCATCGCCCTTGGATTCCTCCTTGGTTACGATGGAAAGAAAAGGGAAACGGGGCTCCACCGGACGCTTGCCATGCTGTGCATCATTCTTACTGTCGGTATCCTCGTCTGGGCCGTATTCCAGTCGCTGTATTTTCAGTTCGCAGGCTGATTACACGCCGCCGTCCCTGTTTTTTGTCTTGCATCTTTCCGGCATGCACCATAGATTCATATACAAAGAAACCCAAAGGAGGACCCCATGAAACCGCATCATCTATCCATCGCGATAACCGTCATGGTGATGCTCGCGACGGCGGGCTGCAACACGTCGCTGCAGATGGGAGACCGCGTCGTCGGCATCCAGTCCGGCCAGTTTTTCTTCACCAAAGGCACGCTGACCACTGAATACAGCGGCACGTCGTTCGACAAGGTGTGGGCCGCTTGTGAAAAATCGCTCGAGGACCTCAAGGCCTCCAATGTCGTGACGCAGAGAAAAATCGCCTCGGGCACCCTGACCGCCGACCTGGAAGAGGAGGAAGTTCGCATCTCCGTCGAATATCTGTCGCAGGATATCAGTAGCGTCTCGATCCGCGTCGGCACGGCGGGAAGCAACCTCGCCTCGCAGTTCATTCACGAAAAAATCAAGGAACACCTGAAGAGTATGTAAGGGAAGTCACCAGGGGAACATCCCGGTGGAACAGGGCGAATCAAAAAAGACGGTCAGGACCCTTGGCCTCTCCTCCTTCTTCAACGACCTCGGGTCCGACATGATAAATCCCGTGTGGCCGCTCTTTCTTACCAGGGTCCTGGGTGCCAATATGGCCGTCGTAGGATTCATAGACGGCCTTGGCGAGGCTCTTGTGTCGCTCTCCCAGGCGCTTTCAGGATACCTTTCCGACCGGTTCAGAAAACGAAAACTCTTCATATGGCTGGGATACTCGTTTCCCATCGTGGCGAGAGCAGGCTACGCCCTCGCGACTTCATGGCAATCGGTGATTCCCTTCAAAGTGCTGGACAGGGCGGGAAAAATCAGGGGCGCGCCGAGAGATGCCATGATTGCCGATGTCTCGACGCACGCGAACCGCGGGACGCATTTCGGTTACAGGAAAATGATGGACCACCTGGGCGCGGTGTGCGGGATACTCGCGTGTCTCGCGCTCTTTAATTTCCTCGGTTACAGAAACCTTTTTCTCATCGCCGCCCTCCCCTCGCTTGCCGCTGCCGGGCTCGTCATTTTCTTCATCAGGGAAAAGCCTGCGAAGCGCGCAGTGTACGAAGGGTTTTCACTCAGGCTGATTGACAGAAACTTTACGCTGCTGCTTGCCATGAGTTCCGTCTTCGCCCTTGGTGCATTCAGCTATTCCTTTCTTCTTATCTACGCACAGAAGGCGGGGTTTGCAGTGACCACCATCCCCGTGCTCTATCTCATCTTCACCGTCGCCGCATCGGTCTCCGCCCTTCCCTTTGGAAAGCTCTCAGACAGAATAGGGAGAAAACCGGTCCTTGCCATTTCCTTTTTTCTCTGGATCGCCGTCTGCACCGGGCTGATATTTTTTCAGACGACCGCCATCATCTCCCTCGCCTTCGTCCTCTATGGATTCCACAAGGCATCGCTGGACACGGTGCAGACGACCTTTGCATCGGAGCTCTGCCCCGTCAAGTACCGCGCCAGCAGTCTCGGCGCCCTCCAGATGATAATCGGGCTCTGCGCACTTCCCGCGTCCCTTATCGCCGGCATGTTGTGGGACCGGATTAATATCGCGGCGCCTTTTTATTTTTCGCTCGCACTGACGTTAGTCGCAGTTGTTCTTCTACTTCTCATTGACGACCGGGCATGCAATGATGGGGTCAGGTCTTGACTTTTCACACGGAGGAACACGGGGAACCTGCTCCACTTCCTCTTTACTCCCTGTCAGCATTTAACGATTGACAATTGCGTTGGGAAATGGTTTTTGTCAATTATTCAAGGGGGGTCACCACTACGGGAGGCACCAATGAAGGTGAGAACATTTATCATCATGCTTGTGGTGTTTCTCCTCATCCCGTCCGCGTACGCCGCTGATTCTCCGGCGGGCTATCTGAAGACGGTGAAAGGCACTGCATGTGTGATACGGCAAGGGGAAACCATCCCGGCCGTCGTCGGAGAAAGGATTTTCAAGGATGATACGCTCAGAACCGGACCTGACGGCTCTCTGGGAATCACATTCATGGATGACACCGTGATGTCGATGGGACCGGGAAGCGAAGTGTCGCTCAATGACTTCGAGTTCTCACCCGCCGAGGGCCGGATGTCGATTTTCACACACATGCTGAAGGGCACCGTGGTGTATCTGTCGGGAATAATCGCGAAGCTCTCGCCGGACACAGTCCGCTTCGAGACACCGGTGGCGAATATCAGCCTCAGGGGGACCCGGTTTGCCGTCAAGGTGGAGGGAGATTCACAGGATGCCTGTAAGTGACCTACAGAGAAGGCATCTCCACGGCAGCACCGCTGATTTCATAATTACAAGGGGGGTATATTTATGGGAACGATACGAACATCACTGCTGACACTGTGCATCATGGCGCTCTTCTGCGGGTGCGCCGCACAGCAGAATCCCGTCGTCCTCCTTCCCGATCCGGACGGAAAAACGGGAACGGTCGTCCTCCTTTCCGATCCCGATGGAAAAACGGGAACGATAGAAGTGAGGAATCAGGGGGGAGCGCAGGTTATTTCGCAGGCGAACAGCGCGGCGGAAGTGAAATCATTTACCACGGCCCCTGTATCCCTCGCGAAAATGGACGAGTCGCAGATACGAGCAATATTCGGCGATGCGCTTGATGCCCAGCCTCACCCGCCCGAGCACTACCTTCTCTATTTCGAGGGCTATTCCACTGAACTGACCGAAGATTCGTTACTGAACCTTGAAGATGTCTACGATGCCCTGGAACGCATCAAACCGGCGGAAGTGACCGTGGTGGGCCATACCGACCGGGTAGGATCGAGGGAGAATAATTATTTCCTCGGCCTTGAGCGGGCTGCACAGATAAAGAACCTGCTGATTTCAAAGGGAGTCGACGAGAAATTAATCGAAACAAGATCACACGGGGAAGATAATCCTCTTTTCAAGACAGACGACGAAGTGCCGGAGCCGGAAAACAGGCGGGTGGAAATTATTATCCGGTAGCAGGACCGCCAGACCTCTGAAGCTCCGAAGAAAAACCTTCGTCCTTTCGTATGGAATCAGTAATCAGGGTGAATGCCGGTATTGACTTCGTCACCGCATTTCGCACAGCGGTAAATGATTCTCGGGAAGCCTGCCGTTATCTTCATCGCCCCGCCACAGGTCCCACAGGTGGCCCTGTTCCTCCGGGTATAGACCCAGATCGGAATCGACCCGACCGCCAGCGCAATAAAGGGAAGATAATCATAGTACGGAATGACGCCCGCCCATACGAGCCCGAGCAGGATGAACATCGGGGTCAGCCACGAGACCACGGCGAAGCGGCGGAGCCTATGTGTATAGGTAGTGGGATCCATTGAACGTCCCGGGTTTCACATGAATCGATGATCCCCGGCCGCGGGGTAAGGACGTCGAAGAGCAGGGGCGCGACGGACTGCGCCCCTGCTCCTGAATGACTCAACACAACATCAGTAACTTACAAGCTTTATACGGCCCATGGCCGCACCGCCCGTCCCGTAAATAGAGGGAGGAATCCCCGTGCCTGACGCGGGAAACACCGTGCCCAGGAAATTGAGCGGCGCCATCCATTCCTTGAGTTCCTGAACGCCGGGAGCCATCTGGGCGTCTATCCGGTAGTTCATGACCATCGCGAAATTGATGGGATTGCCGAACTTGTCCAGGGGGGTAATTGACAACCCCGGCGGAAGATAGGCGTTCACGACGTTCAGCATCTGCAGGGCGTAGAGGTCGACCACGACATGGTAGAGCGTCGTGGTATCGGCGCGGTTAATCAGCGTCCCGGGACTCATGCAGAAGGGATCGGCAGTACTGAAGGGGCATACCCTCACGGCGCGCACCCCCTGCAGGTACGGCGCCCAGGCGGGATTGTAATCAACCCTTATACCCGAAAAGTTGAGATAATAATCGGAACCCATCATCGGAGCGAGCGTCAACCCCACCTCGCAGATGGTGTAGATGTCCGCCGCTTTCGCATACATGGACATGAGCGGATAGCCGGGTGCGGGCTGAGAAGTATCGGGCGAGATGCCCAGCGGCAGCAAATTGTAAATGTCAGTGAAGGTGATGATGCCCGTTTTCCCCGGATAGATATCGTCCCTTATGACGCCGCTTGCCACGATACCTATATGATAGGGATTTCCGTCATTCAGCGGCGCGAGACTGGTGGCGACGGCGCGCAGTGAATCGGAGGCAAGGTTGCCGATGCCTGACTCCTGCAACGATCCCTTCACCAGAGGAAAGCTCGTCTTTGAAATCGGGGAATTGAGCTGGACTCCCAGCGGTGCAAGGCTCGCGTTCATCGCCACGTGGTACATCTGTACCATCGCCTGCATCGAGGGGCTCCCCGCCACGGTATCATCCACCGGAATCAGGGTGAGGGTGTAATCCACGACGCGGCTGAGGTCTTCACTGAAGACGATGTCAAGCCGGCTCACCCATTCACCGTATTCGCCGGGGGAAAAGATGATCGTGTTCGATGCGCCCTTCACCAGGGCGTCGAAGGTGGCGGTATGGTAATGGCCCGACGCGATGATATCGATGCCGTCCACATCCCTGGCAAGGTCAGTATCATCGCCGGAGCCGTCAGTTTCCACACCGCCGTGTGAAACCGCAAGTACGATATCCGCGCCAAGGTTATTTTTCAGGTCATCCACATATCCCTCCACAAGGGCCGGGCTGTGGTCGAACTCAATCGGCGATGCCACCGGCGCCTTTTCGTCGGAGTCAATACCCATGAGCCCTATCAATCCCACCTTGACCCCGTTCGAAAGTTCAATCACCATTTTATCTTTAATCACACCGGCGGCGATGAGAGCTTCAATGCCGTTATCGCCGGGATTGGTGGAGCTGGTCACCATATTGGTCGCAAGGACGGGGACACTGAATCCCGCAGTGAGCCCGTTCGAGAGCAGCATGGCGAGCCCCGCCGGCGACCAGTCGAATTCATGGTTGCCGAGAGTTATCGCGTCATAGCCCATGGTGTCGAAGAACTTCAGCGCGATGGGATTGGAAGCGGTGAGATCATAGGTCGTCCCCATGAAAAAATCACCCGAGTCGAGGAGAAGGACGGGAGTTCCTGCTGCCGCCTGTTCGGCCTTGATCCCGGCGATGACCGCCGCAAGCCTGGCGTATCCGCCGATGATGCCGTCATTATCGGTGGTATCGAGAGGCGTATAATCCCTGAAAGGCCCGTAGCCGCTTGCATGATTGTGCACGTCGGAGGTCTGGAGAATCGTGATGCTGACGCCTTTCGCCATCACCTGCACCGTGTCGGAGCCCTTAAATGTATACGGCGTAACCGCGTTGACAATTCCGCTTACGGTCACAGTCTCCGATCCCGCAAAAAGATGTGCCTGCACGAGCTGCCGGTCGAACTTCACCATGAGGTCCGGCACGCGGTCTTTGTCATAATCCCCGATTCCGGTTGGTTTCAGCAAAGCGGGAATGCTCACATCGTGAATTTTCAATGACACGCTCGCCACATCAATCTGGCCGACCGCCGATGAATAGGGCGCGGGCAGTTCTATGTAGACGGTGAGGGTCTTCCCATTGCTTTTGAGATTGATGCTGTCAGGGTCTACATTCACCGCGGCCGTGATATCAGCCGCCATGCCCGATTGCACCGTCAGCGCAGTGATGAATAAAGCTGCAATTACCGTGCACATCAGTACCATGAATTGAGAGAAAAACGTTTTCTTCACAGGTAATCTCCTTTCTTTTGTTACACCGAATATAATAAAATTTCTTACCCGGCGGGCGATACCCCGCCGTCATACCACGCACGATCTGTTTCACTTTTTGTAACACCTCCCGGCGATGGCCGGTCCGGGCATGGATAACGGTATATGAAACTTCATGAGGGCACGTGAGAGTTCAGCGCAGAGGATTCACGTGATATGGAATTCACCGGCATGCCGTGCGTCAATGCCTATTCACTTTCGTTTTTTTCCATATACACTGTTCTTATGGGGAAGGGAATAATAATTCCTTCTTTGCGATAACGGTGGTGGAGCCTCTTTATGAATTCATGTTTCAGGAGATACTGGTCCACGAACCCCTGTGCACGAAGGGCGACATTGAACTGAATACTGAACTCACCAAAGGTATGATACCGTATGACAGGTTCAAAGTCAGGCACTCCACCCGGTATCTCCTTCATCAGTTCCCGCGCCACTTCGATCGTCACGGCCTCCACCTTCTCAAGATCGCTGTCATAACTGACGCCCACGGAAACAGTAACTGCAATCTGCCCATCGGGCATACTGTAATTTGTGACAAGCGCAGAGGCAAGCTTCGCATTCGGTACGACCACGAGATTGTTCGTGAGCGTCTGAATTGTGGTATACCGCCAGGTGATATCATGGATATGCCCTTCCTGCCCGCTCTCGAGTTTTACATAATCACCCGGCCGTATCTTCCGGGAGGCGATGACGTGGATTCCTGCAAACACGTTGGACAGTGTGTCCTGAAGAGCCAGCGCGACAGCCAGACCGCCGACACCCAGGGCGGTGAGGATCGGAGTGATGGAAATGCCCAGGGCCTCCAGCATGATGAGACCGCCGATGATAAATACAAGCACTCTCGTGAGATTATCGAATATGGAGGTGGTGGCCAGCGCACCGCCCAGTTTCCTGCTGTAGACATCGACGAATCCAACGGCCATCCGGGCGGCCACTATGGTCATGGAAAGAATGGCGAGGAGTTTCAGAATTTTGTGCACTATTACCAGCACTGCAGGGGGCAGCTCGATATAGCGGAGCGCGCCGTAAAACCCCCCCAGGATAAACCACAGAATCACTATTCCATTGAGCGCGTGGACGATGACTTCGTCCCCTTCCCAGGTGGTCCGGGCGGCTACTTTCTTTACCTCGTAGAGCACAATCTTTTCAAAGAGAAGCCCGAGAAGAATTGCACCAACCACAATAGAGACGGGAATTACTGATTCATGAAAGACTGTCGGATCAAAAGGCATAGTCTGTCTCCTTATCGGATTTCCGGATGCGTTCCCCGTACTACCAGGACACTTCTATATATACCCTTCCACTCTCGTGGGAAGGATTTTTGTGCCCTGCCTTACGCTCATCCCCTATCCCGCTCTTTGTTTCGTGTCAAGAGTGTTCCCCGGATCGGCCCCGTTCATATTCTCTCAGATCGACCGTTTTCTACCTGCTGAATTTTAGACTGGAAGCATGCGGTGAATGGTACTACAATACGACCCGCAGTACGGATGCTGGAGCGCCTGTATACGATGACATCGCCGGCTGAGTGAACAGCCGTAACATTCAATGGAGGTAAGAGAGAGATGAAACGAAAAGTTCTGCTCGCACTCATCGCCGTAATTTTTTTATGTACACCGCTCTGGGCGCTCACGGGACGGGAAATCATGGAAAAGAGCGACGCCCTGCCGGAACCCAAAACGGCTGACAGCACCGTTCTGATGAACATCTACAAGGGAAACGACGTATTGGAGAAGGAATTCGAGATGAAGGCGAAGAAAATGAAGGACGACGAAGACGCAATCATCATATCCTTCATACGGCCCACGCAGATTACACTCCTCACGCACACCTACAAAGTTCAGGACGACGACCAGTGGCTGAAGCTTTCCTCGGGCAAGGTGAAGCGCATCGCCTCGACGGACAAGGACAAACCCTTCGTCAATTCACACTTTTATTATGAAGACCTGGGTTCGCGGGATATCGACAAGTTCGACTTCACACTGCTCGGCGAGGGAAAGGCCGTCGGTGAAGACTGCTATAAAGTCGAGTCGGTCAAGAACAGGGGAACGAAGGTCTATGATAAGATGATTCTCTATGTACGCAAATCAGACTATTTCATCGTACGGATTGATTTCTTCAAAGACGGTGAATTTCACAAGTACATGGAAAATTACGATATAAAGAAAGTGAAGAACATCCTCACGCCCTTCAAGGCCGTCATGTCACTCGCCGACGGTGCGGGAAAGACGGAGCTTATTATGGAAAAAGTAGATTACAACATGGACATGAAAAGCTCGCTGTTCGACAAGGAAGCCCTGAGATAACGGGAAATACAAAAATCCCCGTGGAGGGAAAAGACCCCGCGGGGATTTTTGTATCCGGCTGCCTGTCGACTTCATACGAAATACATCCGCCATCCGGTACCGAACGGCGATGCATCAGAAGGTCATTCGCTACGGCGTGCTCGAGGGCTCCCAGTACTTGTTCATCTGAATCCAGTAAGGTCCGTAGACGCCGCCTCCCCTGTCTTGCAGGTTATCGCCCTTGGTGATTCTTTCGAGCGCCGTGGGCAGACAGTACTGGCCGAAAAGTTCCGTGGGGAACCAGTCAGGAACCGTGATATCGCCCAGACCGGGAATGGTAATAGTGCCGGTGCCGTCAATCGTCACGGCCCCGCTGCTGTAGTAGCCGATTTCGTCACTGCCCGGGTCGAATTCGCCGTCGCCGTCCTTGTCGAGAATCGCCACCAGGTAGGCCGTCTGCTCGCCTGCACCCGCGACATTTTCCCCCTTGATGAGGGGATCCGGCGGTTCGCTTTCCTCATACACGGTTATGTCTTCAAAAAGTGCAGTCAGAATATCAAGCACCCGCGGAGGATTGGGATCCACTTGCGTTCCGTCGCCGATATAATCGTATTCCGTCGCCGCCAGCGTCCGGAAGGCAAGAACGTAGTCCATGTCCACGGCAATATCCACTATGTTCGGGAACTGGAAACTGACCTTCAGGCCGTCCACGTGGAGCGCCATAACAATAATCTGCGCGAGATCGGGATCAAAGCTTCCCGCCTGCGACATGTCGAGTGCGTAGAGAATTGACGAATCAAAATCGTACATTCGTTTGCTCAGCCTGAATTCATAGCCGTCTCCCGGTATGGCATTGACGCCGTACCTGAGCTGAACGGTGAACGCGTATTTGTCCTTGTTCTGCACTATCCCCAGCTTGTCGCCCCGCGTGGGCTTCGGGAATCCCCCCTCGTAGTCGCGGTCCCAGAGCGCGATGACCATCACCTCGTCCCCGGGCATGAGGTCGGTCTCGGAAAGGTCAATATTGAAGGTGAACTCGCCGGGCGGCATTTTCTCGAAATATTTTATTGCGGAAATCGGATCATTAAGAAGGATGTCCGGATAGTCCACCTTCGCCACAATGACATACGCCGGGGGAGCATCTTCGTCATATCCGGAGGGACGGGTGAAGATTCCCTTCAGTGACATGGGAATGCCGGATGGTTCCATGACATCCATATGAAACCCGATATCAATCCCTTCCAGCGTCCCCTCGTTAATCGTGACCGCCGAAGGATAGTCGTCCTCGTCCACACTGTAGTACCCGATGCGGTCTCCCCCATCGATCTCGCCGTT
>JAPLJO010000131.1 GCA_026388515.1 Deltaproteobacteria bacterium | reverse complement strand
GCCTGACCCATCCTCCTGTTGACACTGCAGACGCCCCGTGTTACGCATGCACGAAAAAGCAGCACCGGTGTATGCCATGTCAGACATTGTGCGTTTCGGCGTTTCCCTTGAAAAGACACTCCTCGACAGGTTCGACACCCTGATTCGGAAGAAAAAGTACACGAACCGCTCCGAGGCGCTCAGGGATCTCATCAGAAAAGAATTTGTCATGAAGGAATGGGGTGATGACCGGGAAGTTGCCGGCGCCATCACTTATATTTACGACCACCATAAGAGGGATGTGCTCACCACCATCATCGACATCCAGCATGATTTTCAGAAACTCATCATATCCACACAGCACATACACCTTGACCATGATAACTGTCTCGAAGTGGTGGTGGTAAGGGGAATAGCACGGGAAATAGAGACGCTCGCTGATATGCTAACCGCCGTGAAGGGAGTCCGCCACGGAACGCTCAGCATGTCGAGCACCGGAAAGTCACTTGGTTAGATACGCCCTGCCTATCATGTGGGTGCGTAAAAACACCTTTTCGGCGAGATTATTTTACCGTCTTTTTTCAGTTTCTCGATGACGGTGCTCACCTCGCCCTTATTGAGATTTGCCTTCTCCGCAATTTCGCCCGGCCGCATGGGTTTCCCCACTTTTTTCATGACATCGAGTACGGCCTTTTCATTTGCATTCATGTTTTTACCTCCCGCCAGGATTCACTTACGTTATCCGCTTGTCTGAAAAATTTCATCAGTAACTGTTGCACACGAGGGGCACAAGTTCCGCTTCACAGTTCAAAGGTCACATCAATTTTGAAGATGCGCTTCGCCGGCATGTCGAGAATGTCGGCAATCCCCGTTTTTTCTTTGATTTCCCCGAGGGCCTTATCAATCTCCTTCCGGGAAGTGGCAATGAAGGTAAACCACACGTTGTATTCGTGAGATCTCCGGTAGTTATGGGTGACCCCCGGATACGAGTTTGCTGCCTCGACGAATTGCTTCATCTTCGAAGGGGGCACTTTCGCGGCGCAAAGGGTGCTCACGTATCCCAGGGCACGGGGCTCGAAGACAGCGCCGATTCTGCGGATTACACCCTCCTCTTTGAGTTTCTTCACGCGCTTGAGCGCCTCATCCTCATCGATGCCAACCCGCTCCGCCACGACGCGATAAGGCTCCGCCTCGAGTGGGAAGCCGGTCTGGAGCATGTTGAGAATTTTTTTGTCTATAGTATCCATGGTAAATCGAAAGAATGGGGTCAGGTCTTGACTTTTGACAAATTTGATATTTCTATCAGAAACCCGAAGTGTCAAAAGTCAAGACCTGACCCCTTAAACATGCAGAAGGGCTCCTCCGCGAGATAGTCCCCGTGCACCTCGTAAGCCCGGGCACGGCAGCCGCCGCAGACCCTGACGAACTCGCAGGACCCGCACTTGCCCTTCAGCCGCCCGAGGTCCCTCAGGTCTGAAAATACCTTTGATTCGTTCCAGATGTCGGCAAACCGCAGCTTTTTCAAATCCCCGCATTCCAATTCAAGAAACCCGCAGGGCTGCACGATGCCCCGGTGGGATATGAAACAGAATGACACGCCGCCCATGCAGCCCCTCGTCATGGCATGAAGCGGCGATGACGGAAGCGCATGCTCCCGTTTTCCCTTTTTCTGCGTGTGCACGATGCGGTAGTACTGCGGCGCGCAGGTTGCCTTGAGCTGAATGGAGGTACATAAGCTCTTCTCGTAAAACCGGGTGAGGATATTCTCGTAGTCCTCCGCGGCCACGCTTTCAACCGCCATGTCGCGGGCGCGCCCCGTGGGCACGAGGAGAAACACATGGTGCGCCGCCGCACCCAGTTCGACGGCAAGGTTCATGAGAGTGTCCATGTGGTTGAGATTCTGCCTGGTGATTGTCGTGTTTATCTGAAACTCCACCCCCGCACGCCTGAACTCTTCGATTCCCGCCAAGGCACCGTCAAACGCCCCTGCGACACCGCGAAAGGAATCGTGGCTTTCCGGATCGGGACCGTCAATGCTTATACTTACCCGCTGGATACCGGCGGCCTTTGTCCGCTGCGCAATTTCACGGGTTACCATGGTCCCGTTCGTGGCAAGGACCATACGCAGACCCTTTCCGGTGCCGTATGCGGCAATCTCAAAGATGTCTGCCCGGAGGTAGGGTTCACCTCCGGTGAGGATGACCACGGGATTTCCGACAGAGGTAATATCATCCAGAAGCGTGCGGCACTCTTTTCCTGAAAATTCCCCTTCATAGGGACCGTAGCGTGCCGATGCGCGGCAGTGGCGGCAGGCAAGGTTGCAGCTCCGCGTGATTTCCCAGGCGACCATGCGGAGCGTATGGGAAAGGATTAATGATGTGCTGCCACTCCGATCCGCTGTCACTTTGTCTCTTTTCCCCTCAACACCTTCGCCGCCTCACAGGCAAAGTAGGTAATTATAATATCGGCGCCTGCCCTTCTGATCGCCGTCAGCGACTCCATCATCGCCCGCTCTTCGTCGAGCCAGCCGAGACGGGCTGCCGCCTTTATCATTGAATACTCACCGCTCACGTTATAGGCCGCAAGGGGCAGATCAAATTCCTCCTTCGCGCGGCGGATGATGTCAAGGTACGGAAGCGCGGGCTTCACCATGATGATATCGGCCCCTTCCTCGACATCGAGGGTTATTTCCCGGAGCGCCTCATCGGCATTTGCCGCATCCATCTGGTAGGCCTTTCTGTCACCGAAGGAAGGGGCGCTTTTCGCGGCCTCCCTGAAAGGCCCGTAGAACGACGAGGCATATTTCGCCGCGTACGCCATGATGGGAACCATCCCGTATCCCTCTTCGTCGAGGGCTTCCCGTATGGCAAGCACCTGGCCGTCCATCATCGCCGAGGGCGCCACCATATCGGCTCCCGCCTCTGCATGGGACACGGCGGTCTCCGCGAGAATCCCCAGTGTGACGTCGTTGTCCACTTCGGTGCCGTCAAGGATGCCGCAGTGACCGTGGTTCGTGTACTCGCAGAGACAGACATCGGTGATGACAAGGATATCGTCCACCCGGTCTTTGATTGCCCGGATGGCCCGCTGGATGATGCCGTCCCGTGCGAAGGCGCCCGTACCTTCTTCGTCCTTTTTCCTGGGCACGCCGAAAAGAAGCACCGCGGGTATGCCGAGGTCCCTCACCCGCTTCACCTCCTTCACCAGCGTGTCCACCGACCACTGAAATTGACCGGGCATAGAACGGATCGGCCGTTTCACTTTTTTTCCAAAGGTCACAAAGAGCGGATAAACAAGGTTATCAACGGAAAGCCTCGTCTCCCGCACCAGCCTCCGGAAGTTCTCGTTTCTCCTCAGCCTGCGAAGGCGATATTCGGGGAAGTTCATGGGAAGACTCCTTCGTTAAAAAAATTACAAGCTTTACGGGCACGGCATGCCGTGCCCCTACTTTGTGCCTTTGTGCTTCTGTGCCTCTATGCTTCTGTGCTTATTTTCCACCAATTTCCTGGTCCGTCAGATAGCACGCCGGGTCCGGAGCCCAGAGGTCTCCCGTCGCCGCTTCGGCACGGGCCCTGAAATTTCCGTTGCAGACATCAAGCCACCGGCATGTGGCACATCTGCCCTTCAGAAAGAGCTTCCTGTCCTTGAGGCGTGCCATGAGTTGGTTTGACATGTCGCTCCAGATTACACTGAAGGGCCGGCTCTTCACATTGCCGAAGGACACATTCCGCCAGAACTGGTCCGCATGGACTTCGCCGTCCCAGCTCACGCAGCCGATGCCCTTCCCCGAACTGTTGCCCTCGTTCATGCGGAGCAGCGTGAGAACTTCGGTGGCCCGTTCGGGTTCTTCCTTCAGGAGACGGAGATAGACATAGGGGCCGTCGGCGTGATTGTCCACGGTGAGAACCTCTATCGGTTTACCCTTATCGAAGAGGTCTCTCGTTCTGTCCATGATGAGGTCCACCACGCGCCTCGTGTCCCGGTGTGAAAGATCCTCCTCAATAAGTGCCGACCCTCGCCCCGAGTAGACCAGATGATAGAAGCAGAGCCGGGGAATATTTTGCTTCTCGACAAGATCAAACAGCGCACGTATCTCCGTCACATTGCGCTTCGTGATGGTAAACCGGATGCCCACTCGGAGCCCTTCGTCCATGCAGGCCTTGATCCCCTTCATGGTGCGGAGATAGGCCCCCTCCACCCCCCTGAAGCTGTCATGGACCGGACCGATGCCGTCGAGGCTCACGCCGACGTATGAAAGGCCTATTTTCCTGTAGAGGGCGGCCGTCTCTCTCGTAAATAGCGTACCGTTTGTGGATATGACGGCCCTCATGCCGCGCTCCACGGCATATCCCACAAGTTCCGGAAGGTCCGCGCGCATGAGCGGCTCGCCGCCGGAAAAAAGAATGACCGGGCTTCCGAAGGCTGTGAGGTCGTCTATCATTCCCCGTGCTTCATCGGTGGAGAGTTCGCCCTCGCCTGCCGCATCGCGTGACGTAGAATAGCAGTGGATGCACTTAAGGTTGCACCGGCGCGTGGCGTTCCAGACCACGATGGGACGCTTGTCCTTCGCGAACTGGAGAAGGTTCGAGGGAAGGCGGTCCGTCTCGGCCCCGTAACGCAGTACATCGGCGGGCTCCACCGCTCCGCAGTATAATTTGGATATGCCTATCATTCAAAAAACCCCGCTTGACGTCACAAGATTACAGTTCGAATTATTTTCCCCTTCCAACACACCCCTGTGTCCCCTCTCCAGAGGGGACTTCTTTTTTCTCCCCTCTACAAGAGGGGTTACCCATATCCCCGGTCTATACAAGGGATCGAGGGTGTGTGCTGCTTTCATTCAGTATCTGCCGCATGTCATACGTCTGAAAGTCTGGAGTAATACGCGATAATCGCACCCACCAGACCGGCAATCACATACGGCTCCTGCATGATATCCACGCGGAGCCCGGCCCGCACCGCTTCCTCCCTGGTTACGGGGCCGATGCAGGCGATCTTCACATGCTCCGGAAGGACGAAATCATCCCCCATTATCTCCATGAAATTCTTCACCGTCGAGGGACTGGTGAAGGTAATGACGTCGACCCTACCATCGTCCACGTACCGCAGAAGCTCCGCGGCCTGCCTCCCCGAATTGATCGTCCGGTAGGCGGGAACAACATCAACGGCGGCGCCCTGCTTCACGAGACCTGCAGGGATGACATCTCTTGCGATTTCCGCGCGCGGGACGAGCACCTTCGCCCCTTTCATATTTTCTTTCGAGAGCGCCTCAACAACCCCCTCGGAGATATATTTCCCGGGCACCACATCAACCCTGATGCAGTGCGTCTCGACGGCGTGCTGCGTCGCGGGGCCGATGGTGCAGATTCTCACGCCCTTCAGATCCCTGATGTCCCCCCCCTAGAGCGGCCATTCGCTCGAAAAAGAATCTGACCCCGTTCGCGCTGGTGAATATGATCCAGTCGTAGGTCTGTATCTTTGCGAGCGCCCAATCAAGGGCGTCAAAACTCTCCGGCGGAACAATCCTCACCGTGGGAAAGGATATGACACGGGCACCCTCCCGGCGCAGGAGTTCGGCCAGCTCTTCCGACTGTTCCTCGGGACGGGTGATAACAATGCCCTTTCCGAAGAGGCTTTTTTTCTCGTACCAGTTGAGCCGCTCCCGGAGCCGCACTACCTCACCCACGACGAGAATCGCGGGCGGGGTGAAATTCGCCTTCTCGGCCTTTCCGGCGATATCGCCGAGCGTCCCCGAGAGGGTTTCCTGGTCGGGCGTGGTCCCCCGGCGAACGAGCGCAACGGGTGTTGACGGCGGTTTTCCTTTTTCAATGAGACTCACCGTGATTCCCGCGAGATTCTTCACGCCCATGAGAAATACGAGCGATTCAATCTTTGCGAGCGCCTCCCAGTCAATGGCGCTCTTTTCTTTTTCGGGGTCCTCGTGCCCCGTTACGAAGGCGACCACGGAGGTATGCTCACGATGCGTGAGGGGAATCCCGGCGTAGGCCGGTACAGCGATTGCGGAAGTCACACCCGGCACGACCTCAAAGGGAATTCCTTCCCGTTCGAGCACTTCGGCTTCCTCGCCGCCGCGACCGAAAATGAAGGGGTCACCCCCCTTGAGGCGGGCGACGGTATGTCCTTCCTTCGCCTCCTTCACGAGAAGGCTGTTCAGTTCTTCCTGCGATACGGTATGGTGCCCGCCCCTTTTCCCCACGTACACCATGCGCGCATCGCGGCGTGCGAAACGGAGAATCTCGGGGCTCACAAGGTAGTCATACACGACGACATCGCAGCGCTTCAGCCGCTCGACACCCGCGATCGTGATGAGCCCCGGGTCTCCCGGACCGGCTCCGATGATATACACCATGCCGCGTACATCCATATCAGCAAAGACCCCTGTAGACGGAATCAAGAATCGCCTTTCCCCCGCGGGAGAGGATGATCTCGGCAAGCGATTTCCCCAGTTCCTCCCATTTCTCCGCCGGACCCTTTACCTCGTCGGCGACAATGTAGGCCCCGTTTATCGTCCCCACGAGACCCTTCACCACGAGAGAATCCCGCGTCACCCGCGCAAGACAGGCGATAGGAACCTGGCATCCGCCGCCCAGGTGTTTCAGAAACGCGCGCTCCGCCGAGAGCTCCGTCACCGTCACGGGGTGGTTGAGAAACGATACAAGCTCGCGTATCCTCCCGTCATCGGCCCGCACCTCCACGCCGATAACTCCCTGCCCCGCTGCCGGCACCATCACCTCGACGGGGATGAACTGGGAGATACGGCCCGCCCACCCCATGCGCTTCATACCCGCCGCCGCCACGATGATCCCGTCAAGTCCTTCCGTCTCAATTTTTTTGATTCTCGTATCGAGATTCCCGCGAATCGGGACCACCTCGATATCGGGAAGCAGGTTTTTGAGCTGCGTCGTTCTGCGGAGCGAACCGGTCCCGATCCTGGCGCCTTTCGGCAGCTCTTCTATTTTCCTGTTTCCGCGCGAGACAAGCACGTCACGGGGGTCTTCTCTCTCGGGAACCGCACCGATGTCGAGCCCCTCTGGGAGCTCGACAGGCACATCCTTCATGCTGTGGACGGCGCAATCGACATCTCCCGAAAGAAGCGCTTCCTCGAGTTCCTTCACGAAGACGCCCTTCCCGCCGATTGTCACCAGCGAGACATTCTGCATCCGGTCGCCCTTCGTCCTGATGGGAACGATTTCGGCTGCGAGACCGTGATGGCGCTTTTCAAGGTGCGCCGCGACAAGGCGCGCCTGCGCGAGGGCGAGATCGCTTCCCCGTGTGCCGATTTTAACCGCGTCTCCTATGACACATCCTCCTCATCGCGCTCCAGTCTGAACAGTCTCTTTATCACCGCCACATAAGGGTTCGCGCCGCCGTTTTCGCTCTCTTCCCTGAGCCCGGCGATGGGATCATGGAGTATTTTATTTATGATGGAATCAATGAGTATTTCCACGTTTTTTTTGTCGTTGTCACCAAGGGTTCTCATCCACGACGAGGATTTTTCAAGCTCACCCGCGGTGATGGCGTCAATCTTGCTCCTCAGGTCGACGATGGTGGGCACCACTTCGAGGCCCTTGAACCACCGCGCGAAACTCCCTACTTCTTCGAGTACAATCGCCTCGGCTTTTTGCGCCTCCTCCCGGCGGCCTTTCACGTTTTCGTCCACCACTTCCTGGAGATCGTCGATGTTGTAGAGATACACGTTGTCGATGGACCCGACGGCGGGATCGATATCGCGTGGAACAGCGATATCGATGAGAAAGAGGAGCCTGCTCCTGCGCCTCCTGAGGGTGGCGGCCACCATATCCTCGTGGATTACATAGCCGGGGGCGCCGGTTGAGCTTATTACGATATCCGCCTCGTCGAGGGCATGTTCGAAGCGATCGAAGGGCACGGCCGCGCCGCCGAAATCACGGGCGAACTCCAGTGCGCGGTCATGGTTTCTGTTCGCGAAGATGAGCTTTCCGATGCCTTTGCCGTGAAGGTGTCTCGCGGCAAGCTCCGCCATTTCGCCCGCACCGACGAGGAGTGCTGTTTTCTCCGCCAGGTCACCGACGATTTTCTTCGCCAGCTCCACCGCGGTCGCACTCACTGAGACGGCATTCCCCGCGATGCCCGTCTCAGTCCTCACCCTCTTCGCGACACGAAAGGCGTGGTGGAAGAGCCGGTTCAGGATGACACCGGAGGTCTCGCATTCCACAGCGCGACGGTAGGCATCTTTCACCTGCCCCAGTATTTGCGGCTCTCCCATCACCATCGAGTCCAGGCTCGCCGCGACCCTGAAGACGTGCCTCACCGCATCTTCGTCATGATGGACGTAGAGACACCGCGCGAGCTCTGCAGGTGAGAGATTGCCATGGGAAAGGATGAATGCCTTCAGCCCCGCGAGGGCTCTCTCATGATCACCCACACGCGCCAGTACCTCGACCCTGTTGCAGGTCGAAAGATACAGCGCCTCTTTCACTTCACTGATGCCCTTCAGACGCTCACACGTCTCCCCGTCGTCATTGCAGGCGATGGAGAGTCTTTCCCTCACTTCCAGTGGGGCCGTGGTATGATTCATTCCTATGAGAACGATATCCATCATGTCAGGAAAAGTCGTGCACCGTCACGAAAAAGAGGTTAATTCCCACAATGGTAAAAAGAAGGATGATGAAGGCGATAATCGAGAAATATGCCGTTTTCCTGCCCTTCCACCCGAGGGCGAATCTCTGGTGAAGCAGCAGGGCATAGAGAAGCCATGATACCAGCGTCCCCACCTGTTTGGGATCCCACTGCCAATGTTGGCCCCAGGCGGTACGCGCCCAGACGGCGCCCGCAATGATGCCGAACGTGAGCAGTATGAACCCCGTGATGACCGAAAGGTGGTTGACCCTGTCCAGTTCTTTCAGGGACGGAAGAAACCGGGTGAACCTGTAGGATTTCCTCTGCGTGATGAGCCGGTCCTGCACCAGGTACATGATCCCCGCGAGGCAGGCGAGCGCAAAGAGACCGCCGCCGGAGAGTGTGAGGACGGCGTGAGCCGCCACCCAGGGCCCCGTGAGAACCGCGGGCACATCCGCCTCCACCGCCACGCGGACCGATGCAGCGATTGAAAGGACGACCACCACGGGTGAGACGAGCGCGCCGAGGACCCTCGTCTTGGTTCTCAACTGGAAAAAGAGATAGACGCCCGCTACGGACCAGGCGATGAATGAAAAGGCCTCAAAAATATTGATGACCGTACCGCAGCCCGCCTGGAGCCACCGGAGGGCAAGCGACATGGTATGGAAGGCAAATCCGGCGAGGAGAATCCACGTGGCCGCCTTCGCCACCTGCACCCGTCTCACGACGAGGGCCGTGAAATACCCCACCATACTCGCGAAATAAATAACGATGGCAATTCTGAATATGACGCCTTCCATCATTCACCGTTTCGCCGTTACACACCCCTGTCTCCCCTCTGTGAGAGGGGGTCGGGGGGGTGCTGCGTTGATTGATCGCCTTATAAAATCCTCACTTCTTACACTCCGCCGTATCTACCTCTTCACCGGTGACCGCGTGAATCAACTCCCTCACTTTATTCCAGTCTCCTTTCCGTATGTACTCGAGGAGACCGGCATCGAGGAGTGATTCGAATTTTTTCCTGTGGTCATCGGAATCGCCCTGTCCCTGCACGATGGCGCCCCTGAGGCGACCGAGGAGGGAAAGAAGGGTCCCGTATTCCGGGCCGTACCAGGCCTCCAGCTCCTCCCTGATTCTCCGCGCGAGAAGCGGGCTCTTGCCGCCCGTCGAGACGGCGATCACGAGATCATCCCGCGTCACCACGGAGGGCACGATAAAATCACACCGGGCGGGATCATCAACGACATTCACCAGGATGCCGAGGCGACGCGCATCGGCGAATACCCGTTCGTTCACCTCATCTCGATCGGTGGCGCCGATCACGATGAAGGCATCTTCGAGATACTTCGGGCGATAGACATCCGGGAAGCGGCGGATTTTCCCTTCACGTTCCATGGAAGCAAGCTCCGGCGTGAGGTCTTCACTCACCACCACGGTATCGGCGCCGCACTCGACGAGCCGCGCCGCCTTTCTTTCGGCGACGGCACCTCCTCCCACGACGACGCAGGTTCTCCCCTTCAAATCGAAGTAGAGGGGATAGTACCGCACAGAGCCCACCTCCCAAAAAGTTTCATGAGTGTGCGTAGTTATCACGAACCCCCTGAAAGTTCAAGTTGCTTGAAATCTCTTGCAAAAGAGGTTATTGAAGAGGTGCAGTTCAAGAATCCCGGAAGAGGAGACGAAGGATGACCGAGACAAAAGAAACGTGGATTGAGATCACCCTTTCGACACCCCCCGAACTCACCGACGCCCTTTCGAACTTCATTGTAGAGCTCCAAAGCCAGGGCGTATCGCAGGAAAGCCTGCCCCAGGAATCCTTCGATGAAAGTGAATCCCCCGGTGAGCGGGACGTGGTGAAGGCCTATTTCTCTCCGGGACCATCTGCGGAGAAGAGTATTGCGGCGCTTGAGACCTACATCGAAAGCCTCTCGCAGCTTTTCCCCGCGCTCGAACGGCCCGCGTTCACCACGAAGACCATCGTCGACCCCGACTGGGGAGAGCAATGGAAGAAATTTTTCAAACCCCTGAAGGTAAGCAGAAACATCGTGATCAAGCCGACCTGGGAACGTTACGCACCGGCAGGACGTGACATCGTCATCGATATCGACCCCGGCATGGCCTTCGGCACGGGGCAGCACCCCTCGACCCGCATGTGCATCGTCGCCATCGAAGAAATTCTTCTCAAAGACCGGGAGCATGAAAAATGGTCCGTCCTCGACGTGGGCACAGGCACGGGCATCCTCGCCATCTGCGCCGCGAAGCTCAGCGCCGGGCGTGTCGTGGCGCTCGATATCGACCCGAAGGCAATCGAAATCGCCACCGAAAACGTGATTCTGAACGGGGTGCAGGACCGGGTGGAGATAGTGAACCGCGACGTCTCGCGCCACCGCGGCAGCTTCAATCTCATCGTGGCGAACCTGACGGCGGCCACCCTCTCGAAACTCCACAAA
>JAPLJO010000070.1 GCA_026388515.1 Deltaproteobacteria bacterium | reverse complement strand
GGTCTTTTTTGTTTTCATCTCTCTGCTGGAGAAGTACCTTGAGGGCGGTATTCGTTTCCTCCAGGCGGTCCGATTTTATTTTGAGTTCCTTTTCCCGTTCTTTTAATTCTTTCTCTTTCTGCTGGCGTTCCATGACTTCGGCCTTCAGGGCTCGGGAGGATTCAATGAGTTCCCCCGTCCGCTCCTGAACCCGGAGTTCAAGTTCATCGTGGGCCTTGCGCAGGGCCTCTTCAACCCTTTTGCGTTCCGTGATGTCCTCCAGCGTTTCGATGGCGCCGATGGGGACTCCCTGGTGATTTCTGATAAGTGCGGCGGTAAAACGAAGCCACCTGCCGTCATTTCCAAGGTCGGGGAAAAAGTCCGTGGCCTCGTAGGCATCTTCGATGAGCTTGGATTTCATGTACTTCCCGGCATACCATTCAGATATCTTGTTCTGAGCCCCGTCAACAAGAAGGTCGGCCATGCAGGGCCTTTCGTGGCTGTAAAAGGCCCTCCAGTGCTGGTTTGTCTTCAGGATTTCGTCGGCCTTGATGCCGCTCAGTTCCTCCAGCGCGCGGTTCCAGTATAGCAGCGTATGATCGTGACCGATTACAAAAGCCGGGATGGGTGATCCTTCAATGATGGAATACAGTTTCTGTTCGCTGTCGCGAAGTGCTTCCTCCGACACCTTTTTTTCAGTGATATCCTCCAGAGTTTCAATGGCGCCGACGAGTTCCGCGTGCGAATCGCGGATAGCCGCCGCGGTGAAGCGGAGCCACCTGCCGTTGTTCCCGAGGTGGGGAAAGAACTCAGTCGCTTCAAAGGCGTCGTCTATCAGATTCAATTTCCGGACCTTTCCTTCGTACCACTTTTGAATCCCCTCGGTTGCCTCAGCCACGAGCAGATCGGCCATGCAGGGTCGTTTTGTCTCATAAAAGGCCCGCCAGTGCTGACGTGTGCCGATGACGTTTGCTGCTTTGATGCCGCTCAATTCCTCCAGGGCGCGGTTCCAGTAAATGACCTTATGATCCCTCCCGATGACAAAGGTCGGGATAGGTGACCCGTTGAAGAGGTCGTGCAGAAGTTCGCTCTCTTCCAAGAGTTCGTGTGAGAGAGAGTAGAGGGAAGGGGCTCCGCCCGTATCGTCCTTATCAGGCACAATGGAATGAGTATCTTCCGTCTCTCGTTTAACTTTGGGTGTCATTCCTGAAATCCTGGTAATTAATCAATTTCTTCAATCTTCTTTTATACTTGGGATACGCATTTTGTCAAATGAAATGTCCCGGTATTGATTAGAAGCGCTGGAGGAGCCTGAAGATGGCGTCTGCGCCGAACGCGACAGCCTCAATGGGGATTCTTTCATTCGCGGCATGAATCATTTTTGTAAAGTCGAATCCTTCCGGCAGCTTCATCGGGATGAATCCATAGGTCTGAATGCCGAGCTTTGCGAAGCAGCGTGCGTCGGTGGTGGCACTGAGGAGAAGCGGGACGGGTATGCCGTCGGGGTCGAGTTCTTTCAATATATCAGAGAGCACACCGAAGAGCCCCATGTCAGGTTCGGGGGGTCCCTGATCATACTGAAGCACTTCGAAACGTACCCCATCGCCCGTCACTGCCCGCAGCTCCCTTATGAGATCATCGGGGCTGAAGCCGGGAAGCAGCCGTCCGTCCATCTCGACCGATGCTTCTCCGGGGATGACGTTGATTTTGTTGCTTCCATGAAGAACAGTGGGGCTGACGGTATTGTGCAGGAGCGGGTAGAATGTAAGGCCCCGTTCCCCGAGGAGCTTCAATACACTATTTGTCAGCAGGGGGTTTGTCAGTTGATTGAGAACAAATCCCTTCAGCCCTCCGAGAGAGGAGGCAATCGAATCAATCATCAGGCGTGCAGCAGGAGTCACGTGGACCGGAAGGTGAGATGTGTGGAGCGTCTGAAGCAACTGTGAGAGCTTCTCGACGGCGCCGCCACGCACGGGAAGTGAGCCATGACCCCCCGGGCCTCGAACCGTTGCCTTAATCCAGCAGAACTGCTTCTCCGCCACCATGATTGGATAGAATATTTTTGTATCCAGATATAATGAGAAACCTCCAAGTTCTCCAATTGCGTATTTGATGCCGGTAAAGAGGTTGGCATGGTTCTCCACAAGATACTTGGCACCGCAGTTGCCGAAGGATTCTTCATCGCTCATGATTGCCAGTACCACATCACCCCTGAGCTTTACTCCTTCGGCTTTTGTGCGTAGTGCCGCGGCGAGCATCATGGCGATGCCCCCTTTCATGTCGAGGGCGCCACGTCCCCATATGACGCCGTCTACCTCCCCGCCCTCGAAGGGTGGATGCTGCCAGTCCTGCTTTTCCGCGGTGACCACATCAACGTGCCCCTGAAGGAGAAGAGGTGCTGCATTACCCGTTCCGGGGATCCGTGCCACAAGATTGGGGCGATCCGGGGATCGGGCAGCTATGGTATATTCAATGCCGCCCTCGCTGAGAAGTCCGGCAATATAGGCAATGCATTCTTTTTCGTTTCCGGGCGGATTGGTGGTGTTAAACCTGATAAGTTTCTGTAGAATTTCTGCCGGTCGCTGGTAGATGGGTGTCATTACGGGTACCTCACTCAAAGTCAGGTGTTTTACGATAACATCAATCGTTGACGCAGGAACTCACCAACCTGTTACATAATACACCGCAGAGGTTTCATCTGTAAATGAGAGAAAAATGAGGTGGAGAGTAATAAACCCCACGTTGCGCAGATTATCTCTTGACAAATGAATTCATTCATCTTAGTCTCGCCGGTCTTTGGGACATTACCTGTCAATTTATTTCACAGAGGAAAAACCATGAAGATAGGACTTGCCGGGCTGCCCAATTCCGGGAAAACAACCATATTCAACGCGCTCACGCGGTCAGATGCTGCAGTAACTTCCTATGCGTCCCAGAAAGCGGAACCGCACCTCGCCGTTATTGAGGTCAGCGACGATCGGGTTACGAAACTCACTGAAATGTACCAGCCGAAAAAGACGACGTATGCAACAATCGAGATTGTCGATTTCGCAGGATTCAATGAGGGAATATCCCATAACGGAGGATTTCAACCAACTCTTGTGGCGCGCATCAAATCTATGGATGCCCTGGCACTGGTGATACGCAATTACAATGATGATTTTGAGAGTGCCCCCGATCCTCTCAAGGATATCGACACGGTGCTCACGGAATTTATCATCTCTGATCTGATACTGACGGAAAACCGCCTTGAAAGGATTGAAGAATTGTTTCGCCGCGGTAAGCGGACGGGCGTCCTCGAGCATGAGAGGCAACTCCTCGTTCGGGTGCAGGAGAAGCTGAACGAAAACTGTCTCGTGAGGGACATGATGCTCACGGACGACGAAGAACGGATGATCGCCGGATTTCAGTTTCTGACGCAAAAACCGCTTCTTGTTATTCTCAATTCAGATGAAATGAATTATGCGCGGCATGACCTTATGAAAATCATTACGGAACGGTTTTCAGCCGTCGAGTTCGCGGGAAAGTTAGAAATGGAATTATCCCGGCTGGACGATGAGGAGAGGAGTGCCTTTATGGCCGATATGGGCATACATGAATCCGCCCGCTGCAGGCTCACCAGGTGTGCGTATGAACTGCTCGGCTGTATAAGCTTTCTGACCATCGGTACCGATGAGGTTAGGGCATGGACGATACACAGTGGCGACACGGCTCTGCAGGCGGCGGAATCGATTCATTCCGATCTCGCACGGAGCTTTATAAGAGCCGAATGCTTTTCCTATGATAGTCTGATGGAATGCGGCTCCGAAAGGGGAATAAAAGAACAGGGCCGCTTTCGCCTTGAAGGGAAGGATTACGTCGTCCGGGACGGCGATATTCTGAGTATTCGCGCCGGACATTAATTGCATTGACTGCCGGACATAAAAAATAATCTTCTCGATTACGCTATCAACTATACTTCTTATTACCATAGAGTCTTTTTCTGAATCCCATCGGAAATTACGATTGCATACCTTCCACAGTTATCTCGAGTATCCGGTCCACATTGAACACACGCTCAGTCCGGCGTAGCAGGCAGAAGGCGTCCATGCCCATGAAAGGGTGTCCCTTGTAATCCCTCTCGCCCAGGGCCAGCGGTCTGACCGATCGACGGCTTTTGACGTCCTTCGACTTGAGATACACAATCATCAGATTCCGCCTGTTTCGGATCGCCTCACGTATGAGGCGCACCTTTTCTTCGCGGGGAAGCGCGCGTTCCGCCTGGGCGTATTGGTAGCGGGTGAGAAACTTTACTACTTCCCAGTCCATGAGAATGTGGCGTTTCTGGACGGGCTGCTTCAGCACAAGACCTTCCAGGCTGGTGCAGCGTGACAGCGCCACCGATTTCAGCGAGCAGACCGTTATCGAGTGTGGCGAGAATGACATCCTCGCCGTCCTCGTTCTCGGAGAATCCCTTCACACGGCCTATGGTGCCGTTGATCCATCGCCCGTAGGTATCATTATTGAGAAGCATGATCTGGGCGCCTTTTTTCAGTTTCAGTTCAGGGGACGTGGGGAGGTGTTCGCGGCCAAAATCACCCTCGACGATGCCCTGCGATGTCCAGATCTTTCCGCGCAGTTTTTTCAGGTGTTCGTCGTTGATCCGGTCGGCAAGATCATTTGTGCTTGTCATATGTATGAAAAATTCCCGGGATGATGCGGCAAAATCCGGGATACACCGCTCGTTGAGGAGTGCAAGTTCTTCATCGGTCACACTCCGGTTCCTGATGGCGTTGAGAATGCCGATGAACACATCGTCCGTCTGGCGGTAGATTTTCTCCAGTTCAATAAACTCCATGTCAAGATTTTCCAGTGACCGGGCGCTGAAAAAGTAGGGACTGCGGTAGTATGTCTTGAAAAGCTCCCGATCGCGCGAGGTAACCACCGGGGGAAGCTGATAGAGATCGCCGATGAAAATCATCTGCACCCCGCCAAAGGAATGACCTTCCTGTGGTCCGTGCAGGCGAAGATGTGTATCCACGCAGTCGAGCAGGTCCGCCCGTACCATGGAGACTTCGTCGATGACGATGGTCTCAAGCTTCTGAAAGAGTTTTACCTTCTCTTTATCGCGCAGCTTCTTGATGGCCGATGGTGTAATGTCGGGCTTGAAACCAAAGAAGGAATGAATGGTCTGCCCCTGGATGTTTACCGCGGCCACACCCGTAGGGGCGAGAAAGACGGCCCGCTTGCCGGTGTGGTGGCGAAAATAATCGAGAAGGGTAGATTTCCCCGTACCGGCCCGCCCCGTGATAAAAGCGTGCCGGCGCGAATTTTCCATCAGTTCGAGGGCGCGAAGAAACTGGGGATTGAAGTCGATATCAGGCATTACATTATTCGGTGAGGGGGAATGTTATGTGCGGCATTTCAATGGATCGGCGCACACGGACGTTATTGCATTATTTGTCGTTCCATTTCCGTTTTCCCATTGTGCCGAGGGGGATGACGAGCACAATCATCCAGAGAAAACTCCCTGTCCATCCGCCTATCCAGCCAGCCTTTTCGCCCGCGCTGGGTCATTCGTGACTCCCCCCGTTTCAGTTGAGCGAGTATACAAAGAGGGTAACTGTGTGTCAAGGTATGACAGCCTGAGCGACCACCCGAAGATTATGCGCAGAAGTCCCTTACATGCCGGACTCACTATGCCGGTGCCGTTGTTTCTGTTAAAAAAATATTGCACTTGGCCACAATTCCGGTATAAATGGCCTCGGAAGACCAAGCGAAAACCCTTTTAGATGGGTAGTTGCAGGGTAAGCCAACAATAGCTTTCGAAGACAGGATGGGAAGAGGGAAGCTGTGTTGGCTTTTTTATTGCAGGTCATTCTATCGAAAGGAATTGAAGCGCCATGGCGACACCGCTGGAACAATGGGTTGAGGCACAGGCGCGACTGACGAAACCCGACAGGATTTACTGGTGTGACGGCTCGGAGGAAGAAGCGAGACGGCTCATCGAAATCGGCATGCGGGAAGAAAGAATCGGCGCGCACAATATTTTCAGCAAACTCAACGGCACCACCTATCCCGATGCGTACCTGCACCGGAGCCATCCGACCGATGTGGCACGTACCGAGCATCTGACCTACATCTGCCATCCCGACAGGGAAATGGGCGGCCCCACTAATAACTGGATGCATCCGGAAGAGGCGAAGAAGAGGCTTGCGGCACTTTACGACGGCTGCATGAGAGGCAGAACCATGTATGTGATGCCCTATATGATGGGACATCCCGATTCGCCCAATGCCAAGGCTTGTGTGCAGCTTACGGACGTGACCTATGTGGCGGTGAGCATGAGAATCATGACGCGGATGGGAAGACAGGTCATCGATACCATCGGAAACAGGGATGATTTTGTGAAGGGGCTTCACTCCGTCGGTGATTTTTCTCCAGAGAGACGTTTCATCATGCACTTTCCCGATGAACATATGGTCTGGTCCATAGGTTCAGGCTACGGCGGGAACGCGCTCCTCGGCAAGAAATGCTTTTCACTCAGAATCGCCTCGTGGCTGGGGTACCAGGAAGGATGGCTCGCCGAACACATGGTTATCATGGGCATCGAAGATCCCGAAGGAAACGTAACCTATGTGACTGCGGCATTTCCCTCCGCCTGCGGCAAGACGAATCTTGCCATGCTGGAATCGGTGCTCCCCGGCTATAAAATCTGGACCCTGGGTGATGACAGTGCATGGTTGAATGTCGGGCCTGACGGGAGACTCTACGCCATCAATCCTGAAATAGGTTTCTTCGGTGTGGCGCCCGGAACTTCGATGAAAACGAATCCCAACATGATGCGCACACTCAGGGCATCGAAATTCTATCCCACGCTCTTTACCAACACGGCGCTCGACGCCGATACACACGAACCGTGGTGGGAAGGGGCGGACGGCGAGGTGCCGAAGAATGTCATGGACTGGCAGGGAAGGCCCTGGAACGGCACGGACGGAGCGACGGCCGCGCATCCCAACTCGCGGTTTACCGTCTCCATCTATAATTCGCCCTATCTTTCTCCCGAATTCGACAATCCGAGAGGTGTGCCGATTTCGGCGATTATTTTTGGCGGACGAAGGACGCAGCTCATTCCCCTGGTGGTCGAGGCATTCAACTGGCAGCATGGTGTGTTCATGGGGGCCAGAAGCGGTTCCGAGACAACGGCGGCGGCCATTCACCAGGTGGGCACACTGAGGAGAGACCCCATGGCGATGATCCCGTTCTGCGGATACAACATGGGCGACTATTTTACCCATTGGCTCAATCTCGGCACGCGGCTGACGCAGCCCCCCAGGATATTTACGGCGAACTGGTTCAGGGTGGATGACGACGGGGCGTTCATATGGCCTGGTTTCGGTGATAATATCCGCGTACTCAAGTGGATCATCGACAGGCTGCACAACCGCGTCGGTGCACGCGAGACGCCGCTGGGGGTGGTGCCGCACGTAAAAGACCTTGATATTTCAGGTCTCACAATTCCTGAAGGGAAGGTGCGA
>JAPLJO010000150.1 GCA_026388515.1 Deltaproteobacteria bacterium | reverse complement strand
CGCGTCCGTATGGAAAAGGATCCTGTGGGTTCT
Organism: Deltaproteobacteria bacterium; assembly: GCA_026388515.1. Lineage (GTDB taxonomy): Bacteria > Desulfobacterota > Syntrophia > Syntrophales > UBA2210 > JAPLJO01. Next base: position 4,204 of record JAPLJO010000150.1, on the reverse strand, counting down.
CGCAATCTCACCGATCTCTTCGATGGGTTGAATTGTTCCTACTTCATTGTTGGCATGCATGACGGTAATGAGAATCGTCTCTTTCGTGATTGCGCGTGTCAACAGGTCCAGGTCAACTGTCCCGTACGTATCGACGGGGATGAAACTCACCCGGAATCCCCGGCCTTCGAGGGCGCGGCACACCTCGGCGACGGCGGGGTGTTCGACGGTAGAGGTGATGATGTGGTTTCCTTCAGAATGGCGCGCGAGGGCGCATCCCATGATGGCGAGATTGTTGGACTCGGTGCCGCCCCCTGTAAAGATGATCTCGCCGGGGGTGCAGTTGAGAAACGCCGCCACACGGCGCCGGGCCTCTTCGACGGCCGCTCTTGCCCGGATACCGTACTCGTGGATGCTCGAGGGATTACCGAAATGAAAGGCGAAATAGGGCAGCATGACGGCGGCCACCTCGGGATCAACAGGTGTGGTGGCGTTGTAATCGAGATACACTGTTTTTTCACGCATGATGCATTCCTGATGCGCCGGGTGTTTTCTACTTTACGATTTTCACCAGTTCCCGAAAAGTGTTGCCCTCGGCGGCCTTCATGAGTTCGAAGAGGGCCATCTCCGTGCCGGAGCGCTTCCCGCCCTCGGCAACCATCCGTTCGATGCCGATCATCCTGTTTTCGGGAGTCCTTGACGAGATGCAGTCGCAGATGACGTTGACCTCGTAGCCAAGCGCCACGAGGTCAACCGTGGTCTGGTAGACGCAGACGTGGGATTCGATTCCCGCAATCGCAACCTGCGGGCGTCCCACCCGGTTCAGCGCCTTCATGAAGGATTCTTCCCTGCAGCAGCTGAAGCTTGTTTTCGGCACCGGATTGAACTCTCTGACAAGGGAGGATATCTCCGGGATGGTGGGTCCCAGCTTTGCCGGTGTCTGTTCGGTGATGATGAGGGGGATTTCGAGCGCCTGTGCCCCCCGGATCATCTTCGAGAGGTTCTGGAAGAGCAGATCCTTTTCGTACATGGCCTGCGCGAGATTTCCCTGGATATCGATGACAAGGAAAAGCGCCTTATCCGTGGTGAGCATGAATGGAAACTCCTTTCATGGTTTTCATGATGATAGTACGAATGCACGTCGCATGTCATCGACCGATGATTCCCGTGACGAGAAGACCCGAAACAACATTGAGGGCAAGAAGAAGGAGAAGAAGTCTTCCCGACCAGCGATGCAGAACCCTTATCCGCGCCGCCTGTTGTCGGTAGCGGAATTGGAGCAGTCCCAGCGTGGGGGTGATAAGAGCGAAAATAAATATGACCGCACCGAGATACGCGTGCGGAAAGGCAATATGAACGCCCCCCCGGAGTTGCACTTTGAGAAATGCAACTGCGATTCCGCAGAAAAGCAGCACCACGCCGGCCGACGCGAGCCCGCGGTGTGCCTTAAGCCACCAGGGTTTTCTTTTCATGAAGCGCGCGAATGCGGCACCCGCCGCGGCAGCGGCAAAACCGGCAATCACAAATCCTGCGTGATAGAATAACATGCGGGAAGCCATAGTATGGTTCACTAGATTCCCGCCTGCGCGGGAACGGCATGAAATTATTTCAATCCATTGATAACATCGTACAGCCGCGCTCAGGGAACGGAGACGGATCCCGTATCGGACCCGAAATAGTTGCATTCCGCCTGCGCTGAAAGTTCCGTGCCCGGGACGGCATCGACGGTATAGGTGTAGGTGAACGTATCCGACGTCGGCTGGCTGTTATATATCATGGTCTGGACTACCTTGTTGTTCGACATGACGGTGACCGTCTTGATGTAGTGGGATGTCGGGTCGGATACGGTATGGGTGATGGTGACGCTGAGAGTTTTCGTAGCCTTGTCGTACATGAGGTCTACTTTTGACGGGCTATGCGCCACCGCAGTGACCGGTATAAGCATGACGGCGGATGAAAGAAAGAACAACGCGAGGATTATCATACTCGCGTGATGCGTCCATGTCCGGATTCTCATGTACATTATTATACCTCCATTAAGCCTTAAATGAATTATCCCTTATCGCTTCCCAATCTCAACTCATTAATTCCCAATCACTCTTTCTTGCACTGTACACCTTACAACTTAGTCCATGCCCCTTTTTCAGAGCCGGATTTCCTTTTCCTGGTTAACGGCAATGCACTCCATGGTGGAGCGCCGCTCCTTTATTGTGTTTCCACAGTCTTTCACAATCTCGTCGATTTCGCCGTCGGTCCTCTCCTGGTTGTGGTGAAAGAGCCCGAGCATCTTTACCTTCGCTTCAAGTGCGAGATCCAGGGCATCGTTGTACACGCTGTGTCCCCATTCTTTGCGTTTTATGTAGTCAAGACGGGTGTACTCGGCATCGTGAAAGAGCAGGTCCGCGCCTTCACAGAATTTCCGATAATCTTCGTAGACCAGTCCGCCGGGGTGAGTGAAAGTCAGTTCGTTGTCGGTAAGAAAAACGAATACTTTTCCGTCTTCGATGAATTTATATCCGTTTCCCTGGTTGGGATGGCTCAGCGCAATCGGAGTGACCGTCAGTGAGCCGATGGAGAAGGTGCCCTCGCAGTCTCCCACAAAGTCAATGCTTGCGCGGAGGTCGGCGTACCGTACGGGAAAATTGGGAGGGCTCATGACACGCTCGATCATTTCCCGTGGCGTGGTGTGGGAAAACGGGCATCCGCAGACGTGAATCCTGGTTTTCGTAAAGTAGAGCGGCTTGAAAAAGGGAAACCCCATCAGGTGGTCCCAGTGGGCATGGGTGAATATGATGCCGCACTCGTAGATGTCTTCCTGTATTAGCCTGTTCCCTAGTCTTCTGATTCCCGAGCCCGCATCCACGATGACCACATCGTTGTCTTTTGTCCTGATTTCAATGCACGTCGTATCGCCGCCGTATTTCAGGTATTCCTGCCCTGATACGGGTATCGAGCCGCGTGCACCCCAGCATCGTATGATCATGTCCGTCTCCTTATCGGCATGAAGTGGACCGGTTTATTTCAGCACCAAGTCGCGTAATGTATCTTCTATCAGTGGAAAGGAAAAAATAAAACCACTTTTTAATAGTTTTTCAGGGTGCACTCTCTGGCCCTTCAGGAGTACTGATCCGAATTCTCCGAGAATCAGTCTCAGCGCGAAGGCGGGCACCGGCGGCAGGAACGACGGCCGGCCGAGGACCCGGGTGAGGATTTTCGTGTACTCCCCGTTTCGCACCGGTTTCGGTGAAGTGAAGTTCACCGCCCCGTGTATTTCACTATGAGCGAGGAGGTGCTGATAAATGCGGACCAGGTCCCCCTCGTGAATCCAGGAGAACCATTGGTTTCCGCTTCCCAGAGGGCTTGCAAGTCCCAGGTGTGCCAGTGGAAGCATCTGCCTGAGTGCTCCGCCGCCTCTTCCGAGCACGATACCGAAACGGCAGGCGACAACCCTTGCACCGGATTCCGCAGCCCTCTCGGCAGTCCGCTCCCATTCCACGGCGAGAGAGGCGAGAAAGTCGTTTCCCGCCGGACTCGACTCGTTCAGTATCTCATCGTCATTGAATCCGTAATAGCCGACAGCCGAGGTGCTGAAAAGCACGCTATGCGCACCTTTTCGCCGCCCTATCGCTGCGACGAGATTATTCGTAGTGTATATGCGGCTTTCCCTTATAAGCCGCTTCGACTGTTCGTTCCACCGTGTGAATATGTTCGTGCCGGCGAGATTGATGAACACCTCGTGGCGAGACGCCTCTTCCTGCCAGGGACCCTCCACGGTGGGATCACCGGTGAAATAGGAAATCCCCGTCTCCGTGGCGTGAATGTCCTTTCGCTCACCGGGGCGGGTGAGAATTGTGACCCGGTGACCTCGGGCGGCCAATGATGCCGAAAGGGTGGTGCCGACAAATCCCGTGCCTCCGGTGATGAATATGTTCATAAAATCCTCTTCGCCGGAGAAATCCTATTCACCGCCGCTTCCCACCAGCGGAAGCACGTTGTCAATCCTGAAATACACCAGGTATCGCACTTCGGCGTCATTCCCCCCTGCATGTGCATGGGGCTTTCGTCTCAATGATTGAATGAGCGTGCTGTTTTTCTCTTCCCGGACCTTCGTGAGGTACAGCCGCGAGCCGCGGTATCCTTTGCCGGATTCCCTGAAAAGATAGACTGCCTTTGGGTTCGACTGGAGATTGAAATGGGTCATTCGGTCCGCCATGATGAAGGCAAT
>JAPLJO010000075.1 GCA_026388515.1 Deltaproteobacteria bacterium | reverse complement strand
GGATAAGTGGGAGAGCAGTTGTTCTTCAGGTATGTGGGTGACCTGCTTGATGAGATCATGGCTGAACTCCCGTTCGATGGCCGACCCCGTTTGGAGAACTTCCTTCGCTCCCTGGGGTAAAGAGTCAACCCGTGCCATGATGACATCGTGGATGGTGGAGGGGATGGTGACGGTTTTAAGGTCCTTGGTGATATGGAATGACCCGTTCTTGCACTCGATGATCTTCAGGTCCTTGAGGGATTTGATGAACTCCTCGATGAAGAAGGGAATGCCCTCGGTCTTGGTGAGGATCATGTCTTCCAGTTCCCTCCCGATGTCTCTTGTCCTGAGGAGGTTGGCCGCCATCATGAGGCTCTCCCGGTTGGAGAGCCGGTTCAGGGTGACCTGGTTGTGGTAAGAGCGCCCTCCCCAGGTGTGGACATACTCGGGACGGTAGGTGAAGATGAGGAGCATCTGGATGCCGGGGATACTCTCCAGGAGGTATTTGAGGGCGTCTTCCGTACTCTCATCCACCCAGTGGAGGTCCTCGATAGCCATGATGAGGGGACGGATCTCGGCACCCTTCAGGACGATCTGCCGCAGGGATTCGATCATCCGCTCCTTTTTGCCTTCGGGACTTAACTGTATTGTCTCTATGCCGCTATCTTGCACGGAGAGCAGCTCTAAAAAATATGGGAGAGTAGAGGGGGTGTCCATCTGCAGGGTGTTCAGGCCGTTGGTGACCTTGTCTCTGATTGAGTTATCATCTTCATCTTCATGGATATCAAAATTGGCCTTCAGGATATCGATGATGGGGTGGTAGGCGGCTCCCTTGCCGTAGGAGAGGCACTTACCCTCCAGGAAGGTCACATCCTCGTTGATGACAGCCTTCCTGAACTCATAGAGAAGTCTTGATTTGCCTACTCCGGCCTCGCCCATGATGGAATAGGCCTGGCCACGACCTTCTTTTATACGTTCATAGCCGTCCAGGAGTAACTCACGCTCACGTTCCCTCCCCATAAAGGGGGTCAGTCCCCGCTCGGCACTGACGTCAAACCGTGTTCTCCGGGTACTGGGGGCAATGACCTGGTAAACCCGGGTTGGCTTCTCCTTGCCCTTGATTTTCTTCTCACCTAGTGCCTCAAAACGGAATAATCCCTCGGTTAACCTGAAAGTGTCATCGGTGACATAGGTGGTGCCGGGTTCTGCGAGACTCTCCATTCTGGAAGCAAGGTTAACCGTATCTCCCACGGCCTTGAACTCCACCCGGAGGTCATTGCCTAAAGTACCTACTACCACGGGGCCCGTATGGATGCCGATCCGCATCCTGATGGGGGGTATTCCCTTCTCCTGCTTCATCCTATCGCTGAATCGGTTAATCTCTTGGTGTATGGTTATGGCAGAATGGATTGCCCGCTGAGGGGCATCTTCCAGAGCTATAGGGGCTCCGAAGAGGGCCATAATTCCATCTCCGGTCATCTCATTGACGGTGCCATCGTAGTCATGCACCTTGTGGATGAGGATCTCATAAACCTGGTCCATGATGGCATAGGCATCTTCCGGACCGAGTTTATCCACAAGAGAAACGAAGCCTTCCATGTCGCAGAACATAACCGTGACCTGTCGACGTTCGCCTTCGATCTTGTTACGCTGGGAGAGGATCTTCTCGGTGAGGCCTCGGGGCAGGTACCTTTGTATCTTGGCGATCTTTTCGTCAAAGGTGAGGTCCTGAGGAGGTGCTTGGTGTGGAAGGGTCAGATTGTGGCCGCACTCGTCACAAAACTTGCTGTCATATGGATTTGCGATGTCACATTTGGGGCATATTATTTGAAATTTATAACCACATTCTTTACAGAATTTTGCTCCATCTCTGTTCTGAAACTTGCACTTGGGACACTCCATATGTAGAAACCTCCATATGGGTGAACAGAAAAATAGAGTTATGGTAATGAAAAAAATCTCATAGAGGCAATTTAGGAACTAAACGTAGGAAGTGACTTTATTTATAAGTTTTCAGAATGAAATGAGCCCCAGTATGAGGATCTATATAAAGAAGTGGTATTACCCCCTTGTGGTGGAAGAATATGAGATACCGCGGTATAAATCAATCTGTATTTTGTGAGGTGACGATGTGAAGAGAAACTCGACAATCCTATCTAAGATTTCAAATAAAAATTTAAAACGGCAGAACTCTAACTTTGGATTGAACGGCATGATCCGCGATATTCTTTATTCGTAGACTTTTTCCTCTTCTGCCTCTTCCTCGGTAAGGGTAACATCAGCTTCAATATTTCTGTCTTCACTCACCTGGGCAAGGATTTCTTTGTAATATTCATGCTGTATGATTAGATTCTGAATATCGTTCGTTCCCGTCCAAATCTGCAGCAGCCTTGTTTCTCTCACCGCTCGTTCAATGGGGAAAACCCTCGTGTACCCGATACCACCGAGAATCTGCATGGCCTCATTGGCCACTTCCCATTGGGTCTGGGTAGCAAGTTTCTTGAGCTCGGACACCAGCCTTCTCTGATAACCAGCGGTACCCACTCCCTCATCTATGGTTCGTGCCACGGCATAGGCCAAGGCGCTGACGGCATCAAGCTTAGTTACGCATTCCGCGATTCTGAAGCTGACAGCCTCATAATTCCTAATCGTCTGTCCAAAGGCTTTCCTGCGGTTGGCGTAGCGGGCCGCTATTTCTAATATTGCCCTGGAGCCGCCGACAGCGCCTGCCATCCTTTCGGGAACCATCATCTTATAGAATATTTTTGCACCTTCATTTTCTTTTCCGAGCAGATTCTCCTCCGGCACCCGGACCTCCCTGAATATTATTCTTCCCGTGCCTGTGCCTCGGCTCCCCATCAGGCCATATACGTGTTTGACCTCAACTCCCATATCCCTCTCAACAATGAAAGTACTGAGTGAGTCACGGCCTGCTCCGGGGTTGGTGACTGCGTATACGATAAAGAAGTCAGCCCCCTCGGCACCTACAATAAAGCGTTTCTGGCCACTTAAGACGTAATTCCTACCCTCTTTTCGGGCATTGGTAGTAGCCCCAAAGAAATCTGATCCTCCGCGGGGCTCCGTGAGTGCTTCGCCAGCCCATACTTTTCCCGCAACGAGGGGGCGAAGATATTTCTCATTTTGAGCTTCTGTTCCGAATGTGCTCAAGACTTCAGAAACGAGCGATGTGATGCCAAAAACACATGCCAGAGGGACGCCCAATTTGGTCACCTCGTTCATGATGACGAATTCATCCACCCACTTGAGCCCCCTGCCGCCATACTGCTTCGGCACCCTTACGGCGAGGAGATTTCTTTTCCCTGACTCTTCGATCCATTCCTTTGGAAACGTGATCTTCTCATCATCCATATCGAGGATGAGTTGCCGAGGTACCCATTTGACGAGATCCTGAGCTTCACGCTGGAGACTCCTCTGTTCTTTGGTGAAAAATACCTCAAACATATTATTTTCCTCCTTCATGTAATATAAGCATTTCCGCTGCCAAGTACGGCACCCCAGAAAGCTTCATCATTAGCCGACGATCCAGCAACTGCGTCCATTGCTTTGCCCGGAAGCTTTCTTTCAGCTTCTGATCAAGCCCGCATCAATGGCTTGCTTCCTCAGCTCATCCTGGAAGTCAGGATGGGCTATGGCGATCAAGGCGTTCACCCGGTCCACAATGGGCTTGCAGAATACATTGGCAATACCGTATTCCGTGACGACATACATTGTGTCGGACCGTTGGGTCGTCACCACCGCCCCCGGAGGCAGGACTGCCTTGATCGTTGATTGGACCTTGCCGTCCTTCGTCTTGACGGTTGAAGGCAGACAGAGGAATCCTTTTCCTCCCTTCGAAAGCGCAACGCCCCGGGCGAAGTCCGACTGTCCGCCCGTGGAGCTATACTGGAAAAAACCGACCGACTCCGAACAGGCCTGGCCCGTCAGATCCACCATCAGTGTGACGTTCACTGAAATGAGCTTATCGCACTTGGCGATTTCATTGTGGTCGTTGATGATTCTGAGAGGCTTGAGTTCCACCTTGCCCTCGCCAATAAACTCGTATAGCTCGTTGCTTCCCAGACCGAAACCGGCGACCATCTTGCCCGTGATAACGCCTTTCTTCGCCAACTCCATCATCGAGTCCGTGAACATCTCCGTGTGTACAGACAGGTTCTCCTTGCTATGCAGCTTGAAGCCGATGGCGTTGGCCAGTGAGCCGATACCGATCTGAATGGTAGCCCCGTTGGGAATCTGCGGCACGATGAAATCGGCGATTTTATTGTCGATCTCCGTCGGCGCATCTTGGGGCAGCGGTGGAAGCGGATGATCGAACTCGCAAATATAATGGACGTCTTTCACATGGATCCGGTGTTCGACACCCTTTACTCTGGGCTGATATTTGTTTACCTGGACGATGATCTTATTCGCAACGGCCTCGGCGGCCCCGTTCAGGGCGACGCCCATCGGACCATAGTAGAGGTAACCCTCATCGTCGGGAGGGGACACGTCTGTCATCAGGACGTTGACCTTGTAATAATTTTGTAACGCCCAATGGGTCTTAGAAAAATGGACCGAGTTGATTGTGACATTTCCCACCTTGAAGAAGGCCCGCTCATAGGGCCCATAGAAGATTGTGTGAAAATTGATCCGACCGATATACTCAGGCGACTTCAGGAACTTGAAGGGATGTAGTGCAAGCCCCGTGATGACATGGACGTCATTCAGTTCATTCACACGATCCGCGAGCACCTCCATCAATTGGATGGGTGCCGCCGAACAGGGACCGAACCAGATTCTGTCTCCCGATTCAATTTGCGCTGCGGCTTCTTGGACCGAAACGAGTTTGCTTTGATACATCTTCTTCCAATCCATAACGACCTCCTTATTACATCTAACTGTGACACGTGCCGTTGTTAATTAGGCATGAAATAATGATTTTGAACCGGCACTTGGGACATTCCATATGTAGTTACCTCCATATGGATGAACAGATAACGATACGGCTGTAGTAATGAAAATTAGAAAATCTCAGGGAGGCAATGTGGAAACTATCCCGTAGGATTGTTGGTGGAAGGCTTTATAAGTAAGTTCTCAGAGTGAAGTGAGCCTCAATATGAGGATCTTTCAAAAGAAGTGGTATTGCCTCCTTTTCAAGGAAGGATATGAGATACCACGTCATAAATCAATCTGAATTTTGTGAGTGATGATAGGAATACAAACCCTGCGATTTATTTGAAGATTACAGATGGTTATCGAAGCCTGATGAATGGTAAGCGGCGTGAAGATTTGTGCACGAAAGCCTCACTTTTTGGTCAGGTCCGAGATGCAAGATTCGTAGGTGTTAAAAAGTGCCTCAAGATTATTTTATGCTGCACCACGGTGTTTCCGGCACACTTCCACAAACGCAGGGATGAATCGCGCGAGGTCATCGACGACACAGAAATCCGCGACGGAGAAAATGGGGGCCTTCCGGTCGGTATTGACCGCCGCCACCACCTGCGAGCCCTTCATGCCTGAGATATGCTGGATGGCACCCGATATGCCGCAGGCGATATAAAGTCGCGGCGACACCGTCTGCCCTGTCACGCCGATCTGCCGCCCGTAGCCGAACCAGCCCTTATCGCAGGCGCCACGTGAGGCGCCGATTGCCGATTTCGCAAATATGCGGGCGAGTGCTTCGATAAGGGAGAGATATTCTTCTTTTTCGACGCCTCTTCCCGCCGCGACAATGACATCGGCCTTCTGAAGGTCCATGCCCCCGTCGCCCGTCGCTTCCCTGATGCCGAGGGCGCACGTCTTTTCAGGCGTCCGGTGTGACGTTGCCAATCGAACGTCACCGGGCTGCGAAGGAGTTCCCCGGAAGGGCGGCCACGCACCGGGAAGCACGGTGAGTACCATGCAAGGGCCCGTGGGAGCTACATGCTCCACAATCTTTCCGCCCATGCCGGTGCGGAGGAATACGGGGACCTCTCCCTCATAATTAACTTTATCCACCGCCGTGATGCACGATGCGCCGAGGCGGACGGCGAGGGCGGGTGCAAGATCGTACCCTGTCGCGGCCGTATGGGGAAGGCAGATACTATCCGGGGTCATTTCCGGCAATACTTCAACGAGGATGTTTTTATAGACTTCCGCATTGAAAAGGTCGAGTGCATCTCCCTCGATGCCCAGGACGGAAAGCCCCGTCATTCCGGCAATACGCTCCGCCTCCTCACGGATGGAGCGGCCCATCACGATGACCGTGACCAGGGATCCCGCCTTCCCGGCCAGCTCAACGGCGCAGGTTATCGCCTCCCATGAAGCCTGGGTGATGGTGTCGCCGGTGCGTTCTGTGATGACGATAACTGACATACAAAAGTCTCACGTTTCGAGATTCGGGTATCCCTTTAAATAAGCGCTTTCTCGTGGAGCGCACGGTAGAGCGCATCCGCCTTCTCAGCTGTGGTGCCCTCGAGGAAGACTCCCTTCGCGGCGATGTCGGGATACCGGAGTGCGGTGAGCCGTTCCCGCGGCGCGGGGGGAGCCAGCGATGCGGCGTCGATTTCAATGAGTTTTTGCGCGCGCGCCCTCAGCACGTTCGAGAGCGCCGGATACCGCGGCCTGTTGATGCCCGACTGAATGGTGAGGACCGCGGGAAGAGAAAGTTCAAGGCCCTCCCGCCTGCCGCCCTCGATTTCTCTTTCCACGCGGAGCCCGTGGCCGCCGCCCCGGTGTTCCTCGAAAATGACCGACGATGCGCAGGGATACCCGAGCAGTTCGGCAATCATCGGTCCCACCTGGCAGTGCATGTCGTCTTCCGCCATGATACCCGTGAGGATAAGGCCGTACTCTTTCTGCCGCGCGTATGAGGCAATGAGCGAGGCCGTCTCGAAAGGGGTGAGGCGCGGCTCTTCCGCCGTGATGATATGGATGCCGTCAGCGGCGCCCATCTCGATGGCCCGCTTCAGCGTGGATGCCGCGCGCCGGGGTCCTACTGAGACGGCGTCAACGACATCTGCGTCCCCGCGTTCCCGGATACGCAACGCCTCCTCGAGGGCATATTCATCATACCGGTTCATACGGTACGCGCCTTTGAAGACAATGCCCATGCCCTCATCGTCTATCGTGATGAGGCCTTCGGAATCAGGAACCTGTTTGACACAGACGAGAATGTTCATGGTGTCCCTTATCTCACATTCCCCCACCCGTCTGCAATAAAAAAACGAGCGCTCGTTCTATTTTTTTATTGACACGCGGGAGGCGGTTTACTATAGAGGGTCCCATGAGCGAGATATACATGGTGCGGCACGGCCAGGCTTCCTTCGGAAGCCATAATTACGACGTCCTTTCGGAAACCGGTATTACCCAGGCGCGTATCCTCGGGGATTATCTGGCCGGGATCGGCATGCGCTTTGACGCCCTCTATGCCTGGAAGATGGAACGGCAGATGGGGACGGCGAAGGAAATTGTCGCGGGCTTTCAGCGGCAGGGCATTGAAATGCCGGACCTGCGGCTCCATCCGGCGCTCTCGGAATACGGGACCACGTCCGTTCTTGTGTCATATGTGCCGGACCTGGTGAAAGAAAATCCCTCCCTTCAGTATGATGTAGAACGAATCTATACCGATAAACGTTCATTCCAAAAGGTATTCGAAGCGGTTATAGTGCGGTGGGTCACGGGGAAACATCCGATGCCGGGCGTCGAGCCGTGGGATGTTTTTTCATCCCGGGTGCGTGAAGGCATGCGTGAAATCATGGCGGAAAACGGGCGGGGGAAGAAGCTGCTTCTCGTCACCTCGGGAGGCCCTATCGCCGCGGTCCTTCAGAGTGCTCTCTCGCTCACGCCGGAGATAGCGATACGGCTGAGCTGGCAGATTGCGAATACCTCGGTCACCAGATTCATGTATAACGAAGAGCGCGTAACGCTCTCGGGCTTCAATTCGCTGGCGCATCTGGAGATGAAGGACAGAAAGCTCATCACCTATCGGTGAGCACAAGGACACACAGATAGTCCGGATAACGATACACAAACCCCAAAGGAGGTATGATATGGATTTCACAATGCCGGAAAAAATAAAGGCTATCACAGGCATGATTGATGAGTTCGTGGACAGGGAACTCATTCCCATGGAACGCGAATTCATGAACAAGACTTTCAGAGAAATGCTTCCCGTCCTCCGGGAAAAGAGGAAGATGGTGAAGCAGATGGAGCTCTGGGCGCCCAATCACCCGAAGGAGTACGGGGGAATGGGACTCAGTCTTGTGGAGCACGCCTATGTCTCCGAGTCGCTGGGAAGAACGCCACTCGGGCACTATGTTTTCGGCTGCCAGGCGCCGGACGCGGGCAACATCGAGATTCTTTACAAATACGGGACGGAGGAACAGAAGGAGAAATGGCTCCGGCCCCTCATCGCCGGCGACATCCGGAGCTGCTTTTCCATGACGGAAATCGAAATGCCCGGCTCAAACCCGGTCATGATGGACACGACGGCCGTGAAGGATGGAAAGGACTACGTCATCAACGGCCAGAAATGGTACACCTCTTCCTCCGACGGCGCCGCCTTCGCCATCGTCATGGCACTCACCAATCCCGAGGCGGCCCCCTACCTGCGGACGAGCATGATTATCGTTCCCACCAACACCCCCGGCTTCATCCAGGTCCGCAACATTCCCGTCATGGGCGAGGCAGGGACGGACTACACGGGCCACGGCGAAATCGCCTACCGCAACTGCCGGGTGCCGCAGACGAACCTCCTCGGGCCTGAAGGTCATGCATTTGTGATCGCCCAGGAGCGGCTCGGGCCGGGGCGCATTCATCACTGCATGCGGTGGCTGGGCATCTGCAAGCGGTCCTTCGACCTCATGTGCTACCGCGCATCAAAGCGGATTATCCAGCCCGACGGCAAGACCCTGGGGACGAAACAGATAATCCAGTCGTGGATTGCCGAGTGCGCCGCCGAAATCCAGGCGGCCCGCCTGATGACGCTCCACGCCGCGTGGAAAATTGAAGAGTTCGGCGTCAAGGAGGCCCGGGAGGACATCGCCCTCATCAAGTTCTTTGTGGCCAATGTCATGCAGCATGTCGTGGACCGTGCCCTCCAGGTGCACGGTGGTCTGGGAATGACCGACGACATCATCATTGCCTTCTACTACCGCCACGAGCGCGCCGCCAGGATTTACGACGGCGCCGACGAGGTGCACAAGGTCACCGTGGCGCGGCGGATTCTGAGAGAATATGAAGGGCGTGAAATCAGGTAGCGGGAACGGCGCGTGAAATTTGAAACCTTCAAGAAAATGGTCTCTCTCTCGCGGGAGGACATCTGCCGCGAACTCTTTCTTGCGCACCGGGAGCGGATAAAGATCAAGAAGGAGCGGGTGGCCGTGGGAAACCTCGTGAAGATATTCGAGGCAGCCCTCGCCATAAGCAACAGGAAGGGTTTTTCCGCCATGAGCCTGAGGGAACTCAGCACCGAGGCGGGGCTCAGCATGGGCGCCCTTTATACGTGTTTTTCGAGCAAGGAAGAGCTTCTCGACTTGCTCCAGAAACTGGGGAGGACCATGGTCATGAAGGTCCTCTTGAGCCAGATAGACGGCATCGCTGACCGGCGCGAGAAAATGAAACGGGCGATACAGACCCACCTCTACCTCAGCGAGGTCATGCAGCCCTGGTTTTACTTTTCCTACATGGAAACCAAGAATCTGAAGAAAGATGAGCAGAAGAAGGCCATCGAAGCGGAGCTCTTCACGGAAAAAGTCTTTGCCGGCATCATCACCGAGGGCATTGCCGACGGCCGGTTCCGTCACGTCGATCCCGATATGACGGCGGCGGTCATCAAGGCAATGCTTCAGGACTGGTACCTCAAACAGTGGAAATACGGCGGGCGGCGCGTCACCGTGGAGGCCTACGCCCGGTTTCTTTTCGACGTGGTCGACTCGTATATTGTAAAGCCGCTGAAATCAAAGAGAGGAACTCATGGACGTCATCGATAAACCTGTCAGCGTCAGGGAAGGCGAGGAACTGGATACTGGCAAGGTGGAGGCGTATCTCAAGGATACCATCCCCGGTCTTGAGGGGGCTCTCACGGTCCGGCAGTTCCCCAGCGGGTACTCGAACCTGACCTACATGATAGAAGTGGGAAAAAGCGAAATGGTGCTCCGGCGCCCACCCTTCGGAAGAAAGGCGAAAACGGCTCACGATATGGGTCGCGAATACAGGATACTCTCAGCCATCAATCCCGTGTTCCCCTACGCCCCCAGGCCGCTCGCCTACTGCGACGAAGAATCGGTGATGGGATGCCCCTTTTACGTGATGGAGCGCATACAGGGCATCGTGATACGGAAAGATCTCCCTCCGGGACTCTCCTTCAGCCGTGATGAGGCGGGGAAGCTCTGTAAAAACCTCCTCGACGTGCAACGCGAACTCCATGCCGTCGATTATAAAGCCATCGGTCTCGACGGTTTCGGAAAACCGGAGGGGTACGTCAAGCGGCAGGTCGAAGGGTGGAGCGAGCGGTACCGCCAGGCCCGGACGCCCGACGCGCCGGACTGCGAGCGCGTCATGCAGTGGCTGCATGACATGATGCCCGGCGAGGCACAGAGGTCATCCATCATCCACAACGACTACAAGCTCGACAACGTGGTGCTCTCGCCGGCAAATCCGCTTGAAATCATCGGCGTCCTCGACTGGGAGATGGCCACCATCGGCGATCCCCTCATGGACCTGGGGTCGTCGCTGGGCTACTGGGTTGAGGAACATGACCCGCCGGACCTCCATGCGATGCGCATGATGCCCACGAACCTGCCGGGGATGCTTACCCGGGCGGAGATGGTCAGGAGGTACGAGAAGAAATCCGGCATCACCATCGGCACCATTGATTTCTATTTCTGTTTCGGTCTTTTCCGCCTCGCCGTCATAGCCCAGCAGATATACTACCGGTTCTATCACGGTCAGACGAAGGACAAGCGTTTCCAGATGCTGATTTTCGCCGTGAAGATTCTGGACGACACGGCACAGGGAGTCATAAGAAGGGGGTAGCGGATTGAAGGGCGATAAACCTGAAACTTGAAACTATGAACCTGAAACTTTCCAAGAAAGGGGGTCCCATGAGTACACTGCAATTCAATCCTGCGCTTTGCGAGAAGTGCAATACCGTGGATTGCATCATGAAATGCCAGTACATCGACATGGACGTGGAGACGGCGAAAAGGGAGCAGATGAAACTTCTGCGTGGTGAGAAATCGGAAATTCTCACCCGGTGCGTCACCTGCTATGCCTGCGAGGAATACTGCCCGTTCCACAACCACCCCTTCTACCATATCGTCGAACGGCAGGAAGCCCTCGATGTTCATCCCGTACCCAGGCCCATCGAAAAATCGCAGGTGGTGATGATGGCGCCGAAGGGAAGGATAGAAGAAAAGGCGGTGGCCGCGCCGGTCATCAATCTCTGCTACTTTCCCATGCTGAAAGGTTCCATCCGCGGCTCCATCTACGAGGGGGCGTCGGTCATTATGGGTAGCGACATCTTCTGCAACCTCATGTTTCTTCACTTCGCGCGCAATTCCACGATACGGGAACGCCTTCCGAAGATGATGGAGAACATCATGCACTACTACCTGAAACCGGGCGGTGTCGAAGAAATTATCTGTTATCACGACGAGTGTTACGGAACCTATACGTCATGGGCGCCCGCGTTCGGCATCGATGTGCCCTTCAGGCCGGTGCACCTCTTCGATTTTCTTCACCGGCGGCTCACGGAACTGAAGTCCGGGATAACGCCGCTCAATCTGAAGGTTGCCTACCAGCGCCCCTGCTCGAACCGCCTCTGTCCAGAGACGGAGCATTTCGTTGACGATATCTTTGCACTCATAGGTGTTGAAAGACTCGAGAGAACGTACGATCACGGGCAGGCGCTCTGCTGCGGCGGTGTTATGGAGGCGCAGCAGCTTTTCGATCTTGCCGCGGAAAACCAGGAGAAGAATGTGAACGACATGAAAGCATCGGGCGCGACACACGCCGTTTTCAACTGCCCCTTCTGTTTCTTTACACTCATGGGCAGAGTAAGCGATAAGGGCATGACGCCTATCCTCATGTCGGATCTCTGCCGTATGGCCCTCGGCGAACAGTGAGAGGGGAGGTGAACCATGGAAGGAATCCTTGAAAAACTCAGTGAGATTGTGGGTGCTGACTTTGTATCGAATGCAGCTGAGGAACGGTTTATCTATTCCCGCGACCAGGGCGTTCAGCCGCCTCACGCGCCTGACTACGTGGTGCTTCCCAACACTACGGAGGAAGTGAGCGCACTCATCAGGCTTGCCAACAAGAATAAAATACCCGTGGTGCCCATGGGCGGGGCGCTCGTTCTTTCCGGGCTCACCATTCCGCAGCGGGGCGGCATTGTCCTTGATATGAAGCGGATGAACCGTATTCTGGAAGTGAACGAAATGAGCCATTATGTCGTCGTGGAGGCGGGAGCTTCCCAGGGCATGCTGAAGGCCTATCTCGAAAAACACCACCCGCAACTCAAACATTCGATCCCCGATGCGCCGCCGGTTGCCACCATCGGTGGCAACATCGCCATTCACGGCTCGGGCCATCTTTCCCAGAGCGAGGGGGGATTTCATTCCGAGATGGTGACGGGCCTCGAAGTCGTGCTTGCCACGGGGGAGGTCCTGAAGCTCGGTTCCTGCTCGACGGTGCCGAAGTGGTTCTCCCGGGCACCGCTTCCCGATCTCGTCGGCCTGTTTCTGGGCTGGAACGGAACCACGGGTGTGATTACGAAAATCGGTCTCAAGCTTTTTCCAAGCCCGAAAATGAAAGACATCATGATGTTTATGACCGAGGACGTGGATACGGTGCCGGATATTCTCTTCCGCATCATCGGTACGGAGATGGCCGAGGACATGGCATTTTTCGTCTCACCGCAGCCCGCGTATTTCGACGGGTTCCAGATTATCATGATTTCCGTGGTGGCCAATTCCGTGAAGGAAATGAAAATGCGGAGAGAACTCATCTGTGACTCCGTGAGAGACTACCTCGAACGGAAAGAAGCCGGGTTCCTCCCGCTACCTCCCCATATGAAAGTGAAGCTCATGGAGGCCCCGCAGAAGAATCTGAGCGAGTTTGCCGACACCGTGAGGGGGGGCGGATTCGAATACGTGGGCGCCATCATGCCCGTGGAATGTATTCCCCAGGCCTACCGGAAGGGACGTGAAATTACGGAACAGCTCGGCATCACCTACTCCATGGGCGCCAGAGTCATCGGGCGCGGCCACGCTGTCATGTTCTACTATGCGTACCCCTTCAACCGCGCCGACGCGAAGAACATGGAAACCGTCGCGAAGGCCCTCGAAGAGTCGAACGAAGCGGCGCTTGAAATGGGCGGCATTCCCTGGAAGGCGGAAATCTCCGGCCAGCAGTTGATACTCGGGCGCATGGAGCCGGGAACATATAAGCTCATGACGGAGGTGAGGAAGCTCCTCGATCCCAATGGAATCATGAATCCCGGCAACTGGGAGGTGCGGTCATGAAACAGGAATACACCGATATCATTCATCGCTGCTTCCGCTGCGGCTGGTGCAAGCTTCCGGCAAACTACGTTGATTTCAATTGCCCCTCCTACCTCAAATACCGGTTTGAGAGCTTCGCTTCAGGCGGCAGGATGTGGCTTATCAGGGCGTGGCTTTCCGGCGAGATTGAACCGAGCGAGCGGCTTGCCCGGATACTCTTTTCCTGTACGACCTGTAAAAACTGCGTCGAAACCTGCGCCATCCCGAAGATAAAGGACATGCTGGTGGATATTTTTATCTCCGCCCGGGAGGATTTTGTGAACACGGGCATCATTCCGCCCGCGGTGAGAGACTACCTCAAAGCCATGTCGATAAGCGGCAATCCCTATAAAAGGCCTCAGGAGGAGAGGGGCGCCTGGTCCGACGGTCTCGGCATTCCGGCTTACAACGGCCAGGAGTATCTCTTCTACGTGGGTGACGAGGGTTCCTATGACGAGATTGGCATGAAGATGGCGCGGGCGACGGCCGGTCTTCTCAGAGATGCCGGTGTTTCCTTTGGAATCCTCGGCGCTGAGGAAACAAGCGATGGCAATGAGGTAAAGGCCCTCGGCGAAGCAGGCCTTGCCCTGCACTTGATGAACGAGACAATCCGAACCATGGCGGAACGGGGGGTCAAAAAGATTATCACGCTTTCACCCCACGGGTATAATGCATTCAGAAATGACTATCCCGCTCTCGGCGGCGCCTTAGAAGTGTACCACTATACACAGATCTTCGGATTCAAGTTCAACGACCGCATGCCGAAACGCAGGCTTGATGCGAAGGTCACCTTCCATGACCCCTGCTATCTGGGACGCTGGAACAACGAATACTGGGCGCCGCGCTTCGTGCTCGGCTCCGTGCCCGGCATTTCACTCGTCGAAATGGAAAGGAGCAGGGAACAGGCACTCTGCTGCGGCGGGGGCGGCGGCAATTTTTTCACCGACATGATTGGTTCGGGCCGCGACAGTTCAGCCTCGGCACGCGTGAGGGAGGCAGTGGAGACCGGTGCTGAAATACTGGCCGTGGCCTGTCCCGTCTGTTACAAGATGTTCGACGATGCCGTAAAAGCGGAAGGACTGGAGGGGAAGATTCGCGTCAGGGACGTGGCGGGAATCGTATGTGACGGGGCAGGTGATAAGGGATAAATCCGGATTGACGAA
>JAPLJO010000109.1 GCA_026388515.1 Deltaproteobacteria bacterium | reverse complement strand
TCCCTTACGGAGCCTTTGTCAGGAAACTTAGTGCTTCAGGTTACCCTTTACACCTCCCTCCAGCTACATGGGCGAACTGCCGAACTCCCACGGTCGGACTTGAACCGACAAGTCATACGTTTTACACGGCATACCCTACAAGTCTTCACGCTCCGGCTGATTCAACAGGCTACGATAACCGTTTGAAAGTCTGAATAACAGGCGAGGAAGTTGGTTAGACGTTTCAAGAAGAATCTGATATCAGACTTTAATCCTTTTTTATAATAATCTTATACTTTATAATCATTACCGTTCAGTACGATACAAATCCAGAGTGTGATACATGGATATTCTAAATGCTGTTCTATTGAGTTTGATTGCCGGATTGGCCACTGGTGTTGGGGGAGGCATAGTGGCTATGTTTGGCACGTTAAATATGCGTGCATTTAGTGGGCTTCTTGGCTTCGCCGCAGGTACCATGACTGCGATAGCTACATTGGGCTTAATCCATCAAGCCTACACCCAAGGGAACACGGTTGTTGCCTTAATGGGGGTCTCAGTTGGTGCTGCAGTCCTGTTTGCCTTTGACCGTTTCTTGCCTCATAAACATTTACCTCTCGTATCCGTCAATTGCACTGACCTTCGAGCCTATCGGCGCGGGCTTTTGCTATTTTCAGCTATGGCTTTGCATAAAATTCCTGAGGGGCTCGCTATAGGAACAAGTTACTTTGTTCAGCCTCGCCTCGGTCTTCTCCTGGCCCTGGCTATCGCACTACACAATATTCCTGAAGGTATTGCTGTCGCAGGACCATTCCGTGCCTGTGGCATGTCGCGCCGGGAGTGTATCGCATGGGCTACTGGTTCGGGACTTGCGGAACCGGTGGGTGCTTTCGTTGGAGCAATTTTTATTACTCTTTCAAAATCCCTTCTGCCGTTTAGCCTGGCATTTGCGGGTGGGGCAATGCTTTACGTTGTTTCTGACGAACTGATCCCTGAAAGTCATAGTCATGGGTATGAGCATGAAGCAACGTTAGGGTTCATTGTTGGCTTTTTACTGCTGTTGGCTCTACTGCGCTGGTTACGGTGATTGAGCGGAGCAATTCCCTATAATCTATGTCAATAACGAAGTTGCATGGATGAGCTGAACTTAAAAAACAGCAATTCAGTCAACAATGAAGAATTAATGATTGTCGATTGAAGTGTTGCATGGAGGGGCTGAGTAGGATGTGCAACGTTACAGGAAGGCTTTGTCCATCTACATGTCCTCAGAGTGGACGAGGGATTAACATTGAAGATCAGCGGTTGTAAAGATGAACTTCTTTGGTTTTAAATAACCCGTTTTTGCGTGGGTAAAGTATTAGGAATAACGATCTTGTGCATCAGATGTTGATGCTTTTAATGAAGTCCTTCAAATCCGCTTTTTCCATGACCCCCATCCATTTGAACTTCACTCCCCGACGTCTTGAAGGTAACGATGTATCCATACATCCGGGGGCCGGTATATCGGAAACTGTTTCGAAAGTAACATTTCTTAAATTCACATTCTGGGCGAGTATTTTAAGGGCACCCGATGTTTCGAGGTCTTCTTTGTGCCCGAAGTAGATGAAGGCCATGCCGCCCTGGCTGATGTCTATGGCCTGAACTTTCCATTCTTTATCTCTACCAGGCGACACGATAACGAAGGTACCCTTTGGAATCATGAAACGCTGGTGTTGCCGGGCTTCGCTTGCCTTTTTAACGGGCTTCAAGATTTTGGCCATGCTCCTATTTCCTTTCTGGGTTTAATAATAGCACAGGAAAATCCCGGAATAAATACTTATTTCAGCAGGTATCAGGAGAAAATTTAAGTGCTCTCCCACATTCAGGCTTTTTGAGAGAAAGCCCGCATCAACTTGGCTTTGCCTTTTGTATTTTATGAGACAACGATTATGGTTTGAAATACTATATGGACGTGCAAAATTAAATGTGCACCATTTCAGGAAGGTATCGTCCACCTGCAAAGTTTCAGATGTGGGAATTCATTTAAACTGAGTATTGCGGATCGAAAGAGAGTAACGCAAAAGCTCACTTGGAGCAACTAAGTATGCCAAGATCCATTGGAGCGATTCATTATGTGTTCAATTTCGATGCTGCTTTATTCTGATCTCTTCTGACCGGTCATGAGAAACACGGTAAACTGCCTCATTTCTCCATTGAGAGTTGGTTTCACCACTTCTGCAGCGGTCATATCCTGAACATTATCAAATCCCGCCCCTGTAAAAGACTTGCGCAGTGTTGCCCGATCAAAGCCGAAGTGGAATACGCCGGTATTGTTGTCATGAAACTGACCATCATCCAAATCTAAATCAGCAATGCACAGATAGCCAGCAGGTGCCATGATAGTATAGAATTGATCGAAGAGAGGTATTATTTCTTTGATATGATGAAGGGTCAAATTGCTTACAATCAGATGATATTTGCCCGCCAGAGAATCTCCTTTATCAAGATCGACAAGAAGAGATCTAACGTTGGGCAGCTTCAGCTTAGCGATTTTCGTATTGAAGATATCGAGCATTCCCTGCGAACTGTCGATGCCGATGATAGAATGGACCAACGGCTGTAGTTGGATGGTTAACAGTCCTGTGCCGCAGCCGAAGTCCACAGCATTCATATCGGATGTTAATACGATCTGTTTTGATATGGCGTCGGCAATATCTTTAGCCAACTTGACCCTTGCCGGATGTTCATCCCAAGAGGCAGCCTCTTTATCAAAGTCTCGTTTTTTAATCTTCATGATATGACAATCCACAGTTGCATGATTGTTCACCTCAATTTGGATGAAATAAAAATATCTAATGATCAGTAACGACAATAATTATAAATCTTCTCAATACAACACATCTTTACCTAAATCGTTTATCGGCGCCAGTAGGTTGGATGGGTATTCCATCGATCTCGCTGAATGGTGAGTGGATGATACCAATAGGTTTGTAATTAATCTTCATAAGGCAATAATCTTTTTACAGCTTTTCCTTATGTACACTCACAGTTATTGCAGCTGGGAAAAATCAGGTTCAGTATAGGCGTGCCGCCTCCAACGGTAGGGCAGATCGACGATGACACCGGGTATACGGCTTTCCTTGAGCAGCTTCAGAGCATCAAAGATGAGTGTCTTCTGCTGGAGAATATTGCCAGGTTCCCCTAAGGGGTTGCCAAATGGCCACTTGAGGAAGAGCGCTCGGGGCGGATGGATGCGCTCCAGGTACATGCGCGTGAGTCCGAAAGCCACCGTGGCGATGCCCTGTTTCTCGATTTCGCGTGCGATCAGTCCCACGGACTGAGTACATATCGGTCAGCAGGGAGTGATGACTGCAATATCCACCCCATCCTGTTTGAGCTTCTTAGCCACTTCCGGTGCATAGGTTCGGACGAGTGGTTTTGTGTTCACAATATAACCCATAAAACTATAAACCGTCGGATGCAGTGCGGCAACGACACCTTGAGTGATAAGCTCTTCGATGCGGTCACCGGGTACGGCGACATTGATATCTTTCATGATACTATCAGCATTGATGTGTGAATGAGAGATTACATAGGCCTTACGGATATCCTGCCAGGTGAACGCACGATAGCTCGGATCACCGCTGCGGGCATCCATGTCAAAAGGCATCTGTGTTGGCAGGTGAACTCCACATGTGGTGAGGAGCGCAATTTTACACTCAGAAATTGGTTTAGAGAGCACAGTAAAGGGATCACTACCATCCGGCTTCGCTGAGGGGATTACTTTTACCAGCAAGCGCATTAAATCGCCATATCTCCCTGCCGTCCTGGCGAGTAATTTATCAAGCTTATGCCAGATACCCATTACGAACACTCCTTATCATCAAATGTGAAATGGTTAATGTCCGCATCCTCCCTCGTGGGCTCGACAAGAGTTATGCACAGTAAGTTCCTGAAGTTTATTCTCGTTCAACAAGACAATGTTCTCTTTTACCGTCGGGGCCTCAGCACCGAAAACCCTTATTCCCAGTGCATTTAATTTCGTCAACGCGCCAGCACCTATGCCTCCAACCACCATTGCATCGACGCTCTTGCCGTCAAGAGCCATGATTGGATTACATTGACCGTGCGCATGATGGAGATTCTTATTGTTTACGGTTGTTACTTCTTTTCCTTCGATGTCCACAATAATAAACACCGGCGCCGAGCCAAAATGATCATACACTTTGCTCTGAACCCCTTCATCAGTCTGGACTGCAAAACCTACCTTCATGAATTTTCTCCTTTTCATCATTATGCTTATTGAATCCGACGGTGACACCTGTCCTGTCTTCTGCCAACTCCTCCAGCATACCCTTTGTCATCCTCTGCCCTGTGAATAGTGCTATTTTTGCAGGACGGACAGTCCTTGGGTCTGCCTGTTCCACGGGGAATCTCCCAGGAATGTCGACAATCGGAACAGGTAAACTTTCTCATGGAAGCCATTTCAATTACACCTCCCTCGATCTTCAAAGCTTTACCTTTCACCAATGACTCTGCCACCTTCTTGTGAGCCGATTCGATAATTCTCCCAAAGGTTTGACGGGAAATCCCCATATTTTCGGCCGCCTGCTCCTGGTATAGACCCTCAAGATCAGAAAGCCTTATCGCCTCAAACTCATCAACCGTTAAGATAACTTCATCCAACATATGAAGAGGTATGCCTCTTGGTTTAAAGTAATTGCTCTCTGGTATGGAAGCGATTCTCCTGCAATGTTTCGGTCTTGCCATTGAAAACAGCCTCTTTGTATTCAGAAGCATTATAAGCATATGCTCATAATATGTCAAGCACCACTTTTCGCTCTATGAATCAAACTTTTTTAGATAATTTCTGTGCGTATATAGAACTAGAGTTCTGCCATTGTTTAATTATTACGGTTGAAATGTTGTATGGACAGAGTCGGATAGAAAAACGGCATTACAGAAAGAACACGAGTGCTTTCGTCAGCCATCTGTAAACCGATTGAAGGAGGGGCCCAAAAGAGATGAAAATTACCGGACGAAACGTCCGGTGGAGATTCCGCACCAAATCGTCCGGCGAAGAAGCGTCTTGGTAGTGTATCTATTATCTGCCGGATCGATATGCTAACGTGATCGGTACATATCGCTTCGATGTCCTACTTTCACCACGATGACCGTCAGTACATCATCTTGAATCTCATAGATGATACGGTAGATACCCTGGCGGACCCTGTAGCGCTCCTGACCGGATAATTTCTCGCAGCCATGTGGACGTGGATGCTCAGCCAGCGACTTGATGCATTGTAAGATTCGAGCCTTCGTAAAAAGTCGATTATGCCCTGTTTTGTCATTCCGTGCTTGACACGGAATCCAGTGTTTCACTGGTTCCCGGTTTTCACCGGGACGACGTCTGGACTCCTGCTTTCGCAGGAGTGATGTTCTGAGGAATTTTTACGAGTTCGTCAAGATTAACGTTATGACGTTAACACTGAAGTATTTCTCGTTCAACCGCTGACCACATACAATGATAACTCTCAACTTGCCTTTTTCCGCGTCACGCGGTAGGAAAGTACTCCCACATAAGCACGCTCATAAAAAATCAAAACTGATTTCGTGAAAGGAGATTGTACATGATACTTTTAAACCCCAAAAAACACTCCCGGAAATATCCCGACGAGCGGTCGCGGGAGATCATGCTGAAGACTATCGACTTCTTTGAGAAAAAAGGGAAAAAGAAACTCAAGGAAGACGACCACGCACGGGTATGGTACCGCGATTTTCTTGATTTCATAAAGAAAGAGAAGATATTCGCGCAGCTTTTGACGCCGGGCAAATACGGGCTCGACAAAAATTACCGCTGGGATACGTGGCGGAACTGCGAGTTCAATGAACTTCTCGGCTTCTACGGTCTGCACTACTGGTACACCTGGCAGGTTTCGATCCTCGGCCTGGGCCCCATCTGGATGAGCAGCAATGAAGAGGCCAAGAAAAAGGCGGCGAAACTCCTCAACGAGGGCGCCATATTCGCCTTCGGACTGTCGGAGCGGGATCACGGCGCCGATATCTATTCCACCGAGATGACGCTGTCACTCCAGCCCGACGGCACCTATCTCGCCAACGGCGAAAAGTATTACATTGGAAACGGGAACGAGGCGGAGATGGTTTCCACCTTCGGGAAGATGACCGATACGGGCGAGTATGTGTTCTTTGTCTCCAATTTCCGCCACAAGCAGTATGAACTCATCAAGAACATCGTCAATGTCCAGTCGTACGTCGCGGATTTCAAGCTGAACAACTACCCCGTCACTGAAGCCGACATCCTCAAGAAAGGTCCCCCGGCGTGGGATGACATGCTTAATACAGTCAATGTGGGGAAATATAATCTCGGCTGGGCGTCAATCGGCATCTGCACGCACTCGTTGTATGAGGCTCTCAACCACGCCTCGCACCGCAAGCTCTACGGCATGTTCGTCACCGATATGCCCCACGTGAAGCAGATGTTCACCGATGCCTATGTGCGGCTGGTGGGAATGAAACTCTTCGGGCTGCGCTGCGCCGATTATATCCGGACCGCCTCCGCCGATGACCGGCGCTATCTCCTCTATGATCCCACCATGAAGATGAAGGTGACGACGCAGGGCGAGGAAGTCATCGATCTCCTTTGGGACGTCATCGCTGCCAAGGGCTTCGAAAACGACACCTACTTCGAGATGGCGGCGCGTGACATCCGGGCACTGCCGAAGCTCGAGGGTACGGTGCACGTGAACATCATGCTCATCGTCAAGTTCATGCAGAACTATCTCTTCAACCCGAAGGAATATCCTGCCGTCGGCACCATCAATGACACGAAGAGCGATGATTTCCTCTGGAACCAGGGGCCGACCAAGGGTCTCGGCAGTGTCCAGTTTCATGATTTCAATATCGCCTACAATACATTCGACCTGCCCAATCTGAATATCTTCAAGGAACAGATCAAGATATTCAAGGACATGCTGGTGAATGCCACGCCGGAGAAAGCCCAGGCGATGAATCCCGACTTCACGCTTACCGTCGGGGAGATGTTCACCCTCATTGCCTACGGGCAGCTCATTCTTGAGAACGCGCCGGTCCATAACATCGACAAGGACATCATAGACCAGATGTTCGACTGCTTCGTCCGTGACTTCTCGAACTTCGCCCTGCAGCTCTACAGCAAACCCATGACCACGGAAAAGCAGATGGAGTACTGCATGAAGCTCATCAGGAAGCCCGCCGTGGATGAGGCGCGGTACGAACGGGTGTGGAAGAATTACGTCTATGCCCTGAAGGATACGTACACGATGAGTGAGTAGGAGAGGGATTGTAGGGGCGCGGCATGCCGTGCCCCTGCGCGTTTGAATATTTGTGAGCTGACATGGTGACGCCGCAAAGGCACGCCGGCATGTGTACCCGGCTTCAGATGTATTTCCTCACAGCGACGCCTTCGCGGGCAAGGTAGTCTTTGATATCGCCCACGGTGTACTCCCCGTAATGCACCATGGAGGCAATCAGCGCCGCATCGGCATCCGCCTTCTGAAAGACGTCCCGCAGGTGTTCCGGTCTCCCCGCGCCGCCTGAGGCAATCACGGGAATGGAAACAGCGGAAGATATCATGGATGTGACCGCAAGCTCATACCCCTCATTTGTCCCGTCGGCATCAATGGAATTAAGACAGATTTCACCGGCGCCGAGCGCTTCTCCGCGCTTCGCCCATTCAAGGGCATCCATGTGCATCGGCGTCCTGCCGCCTTCCGTCCACACCTCGTAGCCCGACGGCACGGTTTCGTTTCGCCCGGTCCTTTTCACATCCATGCCGAGGACGATGCACTGGCTCCCGAAAATCCTCGCCCCCTCGGCAATCAGCGAAGGACTCAGCACCGCTGCCGTGTTGATGCTGATTTTCTCCGCCCCCGCATCGAGAACGCGGTACATGTCGTCGAGGGTGCGTATCCCTCCACCGACGGAGAAGGGAATGAATATGTTCGCCGCCACGCCTCTCACCACGTCGATGAGGATATCCCGCCGGTCGGAAGATGCGGTGATATCGTAAAAGACAAGCTCATCCACGCCCTGCTCGTAGTATTTCTGGGCCATGGCGACGGGGTCACCGATGTCGACGTTCCCCTTGAACTTCACGCCCTTCGTGGTTTTCCCGTCCCTGACGTCGAGACAGATGATGACCCGCCTGCTCAGCATGATTCAGGACCGCCCTTCCAGGCCGCAAAATTTCTCAGGATGGCAAGGCCGTGCCTGCCGCTCTTCTCGGGGTGGAACTGCATGGCGATGACGTTGCCGCGCCCGATGACCGAGTGAAAACTGATGCCGTAGCCGGTCTCCGCGATCACGTCGTCCCGCCTCGCGCAGGACGGATAGTAGGAGTGGACAAAATAAAACTGCGCCTCCGGGTCGATGCCCGCGAGGACCGGATGAGTCCGCCGTACCGTGATGGAATTCCAGCCCATGTGGGGTATCTTGAGACTCCTGTCGGAAAAGTGCAGTACCTTCCCCGGAAGTATATCGAGACAGGGGGTGTCATTCTCTTCACTCGCGGTGAGGATTATCTGGGCGCCCAGACAGATGCCGAGGAAGGGAACGCCGCCTGCAATCACCTTTTGAATCACCTCATCGAGACCGGTCGAACGTATCATCTGCATGGCGGCCCCGGCTGCACCGACACCCGGAAACACCACCCGCTCCGAGGAGAGAATTTCTCCGGGCTTATCCGTGACGCGGCTTGGAATGCCCAGGTAATCGAACGCCCTCCGCACGGAGGTGAGGTTCCCCGCCCTGTAGTCGATAATCGAAATCATCTTATTTCCTGTCCCGCACCCGGTGGGATTTCAGAATACGTCCGGCGATGACGTCCACCCCTTCACCGAGCAGCGTTTCAATGGAAAAGGCGTCAAGGCGGGCATCGTCCCAGGGCAGGTTGTATTCCATGACAAGATCTTTGATTCTGTTGAACCGGTTGCCTATAACTTCCCTTTTCTCCGCCGCGGTGAGGTCCTTTTTAAAATCGACGTGGACAAGGAGTATGCGCCGGATGATATGGCCGGCGCCGAGAAGTGGTACGACGATGATGGGGGCCTTGTCGGTTTTTCCGAGCCCCGCGTAGATGTCTCCTTCGCTCACGCTTGTCTTCTTGGTTCCCACGAGGGTGCGCATCTTCTCGACCCGCGATTTCATCCGGCGCGAGACGCCGCTCCGTTCCTCGATCTGAATGGTTGATAAATCGAGGGGTTTCC
Organism: Deltaproteobacteria bacterium; assembly: GCA_026388515.1. Classification (GTDB taxonomy): domain Bacteria; phylum Desulfobacterota; class Syntrophia; order Syntrophales; family UBA2210; genus JAPLJO01. Next base: position 1,784 of record JAPLJO010000109.1, on the reverse strand, counting down.
CGTCGCTGTCGAGACCGTCCACGCGGTAGAGCGTGTATCCGCGGATGCCGGTAATCGCCCGCTGGAGCCTCCTCGCCGTGAATCCCCCTTTCGTCGTCAGGTTCTCCAGCGAGCAATCGAGTGTTTTCAGGAAGTCGAAGAGCACTCCCTTCGCCATCTCGCCCTTTCTGCTTGTGCCGACCGTGACGGTCTTCGCCTGGTGGCGTATCGCGTCAATCGGCCGCGAGAGTTCATCACAGGCGTGACCGAGGCAGATGTCGAGCATATCGAAGGGGGACGACGAGGGCCGTTTCCCCTTGAATTCCTCCCAGAAATCTTCGAGAGGCAGTTTGCCGACGGCGTATTTCAGGAGGAGCGCGATATCAGTCGCCACCTCGATGCTCATGGAGGAGAAATATCCCCGGTTCCGGCGCGCCTGAAAATCCGAGGCAAAGGCCTGAATGGTATGGTGGAGACCGGGATCGGCTATTGTTTCGAAGAACGAACCGTTTGTCCCATCGAGGTCGTTGACGCGCCGTGACATGGTGCTTCTGAATTCCCGGAAGAACGCGGCGTCATCATCGATGCTGGATGCCGCATAGTATCCCCAGAGATGTCCCGCCAGGGTATTCAGGATGACCGAGACCGGGAACGACGAACGCGGCACTTCCAGAACCGCGTCGGCCACGTCGGCAAATCTCGTTTCGTCCTCATCGGCAATCACGATGACCGACGCGGCATGCGCCTTGAAAATGGCCACGTCCTTCACGATGTCTTCCACGACGGAGCCGGGGCTTCCCGCCGCACAGACAAGCACGAGCGGCTCCGAGGAGAGGTCGATGTGTTTCTTGTCCTCTATGATGTCGGAGGAAATCGTCTTGTAGCAGAGCTCAGAGAGCTTGATTCTGATTTCGTCGGCGGCCACCTTGTTGGGACCGCTGCCCACGACGGCCCAGTATTTCTTCTTCTTGACCAGCTGCCACGCCGATTCGCCGATGCGCTCCTTCGAGGCAATCACCCGCTTCATTCTGTCGGGCGCATAGTGCAGCTCAGTGAGTTCCCGGGCAATGTCCCCATCCTTCAGGACCTTTATTATCTGGGCGAAATTGAGGGCAAGAATGAATCCCGCGATGATCTGGGAGTAGAAGGCCTTGGTCGAGGCGACGGACATTTCTATGTCACGGCCGTCGCTCGTGTAAAATACCCCGTGGGCCACATGGGTGATGTCGGACTGGCGCCTGTTCACGATTGCCACAAGGTGGGCGCCCCGCTCCTTGGCCATGACCACGGCCCGGTTCGTGTCGGTGGTGGTTCCCGACTGGGTGACGGCAATGTCCCTTCAGATATTTCGAGAGCGCCTCGGCAATTGCCGCTCCCGCGACGGCGGCGGTGCCCTGGCCGATGACAAAGATGCGCGTGAGCGTCCGTTTTTCCAGCGCCTTTCTCAGCCGCCGTGGAATGATTTCATCTCCGAGATTGAAGGTGACGCCGGTTTTTCCCTTCGCGTCGCGAACCAGCGTGTATTTGCCTCTCATGGTCTTCTGGATCGAGAGCGGCGCCTCGAGAATTTCCTTCAGGAGAAAGTGGGGGTAATGGTCCCTGTCGATATCGCGGGTGGTGATTTCGGCCTTCTGCACGCCGCCGGAGAGATCAACAAGATGACCGTCATAGGACCAGCCCCGGAGTCCTTCAAGGCCGCCCTGACGTCTGTCGAGTACGATAACCTGACCTCTGGTCTTCGGGTTCCCCGCGATCCGCTCGCGCTCGCCGTCCAGCTTGACAAACCAGGGCGTGACCTCCACCAG
>JAPLJO010000164.1 GCA_026388515.1 Deltaproteobacteria bacterium | reverse complement strand
TGGGCGGTTCCCGAAGGCCCCGGACCCGAGTACGAAACCATCGTTGCCTTCGGCACGCTCATCGGCTCCATTGATCTCGCGGCCACCTGCATGGCGGGACGACTCTGCAATAATCTCGGCATTGACACCATCTCCGCCGGCGGCACCATCGCCTGGGCGATGGAGGCCTTTGAAAAGGGCGACCTGACGAAAGCGGACACCGACGGTATCGAGCTCAACTGGGGCGACATGTATACGGTCATCCACAAAGTGCTCCCCGCCATCGCGAACCGCACGGGCAAGCTTGGTTCGCTCCTCGCGGAGGGAAGTGTCTCGGCGGCGAAAAAGGTGGGGAAAGGCTCCATCGACTACACGGCACACTCGAAGGGTCTTGAAGCGCCCATGCACGATCCACGGGGCGGCGGTCACGGCATGGCACTGAGCTATGCCATGGGACCGCGGGGCGCCTGTCACGTGGCCGATCCCATGCTTTTTGCCGAAATGGGGGCGCGCTATTATCCGGAGATAGGACTCGAATTCATCCTTGAACCCCGCACTGATGAAAACAAGGCCGAGGCGGCGGTGATCACCACCGCAATCGGCGCCATCGAAAACAGCGCCTGCTTCTGCCAGTTCGCCGACGCGGAAGTGACCATCCCCGAATGGATAGAGCTCTTCAACGCGGTCCCCGGATACAACTGGGAGATCGATGATATGATGAAAGCGGGGAGGCGCATTTTTTACCTTAAACGCCTCATCAACTACCGTTTCGGGCGTACCGCCGCGGATGACGCACTGACGCCGCGTATGCTCGAAGTGGCGAAAGACGGTGAACCCGCCGGGGTTGAGATGAACTTCGAAGGGATGAAGGAGAAATTCTACGATCTCATGCTGATGGACCATGAGAAAGCAATCCCGACGAAAGAAGCGCTGGCAGAATACGGCATGGCCGGTGAAGCACAAGCTGTGTGGTAACTGAAAGAAAACCCAACCGTTAACCAGGCCCGGCTCCGGAAAACATTCCGGAGCCGGGCCTTTTTTATTAGTATCTCCGGGGGATTGTTTCGGGTGATTATCTCTTGCCGGAGCCATGATGATGTGATACTTTTAAAACCACGCAGACTGATGATCCATCACGGAATAAGGGAGCTATGAAACACCATACCACCTTCACTTTGTTTTTAATATTGTCACTGTGTTTTGTTGTACCCGACCTCCTTCCCGAGAAAACCGGGATGCCGTTCCTAAACTTTATCAATAGAAATAGTGCCTTTGCGTGCGGGGATTGCGGGGAGGGATGCGTCGCCGCGACACCATTCGTCACCCTCGTCACATTCACCGCCACACTGTCACCAGACGAATCTAAAATCCTTATCGAATGGGAAACATCGAAAGAGGTCCGCGCTCTCGAATTCAATATATTGCGGTCGAAGAGGGAGGGTGGCGACTCAGTGCGGATTAATGAAGAAATGATACGCCCTGAAGGCGGAGACACATGGGGTGCAGCATACATCTATGAGGACAGTGATATCAAACCCGATGACAGTTATTTGTATTATCTCGAATCCAAAGACGAGTGCGGTGCGAAATATATCTTCGGGCCCATACGTTACGGCGGATGCGATGACTGTGAGGGCAATCCCTGTTTTATTACCATAATCAGAAATTCCCCGTAACATATAACCACTGAAAACGTAAACAGGAGGTAAGTAAGGAGGGCATGGCATGAAAAGTTTTTTATTCAGCTCTCTCTGTGTGGTACTGATAGTCTCTATGAGTGTATCCATGGGAATGGCGGTTGAATCCCGGAAAGGTACATATAGCGTTTCTGCAGGCATAGGCGGTTATCACTTCGAGAGCAATCAGTGCTATAGGGAGGATGAAGAATCATTTAATCCCATCTTCACCTTCGGTTTTGGCCTTGGATACAACTTTACAGACAATTGGACGACGGAATTACTATTCCATTACATAGATGCTGAGTACAAAGAC
>JAPLJO010000059.1 GCA_026388515.1 Deltaproteobacteria bacterium | reverse complement strand
TAGGCCAGTCCCGCGTCGAGGACGGGCCAGAGATTGTCCCCGGTATCCTCGAGATAGGTTTTATCGGGAAGTATTGCCAGCGGATGAGGACCCTTGTTATCGAATACCACCTGGACCGGAAGAACCCCGGCGCCGATTATGTCGAAACCGAACGCCTCTTTCGCCTGTTCGGGGTTCTGATAGGCGGTGGCGGCGATGGTGGCGCCGGCCTCTTCCACCGCATTCGGGTAGGCATTGGGAAGCTTGAAGGGAGCGACTTTCGTCTCGTACCGTGCGCACCCGGATACGGCGAATATAATGGAGAGAATGAGAATGATATATGTTGACTTCTTAATTTTTTTCATGGTGGTACGAATCCTTTCATCGAGATTTGTGCAGAGTGTAGTATAGAGACTCTTTCTCTGTCAACCACAGCTTTGCCCTGTGCTCTGTTATGGTGTCTATAACCTCCTTTTCGTTCGTCCACACGCTTCAAGTCCGCAGAGCCCGTTGGCGCTTGACAGGGATGGAAAACCTCATTAAGGTATAACCCCTATGATGACCGTGCTTTACAACGTGCTTCTGGCGCTGGCGGCGCTCATCCTTATCCCTTACTATGCCGTGAAAATCGCACTGACGGGCAAGTACAGGAAGAGCATCGCGGCAAAATTCGGATTCATTCCGCCTGAGACATTGGCGCGGATAAAGGGCGCTCCCCGCATATGGATACACGCCGTTTCAGTGGGGGAAGTGACCGCTGCGGCACCGGTTATCTCAGCACTCCGGCAGGCGCGTCCCGGCGCCTGTATCGTGCTTTCGACGAGCACCGAAACAGGCCGGGACATGGCGGGGAAGACCGCCACCGCCGCCTCGTCGCTCATCTATTATCCTCTCGATATTCCATGGGTAGTACGAAGTGTTCTGGACCGAGTAAAACCCGATGTATTTGTGCTTGTCGAAACGGAGCTCTGGCCGAATTTTCTCCGCATCTGCGCCTCCCGCAGAATAAGGACGGTCATGGTAAACGGAAGGGTGTCGCCCCGCTCGTACGGCAGATACGTAATGACCCGTTTCTTCTGGAAGCGCGTCCTTGCCCTTGTTGATGAGTTCGGGGCCATATCGGCCGTCGATGCGGAAAGGCTTGCACGGATGGGGGCGCCGCGTTCAAGGGTGCATATAATCGGCAATGCGAAGTACGACGGCCTCGCGGCAAAGGTGGACCCATCGCTCCATGATGAGATGTCGGAAAAACTCGCCATCCCGCCCGGTTCAATGGTGCTGGTTGCCGGCAGCACTCACGAGGGTGAAGAACGGATTGTGCTCTCCGTGTATCTGAAACTCAGGGAGATATACCCCGGCATCATCCTGATTCTGGTCCCCCGGCATGTGGAGCGGGCGGACGATGTCTGCTCGCTCGTCGTGGAGATGGGCGTTCCGCATGCGGTAAGGATGACGGAAATCAATGCCGGAAAAAGGCGTGACGGCCACGACGTGATCGTCGTTGATGTCATAGGGGAACTCTTCAAGGTCTACAGCGTGGCGACGGTCGTCTATTGCGGCGGCAGTCTTGTGGCGAAGGGAGGGCAGAATATCCTCGAACCCGCGGCGTGGGGGAAAGTCGTGCTCTACGGTCCTTCAATGGAGGATTTTGTTGACGAGAGGGAAGCCCTCGAGCGGGTCGGTGCAGGCATCATGGTGCACGATGAAGAGGAATTGTTCGGGCGGCTCCGCGCACTCATCGGGGATGCCACATTTCTCGCTGAAAAAGGGGAGCGGGGCCGCGAGATGGTTACCTCGAACATGGGGGCGTCCCGCCGGTACGCCGAGCTTGTGCTCGAGGTGCTCTCGAAAACGTCATAGTTCGGCGCGGCCGACGTATTCGTTCCACCGGTCGTCAACCGATGACTGAAGCTGAGAGAGCTGCTCCATGCTCATCTTTTTGAACCGCGTCTGTCGCTCCACGTAATGCACGACGGGCAGCTTTTTGCCTTTTTTCGCGATGGTCTCGCTTCTGCCCGTCAGGCGCAGCTTTCCCTTTTCAATTTCGAAAAGAATCGAGATTCCGGTTTCGATGGCCAGCTTGCCGATTTTGATGGTGTCCTTCGCCGCGTAACCCCAACCGGGCGGGCAGGGTGTATCGATGTGCATGTACCGCGTGCCCTTGATTCGCTTTGCCTTCACGAACTTTTCATACAGGTCCATGGGATATGAAGGCGACACCGTTGCCAGGTAGGGAAGGTCATGGGCCTCCATGATTTTTATGAAGTCTTTCTTTTTTTCCCGTTTGGTGAGCAGCGGCGTCGTTGTGGTGATGGCGCCCATCGGGGTGGCCCCTGACCGCTGGGTGCCCGTGTTCATGTAGGCTTCATTGTCGTAGCAGGCGAAGATGAAGTCCGTGTTTCTCTCGGCGGCCCCGCTGAGCGACTGGATTCCTATGTCATAGGTGCCGCCGTCACCGCTCAGTGCGAGGACGGTGATATCCGGTTTATCGAGCGCCTTCAGTGCGGCGACGATTCCCGATGCGGAGGCGGCGTTGCCCGCGAAGGTGCAGTTGATGGCGGGAATAATGACGGAGGCCGTGGGGTACAGCCCGTGGAGAACACAGAGGCAGCTCGGCGGAATCGCCACAATGGTATTCTCCCTGAGCGCCTTCAGGATGAAACGGTAGGCCAGCGAGAGCCCGCACCCCTGACAGGATCTGTTTCCCGGAAGGAGGAATTCCTTGTCGTTGATTTTGAATATATTATCGTGCATAGGTCACCCTGTAAAACAGTTGAGCCACACGGTTTTGTGTTCCCCGTCTCCCCCATCGATGGCGGTAAGAGAGCCCTCTACGGCCTCGGTAAGTTCACGTGCCTTTACGTCACGCCCTCCCAGGCCGGCAACATAATTGTGCAGGGGCGCGGTAATGCCCGTTCCATAGAGGGCGGCTTTCAGGTCGGTGGAGAACCCGCCGGTCTGGCCGTAACTTACGCATTTTTCGAATACGATGATGGCCCGCGCACCCCTGAGCGCGTCAGCGACTTCCCGGCACGGGAAAGGTCTGAACACCCGTATTCCAAGTACTCCCGCCCGGATGCCCCCGCGCCGCAGTTCATCGGCGGCCACCGTGGCCTCCATGGCGAGTGAGCCCATTCCCACGATAAAGATGTCGGCATCATCCGTCCGGTATTCCCAGGTCATGCCGCCCCAGTCGCGGCCGAACATCGCGGCGAAGTCACGATTGGTGCGCCGTATGATATCGGCCGAGTGCAGCAGGGCGTCCTGGAGCTTGTACCGCTTTTCCATATAGCCGTCGCACAATACACCTTCGTGATTTTCCCGTCTCCAGGGGAAGAACACAGGGTTGACCGTTTTGGGGGACTCCGGGGATATCTCGGTGTGCGGCGTGTACGGCGGCAGGAATTCCTGTACCAGCGACTCTTCGGGTATTTCGACGGGCATCATGGTGTGCGAGAGGATAAACCCGTCGTAGCAGACCATGACGGGAATATAGACCTCTTCGGCGATGCGGTAGGCCTGGATGACGGTGTCGATTATTTCCTGGTTATTGCGGCAGTACATCTGAATCCATCCGGCGTCGCGCTGGGAAAATGAATCCTGCTGGTCGTTGAATATCGACCAGGGGGCGCCGACGCCGCGGTTCACACAGCACATGACAATGGGGAGTCTCGACCCGGCGGCCCAGTGAAGCTGCTCGTGCATATAGAGAAGCCCGTTCGCGCTGGTTGCCGTGAATGTCCGCGCCCCCATGGTGGAAGCCGAGATCAGGACCGTCATCGCGGAATGTTCACTTTCTACCGTCACGTATTCGGCTTTTATCTCGCCCGACTCGATATACAGGGAAATCTTCTCGGAGAGGCTCGTCTGCGGGGTGATCGGATAGGCGGCGATCACGTGGGGTTTCACGAGCTTCACTGCATACGCGGCAGCCTCATTTCCCGTGATCAGCTCACAATGACTCATCACATTCCACCTTTCGGACCATTTTGATTGCGTTGGCGGGACACTCTTCCGCGCAGATGCCGCATCCCTTGCAATAGTCGAGATCAATCGTGACGGGAATGGTCATCGTCACGACTGCGTCGGGACAGTACAGCCAGCAGAGGAAGCAGGCAGGTTTATTTTTCGAGGCGGGAATGCATTTTGCCTGGTCGATGACCGGTTTCAGGTCGCTCCAGTCTCCCGTTTTCCCGGCTTCACCGACCGCGGGAATGCATATTCCTGCGATAAAGGGGTCCTTCTTTTCCATGGCAGTCATCAGGTTCCTTCCTGTGTCACGCGGGTCCGCTCAAAGGCTGTTTTTATGGCCTCAAAATTGCTGTACGCGTGGGTATCGGGCATTTTCATTTTGAGCCCTTTTTCTATGTAGTCGAGGGAGATGATTCCCGAAACCCTGGCGAGGGCGCCGAGAAGCGGTGTGTTCACCGTAGGAAGCCCGCCGAAGAACATGTGTTTTTCCCTGGCGATGCGGGCGGCATCGACCACGGCGATGCGAAAGTCGCCGTCTATGGTGAAGTCCCCGCATGTCCGCGCCGTGTTGATAATCAGAAGCCCCCCCTTCCTTGTTCTTCCCGCCACGCTCATGATGTCCATCAGAGACTCGTCGAGGACCACCGAGATGTCCGCCGCCTCGATCTGGGAAACGATCCTGATGGATTCCGGGGAGATGCGCGTTGAAGCGGTGAGCGGCGCCCCGCGGCGTTCGGGCCCGAACATCGGCGCCGAGGTGACGCCCCTGTATCCCTGGAGAAACGCCGATTCCGCAAGAATCTGGGCGGCAAGTACTACGCCCTGACCGCCGCGGCCGTACCATAGGATTTCCTGCATTGATGCTCCTTGCGGCAAATGTCAAAAAAAAGGGCCATGGTATGCTTCCCATGGCCCTGTCTCTTGCGTAAGTGCGTTCCTATTTTATATACGTCACAGGCCACGGGTATGATACGCCCGTAAGAGCGAGGCACAACAGGAGATTCCTCAGATAAACAGTTTTTCCGGTGAGTGTGTGTGCCATTGCCCGCGTACCTGCAAAATTGATGGCTTTGTAAAAACTCCAGCAAAAGTGGGAACTTTCTATATCATAGATGGTCCAATGTCAACAGCAATTTTGTTTGTGGCATCGTAAAAAGTCCAACATCACCGGTGCCGCCATCCAGATAGACGGCGGATGGCATAAGGGTGTGATGTAGCGATGGCGCTGCGGTATTCCCGGCGTCTACTGAAGCTCCGGCATACAGGGTGGCGTTTCATAGACGTGTACGTCGTGCGTCACTGTGCGTATGAGTGATTCCAGTTTCTCAAGAAGAGGGGGAAAGGTATCCGGATTCAGCGCCGAGATGGCCATGGCGTCGAATCGCCTGCAGAGATTTGAGAGGAGCACCTTGTCGGGGAAACGGTCCTCCTTGTTGAACACCCTTATACGGCTCCTGGTGGCGAGGTCCAGCTCTTCCAGGATGTGCTCCACCGCCGTGATGTGGGCTTCGAAGTGGGGATTCGAGACGTCGATGATGTGAAGCAGAAGGTCTGCCTCGTGAAGTTCCTCCAGCGTCGCACGAAATGCCGCGAAAAGTTCCTTCGGCAGGTTTTTGATGAATCCCACCGTGTCGGTAATGATTGCCTCCCTGTCGCGGGGGAAGCGAAGGCGCGAGCTTTTCGGGTCGAGTGTAGCGAAGAGCCGGTTCTCGACACGGACGGTACTTTTCGTGAGGACATTCAGGAGCGTTGATTTTCCCGCGTTGGTGTATCCTATTATCGAAATGACAGGAAGGCCAAGCTTCGCCCGCTTCACCCGCCTTTGAGCGCGAGCCAGCTCTATCTGACGCAGCAACCCTTCGAGGCGGCTGATCCTCTCCCGTACCCGCCTGCGGTCGATTTCAAGCTTCATTTCACCAGGCCCCACCCCTCCGATACCGCCGGCGAGGCGCGACATCGCGGTTCCCCGGCCTGTCAGTCGCGGAAGGCGATATTTAAGCTGGGCGAGTTCCACCTGAATTTTTCCTTCCCGGCTGAGGGCGCGCTGGGCGAAAATATCGAGTATGAGCTGGGTTCTGTCAATGACCTTCAGTTCCGTGAACTCGGTGATGGAACGTATCTGGGCAGGTGTGAGTTCGTGGTCGAAAATCAGCAGATTCGCCCCGATCTGAAGCGCCCTGATGACCACATCGGAGAGCCGCCCCTTCCCGAGGAGAAATTTAGGATCCGGTTTGTCGCGGTGCTGGACGACCGAATCGAATACTTCCACCCCGGAAGAATGCGCGAGCTCCTTCAATTCCGATAGCGAGGCCTCCCAGTCAGACAGAGGCTCTGTCTCCACTCGTACAAGAATCGCCCGGTCTTTCGACGAGACTTTTCGCACTTTCTGGGTGCGTGCGAATTCCTCTTCGAGTGCCTGAATGAAATTAGAGAAATTCAGGTCAAGTTCCGCAGGCGCCGCCGGCTTCAGGAAGGTCCAGTACTCGCCCCGCGGATTTTCCGGAATCAGGTGTGCGGCATGGACCTTTCCGGGAAGCCCTTCATGATCGACTTCAACGGCCAAGACGAGGTCCAGCCGGAGCAGTGCAAGGTCGGTAAGGTCATCCCTGGTGAGGGTTTCCCCGTTGAGGTGCGTGTGGATGAGCCGCAGCCCCTTGAGGCGTGTGGAGGATGAACGGAACCCTTCAAGGCTGGGGATAAGTATTTCCTTGTTGTTGCCGCATATCACGTAGCTGATTTCACCCCTGCGGCTGACCAGTACGCCTATCTGACGGTTGATGCGCCATGAGAGCTCCGTCAGATTCCTGGCAAATTCCTGGGTAAGGATGAATTGGGGGATGATTTTTCGTTGATACAGGCGTTGAAGTGCTTTTATCTCTCCGGCCTTGAGACCGGTCGTATTTCCATATATTTTATTTATGTGAGAAGCCCCCTTGCCGCGTAATTACCTTTATGCAGGGTGGGGAAAAATTAACATGCCGGGATGTCGAGGTCAATAAAAAAGCCCCGGCGGTCAGAACCGGGGCTTTTCATGTGCCGAAGAGAAGAATCAGAAGTTCAACGTCAGTTTGTTGAGGAGGAGATAGTCGTCATCAGTCTGGTTGGTGTCGCTCGCACCCTTGTAGAAATCGCCCGTAATCAGGTAACCGAATCCCACCGTGTAATCAAGGTTGTCGTAAATCTTGTACGAGGCGGTCAGGTCGACTTCCTGCCCATAGTCGGCGCCAATCCTTCCCTGCTTTTCATTCGCCCGCGCGAAGGTGTATGACGCGTTCACGGAGACCTTTTCCACCGGGGACGCACCGGCGAAGAGTTGATAGAGGCTTGCGTTCATCATTTCATAGTTCGTGGTGGAGCCGGGGTCGAATCCCGTGTCGCCCATCCACTTGTTGATTTCGCTGTTCCAGAGTATCAGGCAGGGGTTCCAGTCAGCGCCACCGCCGAAGCCAGCGATATTACCCTCAATATCTTCAGTGTCTGGGTCATCACCCTGCACATAGGCGTACATGGCACCCACGTAACCGGGTCCGATATTGTATTTCCCCATCAGATACCCGGCATATGAATTGATATTCCTGTTGTCGTAAAGCGGTGGAATGGGTTTTTCTTCAACTTTCAACTCTCCCCACAGATAGTAAATCTGTCCTTCCACATAGGCCTTTCCGATATTGGCCTTGAAATAGGGGGATATCATGTTTGCCTTTAGCTTGGTGCCGAAGGGACCGGCAGATCCTGTATTGTTAATAATGAACTTATATTGTATACCTCCCTGGAAATCGTCCTTTTTGTACACCGTGGCGACAAGATAGTTGTCCATGTCGGCATCGGCCTGGCCTGATCCGATACTGCCTTCGGCCTGCTTTTCCACCACGCCTATAAATGCAAAGTCGCCGAAGTTAGTGGAGAACTTGATCCGGGGGAGTGATATCTCAGTGTCTCCGAAAGAGGTGCCCCATACGTTGTAACCCGACTGGTATCCGACATCGAACTTGCCGAACCTGGTCATGAATGTGACGTATGCCCATTTCCATGCGATATTGTCTTCATTGGGGTTATAGTCGGGGAACGCGGAATTCACGGCGTCGGACCCCCACACCCTTGAAAGGGCGTCGAAGCGGGTGGTCAAGGTAAGTCCGTCGACAACTTGGAAGACAGGGGTGACTCTCAGTCTCTGTGCGTAGAAGGCGCTTGATGAACCGCGATCCTTCTCAAGAGAATGATTGCTCTCGTAGATGCCCTCCGCATAGTAAGAACCGCTCACACTGATGTCTGCGGCGGATGCATAGGTGCCGAAGGACAGCATAACGGCGGCTGCAAGAAATACAAATACCACTTTTCTCATTGGAATTTCCTCCCGGTATCTTCTGCTTAAACCCTTAATGTGCCCTCTCTGTCCGCATTTCCTCGAAAAAAAGCGGACAGTTAAACCCTCATGTGACGATTCTGTAACATTGCGTCTTTTTAAAGTCAAGGAATTTTTGGCATTTTTTGATATATGAACACCCCTGCAATCCGCAATGTAGTTCACTCGTTACGGTGACTTTTCGGGGAGCAGTCATCACGCATCGTAGTTATCATATTTTATCGAGCAATTCAGACTTCTTGCGTTCGTATTCCTCGTTTGTAATGAGTCCCTTGCCATGAAGGTTTTTAAGAAGCTCAAGTTTCTCTTCGATCGTACCGGCGCTTGTCCCGGTTCCGGGCCCGGTCACGGGGGGTGTGCTTTCATATATAAAAGGAGCGGTGGCTTTCTGATTCTCCATGATTTGTATGTTTTTATTGCTTCTTTTCAGGAACTCGTCAAACGCCGTCCGCTCCGCATCGGTGAGGGTGCTTTTCGGTGCTGCCGAGACCCCGGCGAAAAGGCGGTTTTCCGGCGTGGTGCAGCCTTCAAAGTAAATTATCTGAATGTGAGACTTATTGCCGAATCCCGAGCTTCTTACCATTTCCTTCACAAGGGTGCATGTGGGGGGTGTGAACCCTTTTCCACGGATAAGGTCTTTTTCATAGTCGAGAAGCACATCCGGTACAACTGAGGTGCAATATTCGTATTCCTCATCAATAATTTTCACGGTGCCCGACTGAATGCACGGCGTATTCCCCCGCATCATATCGTTGGGCCAGTAATTGGGATCGCCCGTGATACTGAATATTCTTATGATTGCGCCCTTTTCCACGGCATTTCCTGCTTTCGGGAAGATGAAGAGATATGATTCCCTTTCAAGTGACGAGATCTGGTCCTGCCCGCGCGTGGCAACGGTGCGTGTCGGATCGGTCTTGCCGAGGTACTGAAAGTCAGAACTTATTTTGAAAGCCGTCTCGGGGATTGACGATGAGGTGAAGACATTATCCACTACGTCCTTTTTCGAACTCAGTTTCGCAATTTCCTGATTCACCACATCCTTTTTCAAGCCCAGTTCCTGGCAGGCGGATGCCGTGAAGATGCATATGATGGCGATGATCACAAAGGCGAGTGCTGTTTTTCTATTCATGAGTATCTCCTTGATTATTTCTGAAAACTTTCAAGAATGACTTTAAATAAATTCACTGGAATTTCGTTTCCAGTAACGGTTCCGGGTGCCGTTCCGATTCACCAGGACATCTTTTTTTGGAGATTGATTGTCTATATATGAGAGAAATATCAAAGGTCAAGCAGTAAAAATTTCTTGACATTATATTGATTGAGATGGTACTTTTCGCCAAACTTTCAATGAAAGGAGGCGATAAAGGAGGATTTAAATCGGGTTTGAGTTGAAAGTTAATCGGGTTTAAGCATTTCAAATATTAGGAGGAATTCAAAATGAGAAAACTTTTCGTAGCGTTTCTTACGCTGGGACTGGTAGTTGCGCTTGCCATGCCCGCCTCTGCTCTTGAGAACATCTTCGGCGGCTATTGGCGCACCAGGGCGATGTCAATGACGAATTATACAGGTGAAGATAAAACCGAATTGGGTGACGCGACCCTCGTTGACACGAGAACAAGACTCTACTACACAGCGAAATTCAGCGACAATTTTAAATTCGTCAACAAATTAGAGTGGGATGTGATATGGGGTGACACGATAGGTGGTGATATTGGTGCCGATGGTGGTGGATCGTATGACAATTTAGGAACGAATACATCCATTATCAAGGTGAAAAACTCCTATGCCGATTTCGTGATCGGCCCCATAGAGACCAAGATAGGCCTGCAGCCGACGGTTCTCGCCCGTGGTTTTATGTTCGACGATGACTTTGCGGGATTGATCCTATCGTATTCAAAGGACAATATCACAGTACCCTTTATATGGATGAAGGCGTATGAGGGATATTGGTTAAGCAGCGGCCCAGACACCAATGACAAAGACGTCGACATATATGGCCTTGCGCCGGTAGTGAAACTCGACAAGATTACCGTAAATCCCTATTTCGTGTGGGTTACCTCCAGTGATGCAAGCGTTTGGCCGAGTACTGCTGGGTTGGGTGTGGAAAAACTCAATGTTTATTATCTTGGTGCTGATGTGGATGCCAACCTTGGCAAAGCCAACGTCTGGTTTACCGGCATCTATGAGTTCGGTTCTGCTGATCCGATAGGTGGCGGTGATTCTACTGACATCTCTTCATATCTTGTAGGTGTTGGTGGCGATGCTGAAGTTGGTCCCGCCGGTGTGCATGGCCAGTTCTTCTATGCTTCCGGCGATGATGATGCCACTGACAACGACTATAAAGCCTTCTACGTTCCCAGAGGACAGAGCTACGACTGGGCGCCAATCATGGGTGGTAACGGGATATTTGACTATAATAATTCTGCTAACTCCCCTGGTCCTACGCCTACGGATGTCATGGCTTTCAACATTGGTGCCAGCATGAAGCCCATGGATAAACTCGAAGTTGGGCTGGACCTCTGGTATGCCGCACTGGCTGAAGACAATGCCAACGGTGACAAGGACCTTGGTACAGAAGTTGATCTTCTCGTTACCTATAACCTGATTGAGAACATGAAAGTTGATGTTCTCGCCGGTTATCTCTTTGCCGGAGATGCCACGTACAAGGGAGACAACGACGCAGATCCTTACCTGCTCGGTGCGCAGTTCTCCTTCGGTTTCTAAGCTCTACGTGTAGAACCTGTCAAAGCCGGAAACGGGAAACCGTTTCCGGCTTTTTTTACCTTTCCTGATCCCGCGTATTTAATCCGATTTTTTTCTTGACAGGGGCCGTTTTTTTGATTAGCTTTCGATGGCTCATAATCATATGACCTTAAGTCATAATATGACCTCTGTTTATCAATAAGTATGGACCTTTACGCTCTCGTGAGTTGTGAACAGGGATTCTCGTGTCGGGGAAGAAGACTTTTTACATAATGACTAAGAATGGAGGTAGGTGAAACATGGCAGAAGAGAAGGTTCAGTTGAAGGAAGTGTACCCCGTACCTGAGTCAGTCAGGAAGGGGGCTTACATCAAGAGCAGAGCGGAATATGAGAAGATCTACAAACGCTCCATTGAAGACCCCGACGGATTCTGGGGGGAAATTGCAAGCGAGTACGTGACGTGGTTCAAGAAGTGGGACAAGGTCGAGGAGTACAACTTCGACGTGAAAAAAGGTCCCATCTATCTCAAGTATTTCCAGGGCGCCAAGGTGAATATGTCATACAACTGTCTTGACAGGCACCTCGAGAAGCGCGGGAACCAGGTTGCCATCCAGTGGGAAGGAAACGAACCAGGTGAAGACAAGGCCTATACCTACAAAGACCTTCACCGTGAGGTGTGCAAATTCGCCAATGTGCTGAAGTCCCTCGGCGTGAAGAAGGGTGACAGGGTCTGCCTGTATCTTCCCATGATTGCGGAGCTTGCCATCGGCATGCTGGCGTGCACCCGTATCGGCGCCATCCACAGCATCGTATTCGGCGGTTTCAGCGCCGATGCCCTGAAGGACAGACTCCTCGACAGCACGAGCAAGGTGCTGGTGACCTGCGACGGCACCTTCCGCGGTGCGAAGGCGGTTCCCCAGAAGGACAACGCCGACTCGGCCGTGAAGGCGTCCCCCTCCGTGGAAAAAGTCATCGTGGTGAAGCGGGTTGGCGACAAGATCAAGTGCGACTGGCAGGCGGGAAGAGACCTCTGGTGGCACGAGGAAATGGCAAAAGCCAGTGACAAGTGCGAGCCCGAGTGGATGGACGCCGAGGATCCCCTCTTCATTCTCTATACCTCGGGATCCACGGGAAAGCCCAAAGGCGTCATGCACACCACCGGCGGGTATCTCGTGTTTGTCGCATATACGCATAAAATGATTTTCGACTATCATGACGGAGATATTTTCTGGTGCACCGCCGATATCGGCTGGGTCACGGGTCACAGCTACATCGTGTATGGTCCTCTCGCCAACGGCGCGACCAGCATCATGTTCGAGGGGGTTCCCAATTATCCCGACATGAGCCGTTTCTGGAAAGTGGTGGAAAAATACAAAGTCAACATTTTCTATACCGCCCCCACGGCGATTCGTGCCATTGCCAAGGAAGGCGACGAATGGGTAAAGAAGGCCGACCTCTCCTCCCTCAGAATCCTCGGCACCGTCGGTGAGCCCATCAATCCGGAGGCGTGGAACTGGTACTACAATGTGATTGGAAAGGCGAAATGCCCCATCGTGGATACCTGGTGGCAGACCGAGACCGGCGGCATTCTGATTACACCCCTTCCCGGTGCCATTGACATCAAGCCAGGCCTGGCGACGGTGCCGTACTTCGGCGTGTGGCCGGTACTTCTCAATGATGAGGGCAAGGAAATCACCGAGACCGTCG
>JAPLJO010000139.1 GCA_026388515.1 Deltaproteobacteria bacterium | reverse complement strand
GTATGGTGATGTCGCGTATACCGCATTTCCGCCGGTTCGCCCGTAATTGAGAATGGAACTGCCGTTTTTTCCGCGGGGAATTCCATGAGCCCATATGTCATAATCTATTCATCACTTCTTTTCGGGGCCGGGGCTCTTCTCGTCTTCGGCACCTTTCTCTTTTTCGGCCCTTTTGGAATCGTGGACTTGAAGCTTGGCACGGGCGGCACCCTCTTTATTGATGCCGCGCTTTCCCTGGTTTTCTTCGTGCAGCACAGTTTGATGATACGGAGGTGGTGCCGAAGATGGGTGTCTGCGCGCATTCCGGGCGAATATTACGATGCCCTTTATTCAATTGCATCCGGCGCGGTGCTGCTGTTCGTCGTAATTCTCTGGCAGGAAGTCCGCCCCGCGATTGCCGAAGCCGAGGGATTGGCACACTGGATACTGCGTCTTTTGTTTTTTCTTTCCATCGCGGGATTTCATTGGGGCGTGAGGTCGCTCTCCGCCTTCGATCCCTTCGGGGTGAGGAAACTCATGGTTCACCTGCACAGGAAAAAGCCGAAATCCATGCCTCTTGCGGTACGGGGCGCGTATCGGTGGGTGCGGCATCCCCTGTATTTATTCATGCTGGTGATGATCTGGTCTTCCCCGTATATCACGGCGGACAGATTATTGTTCAACGTCCTCTGGACGGCGTGGACGGTAGTCGCCGCCTTTCTTGAAGAGAGGGACCTGGTTGCCGATTTCGGAGACGCCTACCGGAAGTATCAGGCGAAGGTGCCGATGCTCATACCCTGGAAAATCCCGCAAATCAAAGGTGAGGATTAAAGGAGTATGGGGTGCAGGATACAGGATAGGCCACATACCTCCGGTACCGTCATGCGATACCCGAATATACAAATCCCCAATCATAATTACGACTGCGCGAATCCCGATGCTCCATTTTTTGGATGTAAAATCCGTCCGTCTCTGCAATAATGACAAATCATCAGGCAATTAACACTTCAGGGAGGTAAGGCCATGTTGAAGGAATTCAGGGATTTCATCATGCGGGGCAACGTGCTTGACCTTGCCGTCGCGGTCATTATAGGCGGCGCCTTCGGTAAAATAGTGAGCTCGATAGTCAATGATATCATCATGCCGCCCATAGGACTCATGCTTGGAAAAGTGGACTTCAGCAATCTCTTTATCAGCCTTACGGGAGTCCAGTTCCCCTCCGTTGCCAGGGCCGAGGCGGCCGGCGCGCCGACGCTTAATTATGGAATATTTCTGAATACCTTAATCGAGTTTCTCATCGTGGCGCTGGCGATATTCCTCGTCATCCGGGCGGTCAGCAAATTGAAGAAACCCGTGGACGCGGCCACAAAGGATTGTCCATTCTGCATGTCGGCGGTTCCGGTCAAGGCGACGCGCTGCCCTCACTGCACCTCTCAACTGTAAGCGCCGGGGATTTCGCGCATGACACGCTCCTCAGAACTTCGTGAATGGATTGGAGGCGTCATTGCAGAGTTCGTGCTGACGTCACCGGAAAATACCATGTGGGGCCATGGCGTTGAAAAGGCGTGGTCGGCGCCGCTGGTGGGATTTGCCCGCGGGGATGATCCGCTCTTCGAGGAATTCAAGCACCATGTGGGGCCTTTTCACTGGACGCCTGCGGAAATTTTCAATGCGGCCTTCCCTGAAACGAAGGCCGCGGGTTCCGATCTCACGGTGATCAGCTTTGTCCTCCCCCAGACGGACGCGACGAAAGAGGATAACCGCAAAGAGACGATATTTCCCGCAGAAAGGTGGGCGCGCACGAGGGTATTCGGCGAGGAAGTGAACGTAAAGCTCCGGTTGCACGTCGTGTCGTCATGCAGAACCCGCGGCATTCAGTCCGTGGCCCCGTCGGATTCATCACTCTGGTCGTGGCAGACCTCCGAGAGATACGGGTTCGCCTCGAACTGGTCTGAGCGTCATGTGGCGTATGCCTCCGGTCTTGGAACATTCGGCCTCTGCGACGGCCTCATCACGGCGCGCGGGAAAGCAATGCGGGTCGGTTCCGTGGTGGCCCGCGTGGCGATTTCCCCGACACCCCGCCCCTATAAGGACTTCCGCGAATACTGTCTCCATTTTTCCGGCAACGGCTGTGATGTCTGCGCCCGCCGATGCCCCGCCGGCGCCATCACTGACAGGGGTCACGACAAGATGAAATGTTTCGAGTATCTGGCGGCGAAGATCGTTCCCCATGTCAAATCGAACTTCGGTTTTGAGGGATACGGTTGTGGACTCTGCCAGACCGCAGTCCCCTGTGAATCGGGAATTCCCCGGGTTTCCCGGGAGCATTCGTGACCCGCACAGAAGCATAGTATTCCATAAGGAGGAAAATGAAATGAAACTCAGGGAAGAAACCTCGCTCATCAGTCCCCAGGGCCGTCCTCTCTTCGGTATTTATAAAAAACCTCCCGCCGATCTCTCTCTCGATCTCTTCCGCCCCTATGGAAGCAGCGGGTGCCGGGTCTGCGCGGGATTCATCAAGTCGTGCCGCATCAAGCGGTGGCAGTACCTCGGCGCGTGCAGTGACGAGGTGGTGTTCGGCCTTGCGATCGTGAGTCTGGGATATCTCAGCAACATGTTTGCCTATGTCTATGACAGAAGCCGGCGATCCTTTTCCGAGTGGAACGTGATTCATCCGCTGGGAATGGGAACCTTCTTTGAGGGCAGTTCGATGAAAGGTCAGGTCCGGTTTGCGAAGGGGAATTCGTCGGTGGTGATGAGAAATGAGAAGGACTCCATGACACTCTCGGCTTCCTGGGGAAAGGAACTTTCGGCGGAGCTTCACTTTGAACGCTACCGGGAATCGCTCAACGCAGTCACGCGGGTGGGATTGTCGGGATTCAACTACACCACGAAAGAAGCGGGCCTTCCCGTGGAGGGCACGATCACCGT
>JAPLJO010000171.1 GCA_026388515.1 Deltaproteobacteria bacterium | reverse complement strand
CAGCGCCATCATAATCATGAGTGTCTTTTTCTTCATATCCTTACCTATTCCTTTCCTGTATTATTCGGCTTACTTCATAGAAACACACGATTTGCACGGATTTTTATCGTGTACCCTGTGTAATCTGCGCTGCACTGAATTCACCTTATAGGAACGGGAAGAAAAATCTCATACATATCACCGGTAATGTTATGGATATCTCTCCCGATTAATGATTCTGCCTGAATTTGTTATTCTATTAGACGAAAAGAAACATCGGAAGGTTTACAGGATGAATAAGTTTTTTTAAAAAGTGAAAAAGCACCTTCCTGAAATGCTGCTTTTCTAATTTTAACCATTCGTGTAGGATTCCAATCCGTAATAATCAAAATATTCATCCAGGAGAATTATGATGCCGGTCAGAGAAGAACTGAAAGCCTATGCAGCAAAGCTTGGTTTTCCCGATTCCGCAACTATGGGCGCAATATTTGCGATTCTGTATGGTGATGAAGACAGTGTCAAACTGGCGGCGGCTTTGCCGGGAAGCATTACAGAGCTCGCCAGGAAAACCGACTGGCCAGAGGCAAAGGTCAAGTCTGTAATCGGGAAGCTCAAACAGAACGGAAGCATTCAGAGGGTCCTGTCCAAGGGAGACTATTACCGCTTATATCCTGCAATGATTGAATTGCGGGATTCCGCCGTATTGAGTCCCGATGCGCCGGGAGAGCTTTTCCGGCTCTGGGAACACTTGATTGTGAAGGAAATGCCCGCACTGGTCATGGCGTTTCAGGATATGAATCTGCCTCCCGTCATGAGGGTCGTCCCCATTGAAGAAACCGTGACCGCACAGAACAGAATCCTTGATATTGATTCGGCGAGGAAGCTTTTTAAGGAAGCCGAACTGATCACGGCGATTCCCTGCCCCTGCAGAACCCAGGCAAAACAGGTCGGCCGCGGAAAGAACTGTCCGGCGCCGGAGAGCGCCGTGTGCATGCAGATCAACGGATTTGCCGCCGCCATTATAGACCGTGGCATCGGGCAGCAACTGACAACGGCCGATGCCCTCAAGAGAATCGGTGACGCAGAAGATGCAGGCCTCGTTCACCAGATCCGCAACAATGTCAAGAAAGACATGTTCATGTGCAACTGCTGCGCCTGCTGCTGTACAGGCCTATACCTGATTCATGAGGTGGGATACAAAAGTGCGATTGCGCCATCGAGGTTCCGGGTTCGCTTTGACGCGAGCCTGTGCACGGAGTGCGGGATTTGCGCGGATCGATGCCAGTTCCATGCAATCCGTTCAAACGGGACGATATCCGTCGATCCGGACAAGTGCTATGGCTGCGGAAACTGCGTCAAGACGTGCCCGGTAAACGCCCTGATGCTTGAGGAAATTCGTCCGGAATCATTTATCCGGATAACCTGATTTCAAATATACTAAGAGGCCTGGAATAAAAAATAACTAAGTACGACATACTGGAGGCAGCAGAACGAAACCGGCCACCAAACAGTTGTAGACTGACGAAGCCTTCCTGAAATTCTCTACTAACCTGTATCTCGTTTAATAGTAGATTTCAGATGTTTGTCGTGATAGCAAAATAATACAGGTTCAGCTGAGTATATATTTTCCTAACTTGGTTACAGTTCAGGTACTATCCCACTGTCCTTATCTTCGACAAAGGAGGAATCCATGAAAATTGAATTGATAAAACACCAGGCGAAAAATGGAAACAAACCGACTCCCATTCTGTTTATTCACGGGGCATGGCATGGTGCATGGTGCTGGGAAGAGTATTTTCTGCCGTATTTTGCCGCCCGCGGCTATGATGCGTATGCGTTAAGCCTTCGCGGCCACGGGAACAGCGAAGGGCGTGAAGGGCTGCGCTGGTGGAGCATTTCTGATTACGTGGATGATGTATCCCAAATCATTGGTCAGCTGCCGAAGGTTCCCGTTCTTGTAGGGCATTCAATGGGCGGGCTGATTGTTCAGAAATATCTGCAGTCTCAAAGAGTTCCTGCAGCGGTTCTACTGGCTCCCGTTCCCACCACCGGTGTGACGATGACAACCCTGAGTATAGCAAAACGTCATTTTGTTATTCTGTTGAAGGTGTTTTCCACTTTGAGCCTCTATCCGGTCATCGGCACTCCTGCACTTGCGCGCGAGGCGTTCTTTTCGGAAAATATACCTGCCGCAAAGTTAGCGGCATATTACAAAAAATTACAGGATGAATCGTTCAGAGGCTTTCTGGATATGACATTCTGTCTGCCCAGGCCGAGCAAGGTCCGCGATCCCATATTGCTCATCGGCGCCATGAACGATACGATCTTCTCCCCAAGGCAGATGGAGGCAACCGCGAAAGCGTATCACACCAAGGCCGAAATGCTTTCAGATACGGCCCACGATATAATGCTTGAGAATCGCTGGCAGGATGCGGCGGATATAATATTGAACTGGTTGAAGGGGCGACAATTATAGCAGGCGGCAGCAATGCCTGGAATGTGGTTTGCTAATGTTGTTAGAGCGAAATAACATTACACTCTTTTTCTGAAATCAATAGTCCAGGGGGAGCATTATGAAAGTAGTGGCCTTGAATGGCAGCGCGAGAAAAGACGGCAACACGGCAATTCTGCTGAACACGGTTTTGGATGAACTGAAAAAGGAGCACATAAAAACGGAGCTGATCCAGCTGGCGGGGCACCCGATTGCCGGCTGCAAGGCCTGCTACAAGTGTTTCCAGAATAAGGACCGTCGCTGTGCCGTGAAAAATGATTATC
>JAPLJO010000126.1 GCA_026388515.1 Deltaproteobacteria bacterium | reverse complement strand
AACATGTTTTTTGTCCCATCCACATTCACCTGGTAAAGCTCTTTATAGTTCCCCATTATTTTCATGATGGCCGCGAGATGGATAATCACATCACATCCATAGATGCTCTGTTTCAAAACTTGAATTTGGTTTACATCTCCTACAATCGCCTCCGCTCCCAGATCTTTGAGAATTTGAGCATCATCGGAAGACACAGCCAGAGCGCGTACGTCATGTCTTTCTTCTTTCAACCTTTTTATCAGGCTTTTCCCCACAAATCCTGAACCGCCGGTGACGTATACTTTCAAACCATTGTCCTCATAAGCGACTTCACGGTTTAGATCCTGAAAAAAGTCCAGGATAAAATCCTTGAAATGATTCATTTGATCTGATCAATGACATATTCCAGTCCGAGGTCGCGGAGTGTTGCATCATATGGCACACCTGTTTCCGGGTTCCATCCCATGATATTGCAGTACTGCTTCTTGAATGCATCAACATCTATAGTAACATTCCGATGCGGGCCATCCCTCAGAGGGTCCTTCCCCGTAATCCTACCTGGGAGTTCCTGCAGATACAGGTTGATCCCTTCTCTGAGATTGAAGGCTATCCTCAAATTCTGAATCCGAAGTCCCGTCTGGATGAACTTGCCATAAGACCACTTCCATCCTGTCACCGCTTCAAGGAGGTCAAAGACAGGCATACGACCACATGCAAAACCGAATTGACAGATGCCTAATGCGTTGAGAACCTGTGTAAGCGCCACAACAATTTTTTGGCTTTGCATCTTTGCGGCAGCACTAGTTCTATTTCTTGGCAATTCAATTTCTTTCATTATCTTATCAACGGAAAGGACATCAAAAAAGAAATCTGTATCTGCCGCGGTATGCCTTCCCGGTGTGGGATCCGTATTGTATGTAAGCGCCATCGAGGGCATGTGCTTCGGGTCGTGCGCTGGTATCTCCTGACCGTAAAAGTGCATGGCATATTCTTCGGACCCTTTCCCAATGCGCTCACTTGCTCTTTTTACACCATCGGCGAGGATATCTCCCAGGCCATCGCGATCGATCATTTTTTTCAGCATAGTTTTAATTGATTCTGCGTTGCCCCACTGAAGCGCTATGCCACCGGTATCCTTATCTGAAATGATCCCTTTCTCATAGCACTCCATGGCAAATCCTATTGTGGACCCGGTGGAGATCGTGTCCATACCGGCACGATTACACATTTCATTCAGTTCCAGAATGGACAATACATCATCGTTAAGCAGGAATGTCCCGAACATGCAGGATGTTTCATACTCGGGGCGGTGCGTCTCCTTCAGACCTATCTCCGGTACGGAAAGAATGGCTCCGCACCTGAGTGGACAGGCAGCACAACCGTAACTTTTCTTCTTATATTTCAGGAATTGTTGTCCGCTGATCTTTTGCGATTTCGTTTGAGGGAAGTCAATTCTCCCGACGCCTTTCCAGTTTTTAACCGGTGAATCGCCGGTTTCAGAGCTGATTGCATTGGCAACGGATGTGCCCTGTTCCTTAGATGCCATGATCCATAGATCGGGCGTCACTTTCAGCTTGAACTTCAGTCTTGCAATAACGCTGATCGTTTTGGGTAAAACCTTCGCCATAATTCTTAAGAGCAGATTGGGGTCCGCTTGAATTTTCTTATTATAGGTCCGAACAATATCTTTTAATCTGTCCGGGGCGTAAACTGAAAGTTTCTCTTTACCATTGAGAACAACGGCTTTCAGGTTTTTTGATCCCATGACTGCGCCGAGTCCCGATCGTGCTGCGGCACGTCCGCCATTGTTAATGATGCATGAGATCAGGGAAAGCTTCTCACCGGCTGTTCCTATGCAGGCAACCTGGGCTGACTCCCCGTGTATCTCTTTAAGAGCGGATTCCGTATCGATTGCATCCAGGCCCCATATTTGTTTTGCGCTTAGCAAATGCGGCTGTGTCCCATCATACAAAAGGTAGACGGGATTCTGAGCAACACCTTTGAAAAAGATACCATCTACACTGCATTTTTTTATGGCAGGCCCGAAGAATCCGCCGCTGTTTGAATCACCCCATGTGCCTGTCAATGGAGATTTTCCCACCACCATGTATCGACCGGAGAAAGGGGCTGAAGATCCCGTGAACAGTCCCGGGAGAAAGCCTATAATGTTATTCGGGCCAAGGGGATCTGATTTAGGGGGCATTCTGTCGAAAAGAATTTTGGCGCCGAGCGCATATCCTCCGATATAATCTTCATAGAATTGATCCGGAATGGCTTCTTTTTCAATAGTTCCCGAAGAAAGATCCACCCATAATATCTGGCCAAAGTAGCCGTATTTTTGTTCCATAGCGACTTTACCCCTACTCACGCCTGGGATTTCTCTTTTCTTTCAAAACAGATTTATAAGCGTGGTCTTAATATGAAAACCAATTTTCAGAGAAATATTATGTACCACACGTTAAGTTTGAGTTCTGCTATTTTTTGACTATTTACTTAAAATACTTATGGACAAGAAGAATAGGATAAACAAGACTTCAGAAAGAAGAAAACGGAACTTCCGAGAATCAATTTTGCTAAATATATGCAAAATAATATATAACCATCAATAGGTGTAATAGAAAACTGGATTAGCGATGACAGAAAAACGAGCCATGGATAGGCTAGTGCCGTTGTTGTTTGGACGTGTGACACGTGTGCTTGTTGGTGTCGGTTCACTTGTGCTGATTTATGCTATCGGTGTGAACACCCTTACACCGATTGGCACGGGCGCACTGGCATTTTTGGGTATTTCGTTTCTCATCGGAGGACTTGTGGCAAATCCTGGATGTGAACTCACTGCGATTCCTAATCTCTTCCTTTCTCAAGAAAACAAAATCCACATCAAGTGACTGATCTGGACGCCCTTGGACAGGGCGGAACATCATTTGAGTGAACGTAAAAGGAGGCACAATTAGAGGTCTTTCTATCGCTCCGCACATTACCTGTTCATTAGATACACAATGAGCGTCAAAGTGTCAGAAGCGGTAAGACGTCCTATAGCTCCCGTACTGTAGGTGGCGATGATAATTTTTCCACTTGGGTTGATGATAAAGCCCGTAGGCTGGACATAGTTTCGTTTGGCGTCAAAAAATGCGCCTATTTTTGCTGACACTTCTTGTGCGTTAAGTCCCCAGCCTACTTTAAACGATAGTTTGTTTTCCTCTTTCATTTTGCGGGCATCTTCCAGAGAATCGGCAGATGCAGTCATAATCTGAATGTTGAGTTTGCTAAATTCCTCGATCCTGCCTTCAAAGTCAACCACCTGTTGACGGCAGAATGGTCACCAGTAGCCGCGAAGTGTGAATACTACACTCCATCTACTATCGAAATCGCGCGGTAGTATTATCTGATTCCCTTCCGTTGTATTAAATTCGAATGACGGAAAAATATCTCCTGTATCAAGTATTTTCTCCTGTAAGCGTGCCATATGATTTTCCCCTTTTAGTTAATTCGATATTACTCATCAGATAGATTATACTAATTACTAACATAATACTTCCATTGCATTTTCATACCTGATTTTTCCAATACAAAAGTCTTTTGAATTCAAAACAAATTTCTATCGTTTTCCATCTACAATTCCTAATAAATGTCAGGGAATTGATTTAGAATATTAGCGGAGAAAAGTCTGAGAAGGGAAACCCAGATCAGATTTATTCCCTTTAATTTCAGCAATCAAATCATGCGCGAGATAGGGAATAGATATGTGTCGCTTTCTTAGCTCGTCTTGTAATGCAATCGTAAAAAGCCCTTGTCCATCTGTCAGACATTTTGTGACCACAGCATTTGCATCTTCTAACGTAACGGAATTCACGTTAATTTCAGCAAGCACCTCGAACGCCTTCCAGAAATCCAGAGTCGTATTCACACCACACGAAGGAGATCCATCAATGCCAACTATTGCAGTAACCGAGTAGCCTGAATTAATGTAATCTTGTATCTCTCTTGCTTTTTTCCGAGCTATCCATCGATAAATGACTCTTGTATACAACAGTAGTGCCGGGATGATGATATATCGAAAATTATATAAAATTGTCCCTTTTGCACCATAAGCGAGGAGCAGCATCCTCTTATTGACACCTCCCCAGGCGTGCTGTTCCGGGCAGGGCATTTGGACAACACCTAAATTATTCTTAAAGACACTATCCATTATCTCCGGGACAAAGCATCCCGTACAAGCCCCACCAAGGTATCGTGTATTCTCGTTCAGAATACAATGCGACAAGAACACAACCTGCTTGCTTCGCTTATCCTTAATACGTTTTAGGAGCGTTTGAACTCTATCCATTATTCCTTTGATAAATAAGGATATGACCATTCATGGATTGTCAATCACATTACAGCCAGCGGTGTACCTGCTGTGTGTAAGCCCGATACTGTTCACCGAATCTGGATTCAAGATATGATTCTTCTCGTCTGATCACGTACACATTCATAATGAATATAACCATCGGCAGGATAATAAATGTCCAGGCTATACTCAGCAAAAATCCAAAACTGACATAGAGTAAGGCGAGGGAGAGATACATGGGATTTCTGGTGACGCGATAGGGGCCAACGATAACAAGGGACGAAGACGGTTTATGAGGCAAGAAATTGGTCCTGGCGCGCCAGAATTCCAGCAGGCTCCAGAGTCCAAGAACTGCCGAAGGTGTGACAGCGATCAGTGCCAGAACAATCGACAGCGGAGGACCAACCATGGGGATCGGGTAAAATCTATTCATGGCGTAGGCAAAGAGAAACCCGATGAAATAATTGAGGGGAGGCGGGAATAGTATACCCGGACCATTATCAGAGTGTGTCATTCATCGTTCCTTTTTATAAATTACACTCGTCCCGCTCGCATGGCTTCACGCGAGGCCGCATCGTCAACAGGTGGCACGATGGTTCCGGGTCTCATTTCCAGGCTTATTGCCTCCATAGGACAACCGGTTAAGCACACACCACATCCAATACATCGATCCAGATTCAGCACCGGCACATTCTCTTCACCCGACGTAAGTGCCGTCATTGGGCATCGATCGACACAAGTTTCACAGCCACTACAAAACTCCGCATCCCAGACCGGTTGAAATCCGGAAGCAAGTTCTTCTCCGGGCTTTGGATACGCCAGGGCTGTTTTTAGGATCATGCAATGACACCTGCAGCAGTTGCAGAGGAAATCGAGCTTCTGCTTATTGATTCCGGCATGGACCAAACCGGCATCCTCAGTATCTTTCAGAATCTTCAGAGCTTCCTCTTTAGTGATTTTTCGGCCTATTTTTCTGTCAATCACAAACTGGGCCGCGGTACCGAACATCATGCAGGATTCATCAGGCACCTTGCAGTCATCTTTTTCATCAATCAGTTTGGCTTCATGGCGGCAGAAGCAGGTACAGACGGCCAAAGGATCATTAGTCTCGATATAATGGGCAACCTGATTATAGGGATATACCATGTTATCCGCTTTGACGGCCTTGTCGATGGTGATGACTCTGGCCTGCGGAAAACTCGGCGGCTTGGGGGGATAGGCTACCCTGTATGCCGCCTTGTACGCATGGATGAGTTTTGCCAGTTTCTTATCTTTTTCGGTTTTTGTTCCCCGCATGAACTGAAATTCAAAGATGCCGGGGACAAAGGGAGGACCTCCGTAATAAATAGTACCACCCAGGTCTGCGGATATGCAGAGGCCTTTGTATGCCATTGCTTCGAGCATGTCCTCCACTTCTTTCGCGCCCTTTCCCATTTTTGTGGCGACATCACTCGCGGGGCTGAATCCCAGGTCCAGGGCAATACTGACGGCTGCCTCTTCCGGCGTGAACAGTTCCTTAACGAGAGGATAGAACTCCGGGATATCCGCACCGGGGTACATCCCGCCCCGTTTCTTCATAATATCACAAAATTCCTGGTAAATTTCAGTCGACATACTTTAATCCTCCTCAAGATAATAATTTATGAGTTCCTGCAGTCCGTCATAAATTGAATTGCCCAGTCACGAATGGTTTTTGGCGGGTCCTGAACCGATTCTGATTGTGTGAGCGATAATGATCCGCTCGGACATTTATGGACACATACACCACATCCGATACATCTCTCCGTGGTGACTTCAGCCACCTTGCCTAATTTGTTTGTCAACGTCCGGGTTCCTTTTTTCTCCTCCGTCACGACGGTCTTCCGACCCTTCGCTTCGGGCATCTCTTTTAATTGAATCGCTTTCATAGGACACCGTTTGACACAGAGGCCACAGCCCGTGCACGTCGTGTCGCCGGTATGTGCCCGGTAATGAGAGGGCGACATACTCATGGGATGATCGAGCTTGTGGTAGGCTTCAAACCACATGCAGCAGCACGGGCAACAGTTGCAGAGGGTATCGGGATTTTCCTGCTGGTTTGAGATGGCGTGTACCAGTCCCAATTCTTCACACTTACGTAATAGTTCCTCTGTTTCCTGACGGGTTATTTCACGTCCCATGCCCTGCTCAACAATATAATGACCCAATCGGCCGAAATGGAGACATCGTTCAATAGGATAGGTGCAGTCATGGCGCTCAGAATCAAGATTATTGCGATGTGCACAGGGGCAGGGGCTTACGGTGAAGTACGTAACATTATCCAGGATCTTGGTGACTTCCTCATAGGGAATCACTTGGCGTCCGTCTTTTATGGTACTTTCAATGGGCAGCACACGTAACGCCTGATGTGTTGTTAATTTCCAGGGAGACAAGAACCCTGTCGCACAGTATCTGTTGAGGATGGGGCTTACTGTCCTGGTATAGTCGTCGGTTTTACCCTGCCAACCGAGTGTGCGCAGCATTGAAAAGGTATCATGGAGGCTATAGAATACAGTGTTCTTGTTCACGTAACGGTACACAATCCCTTTTCTCGCGAGTTCCACGAGCTTGTGCTCAAGCTCCAATGCGGGTATCTTTTTCAATTGCGATAATTCGTCCAGGCTCATTGGCGCGAAAGGGAACCCGGTGAGCAAGGTAGCTTCTTCCGGAGAGTAACGTGCCATCATCAGGGGTTCTACTTCATCTGACTCGGGTACCCCGTACCAGCCATTTTTCATCCATTCAATAAATGCCCGGTAGATTTCTTTTTTATCTTCAACCGAAATAGATGTATCATCTCTGTGTGCCATGAGTAGTTCCTCAAGTCCCGCAATATATTAATGACGGTTACTTTTGGGGTTCACCGAGTTCCCTGAGAATTGTCTCGAATACTTTCATGTCCTTGGCGGAGAATCTTTTTCGCATTTCAGCGTCCAGTTCATCGGCATATTTAAGAAGTTTAGGGCCTACTTTTCTTGCCTCTGCAGTGAGATAGACCATTGCCGATCGTCTATCCTCCGGATTGGGTCTCCGTTCAACATACCCGCTCTTTTCCAGCCGGTCGATAATGCCCGTGATCGTGGAACTATCCAGTGATACGCGATCGCACAGCTCTCCGATAGTTATGCCATCTCCCATCCAAAGGGCATTGAACACAAAATACTGCGGCGGGGTTATTCCGAAGGATGACAGTTGCACCTGGTAGTGTTCATAGACCTTTCGCATGACCCTGCCGAGGTTAAAACAGATATGTGACCGTGCATCATATTTATCTGGCATACAAGTATCCTCACCACGGATATTTGGCATACCATGTATTATTCAGGCTTTATTGTCAAGCCCCTTTATCAAGTTACTATTCATCAATGACAGATTATTACAATCGGCAGTGTCACGGGGTGTATGATTAGCAATGTGTCTTGCTTGGGTTGATTGTTTGAATCGAGCGCCCGATAGGCCGAAACAGTTCGCAATAATGATGCGGCGAGCAGGTGACCTGCCTCCGATACTTGTATTACATGTCAAGTAAGAATTTTACCGTTTATTACGGTTTGAAAGCTTGCATAAATCAAAAATGGTAGTGACGAACGATTTCAGGAAGGAACGGAGCGTAATCGACAAACTGCTATCTATATAGGAGGCTTAACTATCAAGATTTGACGATTATAAAATCATTAGTACTCTTTCATGAATCCCTTCTTAATGCCAAGAATACTGCAGGTTTTCTGATCTTGTTCACTGCATACAGCACCAAATTGACCATCAAGCCAGCGCTGTTCAGCCTGCCAATAATCATCTCTCGTAGCCCTTTCTAATACCCTATTGGCTGCCAGTGTCAGCATGATGGCCTGATTCTTTTGCTTATCATAGGAACGTATAGGTAGCCCGGCCCAGTCAACTATCGTATCTATAGAACGTCCATCTACGTCGGTCCTATAAGGGTCATAAAAGGAACGGTCTTCTTTCGTTAGTGTTTTTCGAGTTGTTCTGTCGTATTTATCGATAATAGTGATAGTATCATACGGTCTATAAACAAAAGCAAAAAGGGTGTATCCATCTTCATTCGCCGTATCGACACTGGCTATAATATATTTATCCGCATTAGGTATTCCATGCCCTTGTAATACCTTCTGGAAGAACCCTGTGGCATCTTTCATGGCAACGAATATCTGTCCCGTGTCGCCGGTGGGTCCCGCTTCGGCGAGACTTTTTCCATATGCCATAGCGTAGGTATCTTCGAGTGTCACCTCCTTATTTGACTGAATTAAGGCTGTGTTGAATTCTTCAATTCCGGTATCAGCTGAAGCAAAGTAAGGTAATGACCTCCATTATTACCGTAAAAGTTGATGCCCCCTTAGGGCAGTTTAAGAAAAAACCTTATGAATGTTATGAGCTGACTGCACTATCTCATGCCGATATGACAAAGTCAAAAGCATACATGATTTATGATTGCTGATAGAAAGTCTGCATCAATCAAAGAATAACGTAACGCAAGACTTCAGGAAGGACTATCGGATCACGCAGTTCAGGTCGAGATTCCTTTTGCCTTGTAGACCTTATAATATTCGAGAACTTTTTTTACGTACTGTTCCGTCTCATCAATCGGCGGGATGGTGCGGTAGCGGTCCACCGTATCGGGACCGCAATTATAGGCCGCCAGCGCCAAGTGCTTCCTGCCCTCGTAACGCTCCAGAAGCTGTTTCAGGTACTTCACGCCCCCCATGATATTCTCGTGCGGGTCGAATGGGTTTCTGATATCGAGGGAATCGTAATTCTGCGGCATAATCTGCATGAGCCCCTTCGCCCCCTTCACCGAGACGGCATTGGGATTGAAATTGGACTCCACTTTCATGACCGCCTTTATCAGGGACACCTCAAGCTCGTAGAGTTTCGCCGCTTCGCTGATCATGCCGTCATAGAGGCGGACATCGCCGGACGAACTCCCACTCCCCCGCTTCGATTTCGGCCGCGGCTCACGCATGAACAGCTTGTATTTATTCGAGTCGGGCACGTTGGTCATATGCATGATGCCTTCCTCGTCCTGGTACATGTAGATATCGGCATGTGCCGGCATTGGCGCCGCCAAGACCGCCAGAAGCAAGGCCGCCGCCCCCGCCAGCATCGGGATGATGCAAATCCGTGAGAATGAAACCCTGCTCTGTGCCATGTGCTGTAGTCCCCTTTTACGGCTGCCTGAGTGTCCACGTGGTCCCGGCGGGCGTATCGTGGACGACAATTCCCATTTTGAGAAGCTCTCTGCGCAGGCGGTCCGATTCATCCCACGCGCGGCGGCGGCGCGCCTCTTCACGGACACCGATGAGACGGCGCGCTTCCTCGGAGAGCATATCCTCTTCAAAGGTGAGCATGCCGAGCACCGTATCAATCTTCCTGAGCGTGTCCATCACCCCGTCACGTTCCGCCTGGTTCAGGCGGTTCCGGGCCAAGTGTGCATTTACTACCCTCGTGAAATCAGAGAGGGCTGCCATCGCCCCGGAAATATTGAAATCATCATCCATCGCATCACCGAAGCCCTTCATCACGTCGTATATCAGCTGGTCGATCTCACCACAGCCCTCGCCGGGGGTAAAGTGGATGAGGCGGTGTATGAAATCGTTGAGCCGCCGTACTGTGTTCCGCGCCGTATCGAGAGCCCCGAGGGAGAAGTGAAGGGGCTTCCGGTAATGGGTACTAAGAAGAAAGTACCTGATTTCCGTACCTTTATACCCTTTTTTTTCAAGATCTTCAACGGTGAATACGTTCTGGAGGGAACGGGACATTTTCTTCCCCTCGCTCATCACCAGATCGCTGTTCACCCAGTAATTCGCAAGGTTCTTCCCCGTCGCCGCCCTGCCGATGGCCATGACGTTCTCGCAGTGGGGGAAAATGATATCCGTTCCGCTCACGTAGATATCGAAATTCGCGGACAGGTACTTCATGGAAATCGCGGCGCACTCGAGATGCCAGCCCGGCCGAACATTCCCCCATTTCGTCTTGAAGAAGATTCCCTTTTTCAGTTCCGCCAGGGTTGAGCGCTTGAGCAGGGTAAAATCCGCGGGGTTGTCTTTTTCATAGTCGTCGTTATCGATGGTCTGCGTGTGCCTGGCCCGTTCAAGATCGATACGGGAGAGCGCCCCGTAGCCCTCCAGCCGCGAAATATCGAAGTACACGGAGCGGAGCTTCTCATAGGCGAATCCTTTGTCCACAAGCTTTTCGGTCAGCGCGATCATGTCCTCCACGTGCCCGCTCGCCCGCGGATAGGGATTGCCGTCGCCGATGTTGAGTTTCCGGGCATCGTCCCGGAACACCTGCACAAAACGTTCGGTGTACTCCCGGACATCCATGCCCGCCTGGTCGGCGCCCTTAATGGAGCGGTCCGCCATATCGATGATATTGGTGACATGTGTCACCCGGTATCCCCTGAATTTCAGGTACCGCATGATCATGTCGGCAACGACGAAGCGTCGATAGGTTCCTATGTGGGGCACCTCGTGGACAGTCGGTCCGCAGGAATGCATGCGCACCATTTCGGGGGTCAGCGGCCTGAAGGAATCCCTGGCTTTCGTGAGAGTGTTGTAAATTCTCAGCGTCGTTTCGCCCCTATCGGCGAAAAGCTCCGTGCTGAGGTAGCGCTCGCCGCTGTCGGGGCATATGGCGACGATGACACCTTCCGGCATGGCCTTCGCGAGCGTGAGCGCCGCAAAGACCGCCGCCCCGGAACTCATGCCGACGAAGAGTCCCTCCTCGCGGGCCATGGCGCGCGCCGTGCGGAATGCATCGTCGTCGTGCACGTTTACCTTCTCATCAAGACGGGATCTTTCGAAAATCCCGGGACGGTAGGACTCTTTCATGTTCTTGAGTCCCTGAATACGGTGATGGAGGTACGGCTCGACGCCGACGATACGGACGGAGCTCTTCAGCTCTTTCAGCCGCCGGGAGATTCCCATGGCTGTTCCCGTGGTCCCCAGTGCCGAGACCACCATGGTCACCCCGCCGTCCGTCTGCCGCCAGATTTCCTCCGCCGTGCCGTAATAATGCGCCAGCACATTGTCTTCGTTATTGAACTGATCGGGCACAAAATAGGCGTTGGGATTTTCCCTCATCATCTCATAGACCACCTCAATGGCGCCGTCGGTGCCGAGACGTGCCGGGGTGAAGTGAAGTTCCGCACCCAGGGCCTTCAGAATCTTCTTCCGCTCTTCGCTGACGGACTCCGAGAGCACGAGCATGAGCTTGTATCCCTTCGCGGCCGCCACAAGGGCCAGCCCGATGCCGGTATTTCCGCTGGTCGCTTCGAGGATAGTCTTGTCCCTTGAGAGGACGCCCCGCTTTTCCGCCTGCTCGATCATGAAGAGAGCCGCCCTGTCCTTGATGGATCCCCCGGGATTGAAACTCTCGAGCTTGGCGAACACCTTCACGTTTTTCGCCGTATTCAGCCGCCTGATCTCGACGAGTGGAGTGGACCCGATTAAATCGAGAATATTTCCGCGCGCGTCACTCATAATGCCCCGTTTTACAAAAAAAGGGCCCGTATTCCGACCCTTCCCGCTTTCAGAATTCCCGAGCCGTGTCCCGGGTTAACTGTCATACTTGGGAACAGGAATCTTTATGAACTCAACTCCTTCTTCCCCGAGCATTTTTTCCTCTTCGTGCGTGGTCACGCCCCGTATGTTTTTCGGGTCGTCTTCGCCCCGGTGAATTTTCAGTGCCACCTCGGCAAACCGGCTGCCCACGTCTTCAAAGGTCTTGTTGATATATTCCTGGAACATCCGGACCGTCTTCATGGGCGAGAGTTCCCCGCGGACCGATTGCGGCTCACGCGTGTCTTTCCCCATGAAGGTAATGGAAGAAGGAACCATCTGTATGTGCGTACTGCCGCAGACGGGACAGACAATGAGCGAGCTCTTCTTCTGCCCTTCAAATGCGGCGTTGTCCTTGAACCAGCCTTCAAAGGTATGTTCTTTCTCGCATCGCAAATCGTAAATTATCACTGTCCCACCTCAATCACTTCACACCCACATTACCATCAAATACCGACGAAAACAATGTGCGGACTTCCACACCGCGCAACGGAAGTCCATTTTTTTATGGACATTTCCGGTCAAATTATATAGGGATGTGAACCGTCGGGATGTGGCCCAGCCTGGTAGGGCACTGCGTTCGGGACGCAGGCGTCGCGCGTTCAAATCGCGCCATCCCGACCATTTTTTTCAGCCTATCGCCCCCGCCATCGTAAAAATGGGCAGATAGAGGGCAATCAGCATGCCTCCCACGACGCCGCCGATGAAAACCATCATGAACGGTTCCAGAAGCGACGTCATCGCGTCAACCGCCAAGTCAACTTCATCATCGTAGAAATCGGCAATCTTGGAGAGCATCGCATCGAGGGCGCCGGTGTTTTCACCTACGCCGATCATGGAAACCACCATGGAGGGGAATACGCCGGCATTCGCAAGCGGTTCCGCGATTGTCTTCCCCTCGCTGATGCTTTTTCTCGTATCCATCAGGGCGTTTTCGATGACCTTGTTTCCCGCCGTCTTGCTGCAGATTTCCAGGCCTTCGAGAATGGGCACGCCGCTCGACATCATCGTTGACAGGGTCCGTGAAAATTTCGCGACGGCCACCTTTTTTATCAGCAGGCCGAACACGGGGGCCTTGAGAATCATGGTGTCTATCTGCAGCCTTCCCCGCTCCGTCCGGTAGTACCGCACGAAAATAATCACGATGGCAACAAAAGTGCCGATAATATAAAGAATATTGTGCTGGACGAACTTGCTGGCATCCACGAGAAACTGCGTGGGCGCGGGCAGTGCCGACCCGAAACTCGAGAACATATCCTCGAAGACGGGAACCACCTTATAGAGAAGCAGGATGACCACGGCAATGGCAATCACCATTGTGGCGAGAGGGTATGTCATGGCTGATTTCACTTTCCCCTTGAGTTTCATTGCCTTTTCCATGTAGGCGGAAAGACGGTTGAGAATGATGTCAAGAATACCGCCCGCCTCGCCGGCGGCCACGAGATTGATGAAGAGCTCATTGAAGACCTCGGGATGTTTTTTCAGCGCGTCGGTAAGCGAGCTTCCTCCCTCAATGTCATCCTTGAGCCCCGTGATGATTTTCTTGAATACCTTGTTCGGCTCTTCCGCGCTGAGAATATCAAGGCACTGGAGGATGGGAAGACCGGCGTTGATCATCGTCGCGAACTGCCGCGAGAATATGACCACCTCTTTTTCCTTCACCTTCTGCTTGAAGAGCGGAAATTTTTCCATGAGGTCTTCCGGTTTTTTCTTGACGGCGGTGATCTTGATCCCCTGCCGGCGGAGCATAATCCTCACGGCACTGTCGTCTGCCGCTTCCAGTTCGCCCTTTTTCTGCTCGTTCTTACGATTGACCCCTTCCCACAGATATACAGGCATGGTAATCCCCCTTCTCTTCACGGTTACAGGTTTGCATAGTACCCGAGTACCCGTCAAACCTTGACGCCGCAGCTACGATTTCACGGTGCGGCTCATAATTTCATGCATAATAATTCCTCCGGCCACCGCTACATTGAGAGAATCAATACTCCCGGCCATCGGAATGGAAATCAGAAAATCGCATTTCTTTTGTATGAGCGGTCTCATGCCCTTTCCTTCGCCGCCGAGAACAAGAGCCGCCTTCTTCCCGTATTCAAGCCCGCGAAGATGACGTCCGCCCTCCGCAGATGTCCCGAATATCCAGAACCCTGCTTCCTTCATACGATCCAGCACATCGGCAAGGTTCGAGATACGGGCGATCGGTATATACCGGGCGGCACCGGCCGACACCTTGATAACCGCGGGCGTCACCGGGGCGGCGCGGCGCTCCGGAATGATGATGCCGTCCACGCCGAAACAGTGGGCGGTGCGAATGAGAGAACCAAGATTCTGCGGATCCTCAATACAATCGAGCAGAAGAATGACACTATCATTGCATGAATTTTGGCATCTGGCAAGCAGTTCATCAACGTCGGTATAGTGAAAGTCCTTACACACACAGGCCACTCCCTGGTGAACCCGGCTCCCGGTCATTGCCTCCAGCGACTCACGGTGACGGTATTCGAGAGGAACGCGGTTCCGCTCCGCGCGGGAGACGATTTCCTCAATCTCTTTTCCCTTCCTGCCCGAAGTGAGGATGATTTTTTCGATTTCACGGGGTGTGCGTTTCAAGGTTTCCAGGACGGGATGAATACCGTAGATAATCTGCATGATGCCGCTTTTTCAGGGAAGCGCTTTCCGCCCGCCGTCATTCCCGGCTCTTCGCAGGCGAAGGCCTTCGGTTATCTCTTCGGTGATTGCACGGGCCGCCTCCACCGGGTTCCCGGCGGTCCGTATGGGGCGTCCCACCACGACGTAATCCGCTCCGCTTCGTACCGCATCCTTCGCGGTCTGCACTCTCTTCTGATCGTCACCGTGCACTGAGGCGGCACTCCTGATCCCCGGCGTGACAATAATGAATCCGTCACCAAGGGATTGCCGCAGCGGCGCCACTTCGTGCGCCGAGGCCACTACGCCGTCGAGACCCGCCTTTTTCGCAAGCCCCGCGAGACGAACGGCGAGGTCTCCCGGCGAACGATCAAAGCCCATATCCGCAAGATCACCGCCGTCAAGGCTCGTCAGCACCGTCACCGCGAGGACCACCGGCCGTGCCACTGCGAGCGCCTCCGCCCTCTTCGTCACCGCGTCCGCGGTATCCTTCATCATGCGCACGCCGCCCAGGGCATGCACATTGAACATGGACACCCCAAGACCCACGGCCGCCTCGGATGCCCGCGCCACCGTGGCGGGAATGTCATGATACTTGAGATCAAGAAATATGCGTCCCCCCGCATCCCGCACTTTCGCCACCAGCGACGGACCGTGACAGGTAAATGCCTCTTTGCCGATTTTAAACATACCCACATGATCACTGAGGAGTCTTACCCACCCCAGGATATCCTCGACGTCATCCGCCATGTCGAGGGCGAATATGAGGCGTTCCCGGCCGCTTTCACTTGCCATGCTTACCTTCCGGGAGGGCTTTTACCTTATCTTTTTCCTTCGATCTCGTCAGCACCACCTGCGACCCGAACTTCTGAAAGAGTTCCGGGTGGGCAAATTTCACTTTTTCTTCGGCGACTTCCCTGAGGGCGGTCACCACCTCCCTGTTGCTCTTTTTTAAACTCAGTGGTTTTGAACCCCTGAACAACTGTCTCACCCGCTGCGCGGCAAGCATGGTCAGGGCAAACCTGTTCTTGACCTGCTCGAGGGCGTCTTCAACGGTTATGCGTGCCATAATGTGTGATACCTCCCGTCACTTTCAGTAATGCGGCGATCCTGCGTTCCGATTGCACGTTCCGGTTTTTTTCCGCTACATAGATGGAATGAAGCAGCGTAACGGTATGAGAAACCGAATCATTCGTCACGATGTAATCGTACCACGTCGCTTCACGAATTTCTTCAACCGCCCTGTCGGTCCTCTGCTTTCTCATGTCCTCGCCTTCAGACCCCCGTCTCCCGAGCCGCTCCGCCAGCACCGCAAACGAGGGCGGGAGCATGAACACAAAGACACCCCAGGGATAGATACGCTTCAACGTCTTCGCTCCCCGGGGTTCCACATCGAGGAGCACATCACGGCCGCTCTGGATACACTGATTCACGGTATCCCGCGAGGTGCCGTAAAGGTGGCCGAAATTTTCCACCCATTCGATGAATTCATCGCGGGCGATACGCTCCCTGAATTCGGACTCGGAGACAAAATGATAGTCCCTGCCGTCCTTCTCTGCCCTCCGCGGCGGGCGCGTCGTGTGAGACACGGAAAAGGACAGCTGCGGTTCCTGTTTCAGGAGTTCCCGGCAGATCGTGGTCTTGCCGGTGCCCGAGGGCGCGGACACCACCAGCACGAGATTCCCGCCGCCGCCCGGCGGCACTTCATGAAGGGGAATGTTATCATTTCCCGTCTGCACAAGACCATCCTTGCCGGCAACGTATTTATTCGATATTTTGCGCCTGTTCCCTGAGTTTGGCAAGCTCCGTTTTTACTTCGATAACGGAGCGGGCAACGGCAAGGTCGGCGCATTTGTATCCCACCGTGTTGATTTCCCGGTGCATTTCCTGGAGTAGGAAATCCATCTTGCGCCCCGCGGCATCGTCGCCGTCGAGAAGCTCGCCGAACTGGGTGAGGTGACTCGCAAAGCGGACAATCTCCTCGGTAATATCGCACTTGTCGGCCATCAGGGCGACTTCCTGCATGAGCCTCATTTCATCAATCCCGGCGCCTCCCGTGAGTTCACGCAGGCGCTCCGCGAGCTTGTCCCGCCAGCAGACAGGCACCTCAGGCGCCTTTGCCTCCACCGCTTCCATGTGCCTGCGGATGAGACCGAGGCGCATTTCCACGTCGGCGCGAAGATTCTCACCTTCCCGCTCCCTCATCTGCTGAAGACCCTGCATCGCCTCTTCCATGATTACCAGAAGCGTGTGCCGCGCCTCTTCCACGTCGAGGAAACACTCGACGGTGGAGATGCCGCCCTTAAGGGCCGCGATCATCTCAAGCGTAATTCCGTCTTTCAGTTTCAGCTCTTTTTTGACTTCCCGGAGGGTTTCGTAATAGTTCCGGATGAGCGGCATATTGATCTCGAGCTTCTCGCCCACGGAGCCGCACTGTTCCGAATCAACACGCACCGTGATTTCCACGCGCCCCCTGGAAATCTTTCCGCTCACCAGCTTTTTCGCTTCCACTTCGAGGGCGGCCATGAACCCGGGAAACCTCGTCACGATTTCCGCGTTCCGGTGATTGACCGATTTTATCTCCGCGACGATTTTCTTGCCGCCCAGCATCGATTCAGCCCGGCCGTAGCCGGTCATGCTTCGTATCATCCGTCGTTTCCTGCCTTTCCTTTGTCCTCCGCGGCGCGCTGCAGGAGATATCGTTCCCGCAGCATCGTAAAGAGGTGTCGTGCCGGCTCCGCGGCATAATCGGGATAGGTCCATTCGAGCGCCTGGAATGAACGGTTCCTGAAGAGAAGGGTCACATCCGCGTAGATGCCGTCCCTGAGATAGGGCCGGTGCGCGTAAGGCTTTCCCGTGGCGAGGACAAGCTGAGACCGCGAAAGGTACCCGGGATCAATATTCACGCGCCGCCTGCCTCTCTCTCCGAAACGGGCCTCCATATCATTGGTACTGTGCTTGATGGCGGGCAGGTCATCGGGCGGCACCAGTTCCTCGAAGGAAACGAACCGCCTGAAAAGACCTTCTCCCATCTCCTC
Source organism: Deltaproteobacteria bacterium (assembly GCA_026388515.1). GTDB lineage: Bacteria > Desulfobacterota > Syntrophia > Syntrophales > UBA2210 > JAPLJO01. The sequence continues at coordinate 35,975 of JAPLJO010000126.1, read as the reverse complement.
TCTGTAGTAATCGGTATACTCAAAGGGAAGGTACTCACTCACGAAATCGAACGGGCCGAAACGGTCCGCGAGCATGGCAAGGGCTCCGGCCATGACGTCCCGGTCGGCCGAAAGAACGCTCGCGATGAGCTTCACCGCCTCCGGGGATGCGGGCCTGCTCATGCCGCCCCCGCCGGTTCCTTCCGGGTCACCGTCGCCGTAAGTACGGGAGGAAATACCCTTTTCAGTTCCTGCTGGGTGACCGTTGCCGTCCCCACTTTTCCAACCACAATTCCCGCCGCCATATTTGCAATCATCGCGGCCTCCTTCAGGGTGGCGCCCGCGGCGGCCGCGAGGGCGAATATCCCGATCACCGTATCGCCGGCGCCCGTGACATCGTAGACCTCCTTGGCCTTGGTAGGAATATTCATCATATCACCGGTCCGCTCGAAGAGCGTCATCCCCTCTTCCCCCCGCGTAATGAGCACCGCCCTGAAATTGAATTTTTTCACCAGGGACTTCCCTCCCCGTATCACATCCTCCGCCGTGGTGAACTCTCTGCCAAGTGCGCGTCCCGCCTCATGATGGTTCGGGGTAATCACGTCACAATCGCGGTAGAGCGAAAATCCGTCCTGCTTTGGATCCACGCAGAGGACGATCTTTTCCCCCCGTATGGCCTTCCTGATCTCGTTCACGAGACGCCGCGTCACCACGCCCTTGCTGTAATCGGAAATCACGATGGCGCCGATTTCATCGCGGATGCCTTTCACATACTCGACGATGCGGCGCGTGCTCGCGGCGCGGATTGCATCGGTCACTTCCCGGTCAAACCGCACGACCTGCTGGCCGTGGGCGACAATCCGTGTCTTGACGATGGTGGGGCGGCCCTCTTCGATCACGAGACCTCCGGTGTCGATATCCCTCTTCGAAAGCTCACCCGCAATCCAGTTGCCGAGGGCGTCGGCGCCGATAACGCCCGAGACGGCGGCCTTCCCCCCGGCGGTGAAAATATTGTTCACCACATTGGTGCAGCCGCCTAAAAGGTAGCTTTCCGAGGTGACGCGGACCACGGGTACGGGCGCCTCGGGGGAGATCCTGGACACCTTCCCCCATATGAACTGGTCCGCCATGATATCGCCGACGACAAGCACCTTCGCCTGGCGAAAGTTGCCGATGATATCGAGAGCTCTTTTCCTTTCCAGTAACCTGTCGCCCATATCCCGTCCGATGGTAGTAAATGAATTCAGGCGCGGAGAAACCGGCCTTTCTTGCGCATCCGCCGTATAGCCGCCCGTTCCGGAATGATGAAAATGTCCCCTCCGGGACATTTCAGAATGTATATCCGCAATTTGGAAGGTGAATGCTATTATCACCACCCTCATTTGTCAACCATTTTCTCGTCCGGGCCGTCAGGAATAATTGCAGGGAAACACTGACAAAAGCACCTGTGCAGAAGGCCGGCGGCGGATGAAATGCCCCGTCCGCCCATGGTATGCAGACGGACGGGCGGCTTTTCACTGAAAAACATCGTGCATTCACCGGAAGAATCTCTATGGCGGCCCGGGGAATACCCCCGCAATGACAGTCCCCGACCTTAAAAGGCTTGACTAACGCGTTGAAACAATATAGGTAATCACCCTTACGGCGAGTGAACGTGCTGCCGCCGGGCGTGCCGGAAGAGACGGCCGCCAGTAACCCTTCAGGACCATAATTATGGACGAAAAAAGCGAACTTTTTCTCAAGAGACAGGAAAAAATCAGTGCCTTGAAATCGGAAGGCGTTCCCCTCTACCCCAACGATGTCAGGGTAACGGCCACGACGGAGTCCGTCATCGCCCGGTATGCCGGGATGGACGAGGAGTCCCTCGCGAAGGTGGAGGACCGCGAAAGCGTGATGTACGCGCTACAAGCACCTCACCGCGTTACCCTCGCAGGCCGCGTCATGGCGGTGCGCAAATTCGGAAAGGCATCCTTCATCAATATCATGGACGGGAAGGGGCGGATTCAGGTCTACGTCGCCCGAGACCGCATAGGGGCCGCCTCCTACGACCATTTCAAAAAATTCGATATCGGCGATATCGTCACCGTGACGGGAAAGCCCTTCAAGACAAAAACGGGCGAACTGACCATCGACGCCGACGAGGTGAGGCTCGTCACCAAGGCACTGCGCCCCCTGCCGGAGAAATGGCACGGCCTCACGGATGTGGAAACCAGGTACCGCCAGCGCCACCTCGACCTCATCATGAACCCCCATGTGAAGAAGGTCTTTGAAACGAGGAGCCGCATCATCACACTCATGCGGCAATTCATGAACGAGAAGGATTTTCTCGAGGTGGAGACGCCCATGATGCAGCCCATCGCCGGCGGCGCCATGGCACAGCCCTTCAAGACCCATCACAACACCCTCGATATGGACCTCTTTCTGCGAATCGCACCGGAACTCTATCTGAAGCGCCTCGTCGTCGGCGGCTTCGAGCGGGTCTATGAAATCAACCGGAATTTCAGAAACGAGGGAATCTCGACACAGCACAACCCCGAATTCACGATGATGGAATTTTACCAGGCCTATGCCACCTACGAAGACCTGATGGACCTCACGGAAGAGCTCATCTGCCACCTGGTACGGCATCTCTTTGGTTCCCTCACCCTTCAGTACCAGGGCATGGAGATCGACTTCACGCCGCCCTGGAAGCGTGTCCCGGTGAGGGACGCCATTATCCGGTTCGCCGGAGTGGACCCCGCCATACTCGACGACCCCGCCCGGGCATTCAGATGCGCAAAGGACCTGGGGTGCGACGTCGAGGAGGGCACACTGCCGGGAAAGGTCATCATGGCCATATTCGAGCAGGCGGTGGAAGACACGCTCATCCAGCCGACCTTCATTACCCGCTATCCCATCGAGGTGTCGCCGCTGTCGAGAAGAAATGACGTGAACCCGGATATCGCCGATCGGTTCGAGCTCTATATCGGCGGCAGGGAAATCGCGAATGCCTTCTCGGAGCTGAACGACCCTGAAGATCAGAACGCACGGTTTCTCATGCAACTGAAAGAGAGGGAAGCGGGCGATACGGAGGCCCATGAAATGGATACGGACTACATACTGGCGCTCGAGTACGGCATGCCTCCCGCCGCGGGTGAAGGGATCGGAATTGACCGGCTGGTAATGCTCCTCACCGATTCGCCCTCGATCCGCGACGTCATTCTGTTCCCGCACATGCGCTCAAAAGGATAAAAAACTGAAGGAACGCAGGGAGCGGCGCACCGTGGTGCACGCGGATTGAACGGTTCCTCCCCCTTATAAACTATGTCATACGAATTTTTCATAGGACGCAGGTATCTCAGGGCGAAACGCACGCACATCTTTATCTCCGTCAATACGTGCATCTCCATCGCGGGTATTTTTCTGGGGGTGGCGGCACTCATCGTGGTGCTCGCCGTGATGACGGGCTTTGAAACGGAGCTGCGGAACAAGATTCTCGGCATCAATTCCCACATCGTGCTCATGGAATATACCGGAGGGATGAAAAATCACGAAACGGTGATGAAGGAAGTGGAGCGCATGCCCGGCGTGGTCGCCGCGACACCCTTCATCTACACCCAGGCGATGATAAAGAACGGTGACCGCGTGACGGGAATCGTCGTCAGGGGCGTGGAGGCGAAGACCGCCCTCAACGTCATCACCCTGGGGAAAATGAACGCGGGAGATTTCGGCGGCGTCTCCGGTGAACTGCGCGGCAGAGGCGCGGATGCCTCCGCGTACCCGGGCATACTCATAGGGCAGGAACTCGCCCGCACGTTGAGCGTCACCCTTTTCGATCCCGTGGAGGTCCTGCTTCCCATGGGAATCTCAACACCCATGGGCATGGTGCCGAAGATAAAGAAATTCCGCGTCGCCGGGATATTCGAATCGGGCTCCTATGAATACGATTCCACCCTGGTCCTGGTCTCACTCGGGGAATGCAGGAACTTTCTCGACATGAGCGACGAGGTCACGGGCCTTGAAATCAAGGTCGCCGATATCTACAGGGCGCGCGACATCGCGAAAGACATCGAGACGAAACTGGGATTCCCTTTCTGGGCGCGGCACTGGATGGAGATGAACAAGAATCTCTTCGCGGCGCTCAAGCTGGAAAAAAGGGTGATGTTCATCATATTGAGCCTGATTGTGCTGGTCGCTGCCTTCAACATCATCACGACGCTCATCATGACGGTGATGGAAAAGTCGCGCGACATCGCCATACTGAAATCCATGGGTGCAACCTCGGGAGGCATCATGAAGATATTCCTGGTCCAAGGCATGGTGATAGGCGCCGTCGGCACGACCCTGGGGTGCATGGCGGGAATCTTCATCGCCCTCAATATCGAGAAGGTAATGGGATTCGTGGAGAGGCTCTTCGGCTTCAAGGTGCTGTCGCCTGACGTGTACTATCTCAGCGAGCTTCCCGCGCAGGTGAACTACACGGACGTCGGACTTATCATCATCGTGGCAATGCTCCTGTGTTTTCTCGCGGCCATGTACCCCTCGTGGCGCGCATCACGGCTCGAACCGGCGGAAGTACTCCGGTACGAATAACTGGAAATGGCGGACGCACAGTGATACGGGTTGCCGGCCTCGTCAAGACCTTCATCAAGAATTCGCGCAGAATCGAAGTGCTGCGGGGGCTCAACCTCACCATCGCCTCCGGCGAGTCGCTGGCCATCCTGGGGGCCTCCGGCGCGGGGAAGACGACGCTGCTCCAGATACTCGGCATCCTCGATCACCCGACTTCCGGCGATATCAGTTACGACAACATCGACGTGTGTTCGTGGAGCGAGCGGAAGCGGGCTGATTTCCGGAACAGAAAAATCGGGTTTGTCTTTCAGTTTCACCATCTGCTTCCGGAATTCACCGCCCTTGAGAATACGATGATGCCGGCGCTCATACGCGGCATTCCCCCACGTCAGGCCCGCGCCATGGCCGAGGCAACCTTGACTGAATCAGGCCTTGGTGATAGATTGACGCACAAACCCGGCGAGCTCTCCGGCGGTGAGCAGCAGCGGGTTGCGGTTGCGCGCGCCATGATCATGAAACCGGACATCATCCTCGCCGACGAACCCACGGGAAATCTTGATACGGACACGGGCCGCAAGATCGAGGACCTGCTCCTGAATCTGAATGCCGCCAAGGGCACCATCCTCGTCATCGTGACGCACAATCTTGAACTTGCCGGCCGCATGTCCCGCACCATCGGCCTGAAAGACGGAACAACCTATGACCTTTAAATCAGGAAAAACAATTGCCATCATCATGGCGATGCTCCTGTATGCCGCGGCGGCCTGCGGGTCGCCCGGGAAAATCGCCATTCTCCCCTTCACTGTGTTCAGCCCCGCAGCGGCGGAGGTCCTGCAGAGAGACATCGCGGGGAACCTGGCTACGGAGCTGGACCGTACCGGTTACGCAACCATCCTCCCCGACGCGGCGGTCCAGGCCGCTCTCATGGGTAAAAAGGTGAACGAAAAAACGGCGCTCCGGGCGGGCGAGCTTCTCGGGGCGGACCTGGTCATTTTCGGAAGTATCACCAGACTGGGGGAACGCGTGAGCGCCGATCTCCTGACGGTCACCATGGCGACGGGGGCCGTCACCTACGGAATATTCGGCCAGACCGAAGGCGCGACGGGCGAGCACCTGAGGGCGCTCGCCGTGCAGCTCACCCGGGAAATACTCACCAGGCACTTCCAGGATAAAAAAATCCTGCGGGTGGAAATCAAGGGCAACAACCGTATCGAGTCAAGCGTCATCATGAATACGCTCACCGGCGCCGAGGGCACATTCTTCTCCAGAAAAGCCCTGGCGGAGGATATCAAGTCCATCTACCGCATCGGCTATTTCCAGGACGTCCGGGCGGAAGTGGAGGAAACCCCCTCGGGCATCGTCCTCACCTTCACCGTGCAGGAAATGCCGCTGGTTTCGGAAGTGGACATCACCGGCAACGACGAGGTGAAAAAGGACGACCTCAAAGGCCTCATTTCCGTGGAGCCGCACCGGATCCTGAACCTCAACAAGCTCAAGGCCGACACCGAAAACATCAAGGCCTTCTACCGGAACAAGGGATATCTCGAAGCATCCGTGGAGTACCTGCTCGACGAGCAGGAACATAAAGTAAAGGTCACCTTCGAGATAAAGGAAAACGAGCAGTTCAGCATCAAGACCATTACCTTCGAGGGCAACAAGGCCTACACGGAGAAAGAGCTGAAAGGCATGATGGAGACCTCCGAGTGGCGCATCTGGTCCTTCATCACCGAATCCGGCGTGCTGAACGAGGACAAGCTGAACCAGGACGTGAGCAAGCTCGCCGCCTTTTATCTCAACAACGGCTATATCAACGCCCAGGTGGGGGATCCCGTTGTCACCCACGATGAAAAATGGATCTACATCACCATCGCCGTCTCGGAAGGAAAGCAGTTCAAAATCGGCAGAGTGGAAATCACGGGGGACACGCTGGCGGTATCCCGCGAGGAACTGATGGATAAACTCACCATCAGGCAAAAGGATTACTTCGACCGTGAAGCAATCATGAAGGATATCGATTATCTCACCGAGGCCTGCAACAACGAGGGCTTCGCCTACGCCAACATCATACCCCAGACGGTACCCCGCGAAAAGGAACAGGAAGTCGACGTCACCTACCTCATCCAGAAGGGAGACCTCGTCTACATCAACAGGATCTCCATCACGGGCAATAGCTCCACCCGCGACAAGGTCATCCGGCGGGAACTCGATGTCACGGAAGGAGATCTCTACAACCGCGGCAATATCAAGTCGAGCTACGCGGGACTCAACCGACTCCGGTATTTTAGTGAAATCAACTTCAATACCGAAAAAGGGCCGAAAGAAGACCTCATGGATATCAACATCAACGTGAAGGAACAGCCTACGGGCATGTTCAGCATCGGCGCGGGGTACAGCGCCGAGGATTCCTTCATCCTGATGGGCAAGGTCACTCAGCAGAATCTCTTTGGACGAGGGCAGACGCTCACGCTCAATGCCTACCTCGGCGCCAAGAAAACGAACTACGAGATTTCCTTCATCGAACCCTGGCTCTTCGACATCCCCCTCTGGAGCAAGTTAGACCTGTGGAGCATGAAACATGAATACGATTCCTACGATCTCGACTCGAAGGGTTCCAATGTCACCCTGGGATACCCGCTCTTTGAAAAGGTGGTGGGATATGTGGGATACCGCCTCGCCTTCGATGACGTGGCAAACGTCACGAGCAACGCCGCCACGTATATCAAGGAACAGGAGGGCGAGACGACTTCCAGCGGTGTCACCGTGACGCTGACGAGGGATACCACGGACGACATTATCTTCCCCTCGAAGGGGTCGAAAAACAGCGTATCAGTGGAACACACGGGCACCGTATTTGGGGGAGACGTGAGCTACACGAAATACCAGGGCACCTCGAGCTGGTTTTTCCCGCTGCCCCTGGACCTTGTCATCGCCGGCAGAGGAAGGATCGGGTACGTGCATGGCAACGACGGAAAAGAGGTCCCCATTTACGAGCGCTTCTACCTCGGGGGCATCAATTCTCTCAGGGGACTCAGGAATATCGGACCCATAGACCCCGACACGGGCGACGTCATCGGCGGAGAAACAATGCTCAATTTCAATGCGGAGCTCATCATCCCCATCATCAAGGATGCGGGCTTGAAAGGTGTGCTCTTCTTTGATACTGGTAACGCGTGGGAGAGCGGCTACCATCCGGATGACATGAGAAAGACGGCGGGCGCGGGCATCCGCTGGTACTCACCGATGGGGCCGCTTCGCCTTGAATATGGATACGTGCTCGACAGAAAAATAGACGAACCGGAAAGCAGATGGGAATTCACCATCGGTATGTTCATGTAAATTATTCGAAAGGGGATCGGGTTATGAGAAAAATCATGTATGTCGTCATCATCACGGTGTTCGTGCTCTCGGGGGCGTTCGCCTATGCGGAGACCAAGATCGGGTTCATCGACATGAAGGAAATCGTCTTCAAGTCAGACGCGGGCAAGAAAGCCGCGGCTGATCTGGAGAAGATCGCCGGCAAGAAAAAGACCCAGATTCAGGGAATGGAAGATGACCTAAAGAAAGTGAAGGACGAGCTGGACAAGCAGCGGCTCACGCTCACCGAATCGGCGCTCAAGGACAAAGAGGCGGATTACCAGGCTAAGTTTAAAAATTACAAGCGCTTCATCGAAGACGCCAATGAAGAGATGAAACAGCGGGAGCAGGAGGTATTCCAGACGCTCATTCCCGAGATACTCAAGGTGGTATCGTCCATGGGTGAAAGCGACAATTACACCATGGTGCTCGATGTCGGTTCGATGAACATGCCCTATTACTCGAAGCAGCTGGACATCACCAAGAAAGTAATCGAAAAGTACAACAAGGATTACGCGGCGAAGAAAAAATAGGCATCCGTGACGGCGTGCCGGGAATCATACGATGGCAGTGACAAAGACGCTTAGGGAGCTTGCGGCGTTTCTCGGAGGTACCGTCGCCGGCGACGGCACGGTGGAAATCACCGGCGTCCGTGGTATTGAAGAGGCGGGCACCGGCGACATCACCTTCATTGCGAATCCGAAGTACCGCCGGTTTCTGGAAACCACCGCCGCCTCCGCCGTCATCGTGCCGCCGGACATGGGGAAGTCCTCGAAGAACCTGCTCATCATCGAAAAACCCTACGTCGCGCTCGCACGGCTGCTCCCCCTCTTTTACCGCGAAGAACCCGATCACACCGGCGTGAGCGCAAAAGCCCATGTCGACCCAGGCGCCCGCATCGCCGCGGATGTCACCATCTATCCCGGCGCCTTCGTCGGGCGGGGCGCGGTCATCGCACGGGGCGCCGTTATCCATCCCGGCGTCTCTATCGGAAACCACGTGCACATCGGGGAAGATTCGGTGCTGTACCCGAATGTCACCGTGTACCGGCGGTGCACCATCGGCAGGCGCGTCATATTGCACGCGGGAGTCGTGGTGGGAAGCGACGGATTCGGATTCGCCAGCCCCGGTACGGACAATATAAAAGTATCCCAGGTCGGCACGGTGCAGATCGACGATGATTGCGAGATCGGCGCCAACTGTACCATCGACAGGGGCGCTCTCGGCAGAACATGGATTCAGCGGGGAGTCAAGATGGATAATCTCGTGCAGATCGGCCATAACGTGGTGATAGGCGAAAACGCGATTATCGTGGCCCAGGTCGGCATCTCGGGAAGTTCAAAACTGGGTAAGGGTGTCCTCGTGGGCGGCCAGGCGGGTGTCGCGGGACACATCACCATCGGCGACCACGCCATGGTGGCGGCAAAGACGGGCATCCACAGGGACGTCGCTGCGCACCAGATTGTATCGGGATTCGTCCAGATGCCGCACGAGGAATTTCTCAGGGTAAACAGCACGATGCCGAAGCTCCCCGAGATGAGAAAGACGATACTCACCCTCCGGAAGCGCGTCGAGGAACTGGAGCACGAACTGAAGAAATTGAAAGAAGAACTCTCAAGGGACACAAGGTAGGGGAAGCTGCTGATGAATATACATCCGACGGCAATCGTATCACCGAAGGCGGTACTCACTGAAGGGGTGGAAATCGGCCCCTACAGCATCATCAGTGCCGGCGTCACCATCGGCAAAGACACCGTCGTGGGACCCCACGTGGTCATCGAAGGCCCCACGACCATCGGGGAGCGCTGCCGCATATTCCAGTTCGCCTCCATCGGCGCCGATCCCCAGGATCTCAAGTACAAGGGCGAGCAGTGCCCGGTGATTATCGGCAACGATAACAGAATCAGGGAATTTGTCACCATCAACCGTTCCACCGCGGCGGATATCGGCATGACCGTGCTGGGGGACCACAACTTTCTCATGGCCTACTGCCACGTGGCCCATAACTGCAAGTTAGGGAATCACATTGTCATGGCCAATGCGGTCAATCTCGCCGGGCATATCCACGTGGAGGACTATGCCATCATCGGAGGACTCACGGGCATCCACCAGTTCACCCGCATCGGGTGCCATGCCATGGTCGCCGGCGCATCCGGCGTCGCCCAGGACGTGCCTCCCTATGTGCTGGCGGCGGGGAACCACGCGAAACTCTTCGGACTCAACGTCATCGGTCTCCAGCGGAAAGGTATCCCCGAGGAATCAATCAACGCCCTGAAGAAGGCGTACCGGATTATCTTCAGATCATCCCTTCTGCTCTCCGACGCCCTCGAACGGGCGTCACAGGAAGTGGAGGCTGTCCCCGAGGTCAACCATTTTATTGAATTCATCAAAGGGTCGGCGCGGGGAATCTGTCGATAATCCCTCAGGACTTCACGACATGGATACCATTCGAATCGGGGTGGTAGGCATCGGCCATCTTGGCACGTACCACCTCCAGAAATACCATATGCTTCCCCACTGCAGCATTGCCGCCGTGGCCGACACGCTGGAAGAGCGGGCGCGGGGCGCTGCGGACACGTACCGCTGCAGGGCATATACGGATTACCGTGCCATGCAGGACGAAGTGGATGCGGTGAGTATCACCGTCCCCACGGAGCATCACCACGCCGTCGCACGCGACTTTCTCGCCCGCGGCATCGACGTCTTCCTGGAGAAACCGATTGCGAAAACCCTCGCGGAGGCGGACGATCTCATTGCACTCGCCGAGTCCCGCAGCGCGATTCTTCAGGTGGGTCTCATCGAGCGGTTCAATCCCGCCGTCACGGCCCTGGGGCATGTCATCACACGCCCGCTTTTCATCGAGTCACACCGTCTGCATCCCTTTTTCTCACGCGGCACCGACGTGGACGTGATACTCGACCTGATGATACACGATCTCGATATCATCATCAGCTGCGTGCAGTCCCCGGTCAGCGGTGTGGACGCCGTCGGGGTGTCGGTGCTCTCCGACAAGGTGGATATCGCTAACGCCAGGGTCACCTTCGAGAGCGGCTGCGTCGCCAACATCACCGCGAGTAGAATCTCGAATAAAAAGATGCAGAAAATACGCTTTTTCGATATGAACGGATATCACTCGGTGGATTACGCGAAGCGCGAACTGCTGTCGCTCCGGAGAAGCATCACCCCCGCAGGCGCCACGGAAATCACCGAGAATGATGTGGCGGTGGAACCCTGCGACCCTCTTGAGGAGGAGATACGGGCGTTCACCGGATCGGTAATGACAAGGACACAGCCCCTCGTCTCGGGGCAAGAGGCGCGCAAATCCCTCGATCTCGCGCTCCTGATACTCGAACGGATACACACCGCACAGGAGATTATTCGACATGATACAGATGGTTGATCTGGGCAGACAGTACCTGACTCTCAAAAAGGAAATCGACGATGCCGTCGCCGATGTGCTGGCTCACAGCCATTTTATACTGGGACCGAAGGTGGCGGAGCTTGAAAAGAAAATCGCGGCGTACCACGGCGTGGGACATGCCATCGGTGTCGGGAACGGTACCGATGCGCTGCTTCTCGCGCTCCGGGCCTGCGGCATCGGCAGGGGGGACGAAGTCATTACGAGCCCCTTTACCTTTATCGCCACCGCCGAGGTCATCGCGGGACTGGGGGCGACCCCCGTCTTTGCCGACATAGATCCCGATACATTCAACATCGACCCGGCGCTCATAGAAAAGAAAATAACCCCCCGCACGAAGGCGATTCTTCCCGTCCATCTCTTCGGCCATCCCGCCGACATGGACCCCATCCTCGCCATCGCGAAGACACGCGGGCTCACAGTCATCGAGGACTGCGCCCAGTCCTTCGGCGCCGAATACAAAGGGAAAAAGGCGGGCTCCTTCGGAAGGTGCGGCTGCTTCAGTTTCTTCCCGAGCAAAAACCTCGCCTGCTGCGGGGACGGGGGAATGGTCATTACCGACGACGAGGAAACGGCGAAAACGGTGCGGATGCTCCGCAATCACGGCAGCGCCGTGAAATACTATCACTCGATGCTCGGCTACAACAGCAGACTCGACGAAATCCAGGCCGCCATCCTGCTCGTGAAATTCAGCCACATCGACCGCATGAACGAGGGAAGGCGCAGAGCCGCCGAACTCTACCGGACGCACCTTGCCGGGGCCGGGGGCGTGCATCTTCCCGGTGAAGCACCCTGGGCGAAACACGTCTATCACCAGTTCACCATCCGCGCGAAACACAGGGACGCCGTCATGAACGCACTGAAAAAGAACGACATCACGTCGGCGGTCTACTATCCCCTCCCCCTCGACCGCCAGGAGGTGTTCGCGGCGGGAGGACGGAAGGACGGCGGCTGCCCCGTCAGCGACAGGTGCGCCGCCCTCGTACTTTCGCTCCCCATGTTCCCGGAACTCACGGAGAAGGAAGTCATCCGCGTCTGCGACGTCATACGCGGTGTACCGCTGGAATGAACAAGGCCGAACGACACAACGTACTCATCGTGGCGGGAGAAGCCTCCGGGGACCTTCACGGCGCATGCCTCGTGACTGCGATGCGTGCCGGGAATCCCGGCCTCTCCTTCTACGGCATCGGCGGGGAACGCATGAAAGACGCCGGCGTGGAACTCGTCGCGCATTCGTCGGAAATGGCCGTGGTGGGATTCACGGAAGTGGCCTCGAAACTGGGGCGCATCCTGGACGTCCGGCGCAGGCTGAAACAATCGCTCAGAGAACAGCGCCCCGGCCTCGTCATTCTCATTGACTACCCCGATTTCAACATATCGCTTGCAAAGGCGGCTCACCGGGAGGGTATCAGGGTCTTTTACTATATCAGCCCCCAGGTATGGGCGTGGCGAAAAGGGAGAATCCGTGACCTGGAAAAATACGTCACCCGCATGGTCGTCATTCTTCCCTTTGAAAAAAAGGTCTACGGGGATACGAGCCTCGATGTACGGTTTGTGGGACATCCGCTCCTCGATGTGGTAAAGAGAACGTGTTCGAGGGAAGAGTTCTGCCGCCGCTACAGCCTCCGAGCCGACATCACGACGGTGGCGCTCCTTCCCGGGAGCAGGGAGAGCGAGGTGGGACGGCTTCTGCCCGTGATGATGGAGGCGGCGGCACTTCTCGAAAAGAATCCCCTGCCGCGACAGTTTGTGCTGCCGCTGGCGAATACGATACCCCGCGCCTATGTGGCGGATATTCTCGGGCGCTACCGGACCAGAGTGACGGTGACAGAAGAGGAGACGTACGATGCCATCGCTTCATCGGATGTGGCCATCGTGGCTTCCGGTACGGCGACGCTGGAGACAGCCCTACTGGAAACACCGATGGTCATCATCTATCGGGTCTCCGCTTTTTCATACCTTTTGGGAAGGCTTTTCATAAAGGTTGACTTCATCGGGCTCGTCAACCTGATTGCGGGCAGGAAGATCGTCCCCGAACTGATTCAGCAGGACGCCGGCGCCCCGGCCATCGCCCGCGAGGCGGAGGCGATACTTTTAGACACACGCCGGAGGGAAGCCATGCGGAAAGACCTCGCCGGTGTACGGTCCCTCCTGGGAAGCCCGGGGGCGGCGGAGCGTGCGGCAGCGCTTGCCTGCGAGCTGCTCGACGAGGGCACCCTCGCCATACCGGCACAATAGACCGCCATGGAGCGACAGGTGGCAGAGGAACACGGAATCAATATCTATATACGGCTTCTGAAAATGGCGAAACCGCACACGGCGAAGTTTATCTTCGCGATGCTCTGCATGCTTGCCGTGGGCGTCGCCACCTCGGCGCTTGCCTTTCTCATAAAACCCGCGCTGGACGAGATTTTCTTCAACAGAAACCTTCACATGCTCGTTGTCATTCCGGTCCTCGTCGTTATCCTCTATTTCGTGAAGGGCGCCTGCAATTACGGGCAGACGGTGCTGATGAGCTTCATCGGCCAGCGGGTCATCATGTATCTCCGGAATCAGCTCTACCACCACATCCAGCGGCAGTCGCTTTCGTTCTTTTCAAAAAACCCCACGGGTATTCTCATTTCGCGCATCACCAACGATGTGACCTACATCCAGGGTGCCGTCTCCGAAGCGGTCACCAGCGTCCTCAAGGACACCTTCACGCTGGTGGGACTCATCTTTGTCATATTCTACCAGGACTGGCAACTCGCCTTCATCGCCAGTATCGTATTCCCTTTCAGCGTGTACCCCATCGCCCGGTTCGGCAAAAAAATGCGGCAGGTGGCGACGAAGACACAGGTGACCCTGGGAAGCCTCACGAGCCTCCTCCAGGAAACCATCTCCGGCACGAGAATCGTCAAGGCCTTCGGCATGGAAGCATACGAAGGCAGAAGGTTCGAAAAGGAAAGTGAGCGGCTCTTCGGACTTTTCATGAAGTCGGTGTCGATCAAGGCCCTTTCGACGCCTCTCATGGAATTCCTGGGCGGTATCGGCGTCGCGGCAATCGTGTCCTACGGCGGGTACCAGGTCATCCAGGGGGCCTCCACGCCGGGCACCTTTTTTTCCTTTCTTGCGGCACTCATCATGCTCTACGAACCGGTCAAAAGGCTGACTAACGTGAATAACACGATACAGCAGGGCATTTCGGCGGCGGTCCGGGTATTTTCCGTCCTTGACATAGAGCCCGAAATCGTGAACCGCAAAGGCGCCACGGCGCTCCCCCGGATCGAGAAGGGCATCGAAATCCGGGACGTCACCTTCAGCTACGGCGATGAGGCGGTGCTGAAACACGTCAATCTTCACGTGAACGCCGGCGAAGTGGTGGCCTTCGTGGGAACAAGCGGCGGCGGAAAGACCACGCTTGTCAACCTCATACCGCGGTTCTATGACGTGACGGAGGGAAGCATCCTCATCGACGGCCGGGATATCCGCGACGTTACCGTCGAGTCCTTGCGAAGCCAGATCGGCATCGTCACCCAGCAGACCATTCTCTTCAACGACACCGTGCGCAATAACATCGCCTACGGCGACATCAGGAAAAATGACGACGACATCATCGGTGCGGCGAAGATGGCGAACGCCCACGACTTCATCATGGCGCTTCCCAAGGGCTACGATACGGTTATCGGTGAACAGGGCGCCCGGCTCTCGGGCGGCGAGCGCCAGCGCATCACCATCGCGCGGGCACTTCTGAAAGATGCACCGATCCTGATTCTCGACGAGGCCACCTCGTCTCTCGACACGGAATCGGAAGTGGAAGTGCAGGAGGCGCTGGAGACGCTCATGAAAGGGAGAACGACCCTTGTCATCGCCCACCGGCTCTCCACCGTCGGCAATGCCGACCGCATCATCGTGCTTGCCGACGGAAGAATTGTCGAGGAAGGCACGCACCAGTCACTGCTCGCCGCGCAGGGAGAATACTACAAACTCTACACCATGCAGTTCAGAAGCGATGCCGGTCGACATCCTGACATACCCGCTGCGGAAAATGAAACTTCGCCGGCAACGGAGTGAGGCGGCGACATTCCCTGTAATTCCCGCCGGCACTCCGCCGGAATATATGCATTCATATGAAAAACTTCCGTGAAATTGCATCAAATATCATTCACGACGATCGCCGCCGGGCGGTACACCACGTCCTCTATCCCTTCTCTCTTCTCTACGGCGGCGCCGTCGAATGCAGGAACCGTCTCTACGACGGGAAGCTCTTGCCGGTCCGCCGCCTGCCCTGCCCCGTCGTCAGTGTGGGAAACCTCACCGTGGGAGGGACCGGGAAAACCCCCACGGTCATCATGCTCGCGAAACTTCTTCTCGAGCGCGGGTACCGCCCCGCCGTCCTCAGCCGCGGGTACGGAGGAAAGAGCGGAAGTGATATCATTGTGGTCTCCGACGGGAGATCGGTGCTCGTGGACCATACAGTTGCGGGCGATGAGCCGGTGCTCATTGCGAAGAGCCTCCGGTCTGTTCCCGTGATCACGGGAACGCGACGCCACCGTGCGGGCATCATTGCGATAGATCGTTTCCGTGCGAATGTGCTCATCCTCGATGATGGTTTTCAGCACCGCGCCCTCGCGAGGAATGTAGACATCGTGCTTCTCGACGCGGCACGCCCCTTCGGCAACGGTTGCATGCTCCCGCGGGGAATGCTCCGCGAGCCGATGAAAAGCCTTTCGCGCGCCACGGTCATCGTTGCAACCGCCTCGGCGCAGGGCCGGGAGGAAAAAGGGAACCTGAAAGAGACGCTTGCCGCATACTCTCCTGCGGCGCCGCTCTTCCACGGATACCGCAGGGTCGCTGAAATCACCGACGGATTTCTCAACCCCGCCGGGACGCCGGAGTCACTTGCGGGAAAGAAGGTGCTTGCCTTCTCGGGCATCGCAAATCCCGAAGGATTTCAAAAGACCGCGGCACCGCTCTCGGGCGGGCTCGTCCGCTTCATTACCTTTCCCGACCATCACCGCTACGGCGGGGGCGATATCGATCGTATCCGCAGGGCCCAGCAGGAATCCGGCGCGGACTGCATCCTCACCACCGAAAAAGACGCCGTAAAACTGGTTGACTTTCCCGACTTTGTACGGAATATCTCCGTCCTCAGAATTGTGATGGAAATACAACCCTCCGCCGCATTCGAACACACGATCCTGGAGCGAATCGCCACATGAAACTCACGCCGGGCGCACGAATCATCATCGCCGTATTCCGCACAATACCGCTCCCTCTGAGAAAAGCGATTTTCCGCGGGCTCTTTCACCTGTTTTACCATGCGTCACTCAAACACCGGATTATCACTATTCACAATCTCACGTGCTCATTCCCTGAAAAAAGTGCCGAAGAAATCAAAGGGATCGCGAAGAGCGCCTACGGAAACCTCGCGATAATGGCGGCGGAATTCTTCGAGATACCCACGCTCGTCAAGACCGGCGGCTTTGAACGTATCATGAGTGTGGAAGGCATGGAACACCACCGGAAGGTAATGTCCCAGGGAAAGGGTGTGCTCGCGTTCACGGCACACCTGGGAAACTGGGAGCTGGGAGTCGCCTACTTCGGGCTTCGGCTGCAGAAGGTCAATATCATTTACCGGACGCTTGACAATCCCACGCTGGAGTGCCTCGCCTCATGGGAGCGTGCGTTAACGGGCAATGCCCTGATACCGAAGGGCGGAGCGACGCTGAAGATACGCGAGGTGCTGAAAAATAACGAGCTCGTCGGCATTCTCATGGACCAGAACGTATCCTGGCGCGAGGGTGTATTCGTGGATTTCTTCGGCAGGCCCGCCTGCACCACCACCGGGCTCGCGACGCTCGCCCTCGATACTGGTGCACCGGTGCTGCCCACGTTCAATGTCAGGATGCCCGACGGCACGTACCGGTTAATCATCAAGGAAGAGGTGGAAATCGTCCGCAGCGGCGACCGCGAGCGGGACATTTACGAAAATACCCGCCGGATCACGAACATCATCGAGGACATGGTGAGGGCGTACCCCGAGCAGTGGTTCTGGCTGCATCAGCGCTGGAAGACGAAGAAGACACAGGCAAAAGAGGGGCAGCCCCGGGGCAGAGCGGCTCAAAGGCATAACGGCATACAATAAGGGCACCACATGCCGCGCCCGCAGAATCATCTCCCCCTTGATGGGGGAAGAGTCAGAATCACGAGACGATCATGCACGTACGCGGAAGAAAAACATTTCCCATACAGAGTGCCCGGAATATCCTCATCCGGGGCACCAACTGGCTCGGCGATGTCGTGATGACGCTTCCCGCCGTCGCATCGGTGAAGAAAACGCTTCCCGCGGCCCGCATCACAGTACTTGCCCGGCCCTGGGTGGCCGACCTCTACCGCCTCTCTCCCGCCGTTGATTCGGTCCTTGTCTATGAGAAACCGGGGCGGCACGAGGGCATCGCGGGACTGGTAAAGCTCGCCGGGGAGCTCCGGCAAAGGCGCTTCGACGCCGCCATTCTCCTCCAGAACGCCATCGAGGCTGCCATCATCACCGTGCTCGCGGGAATACCCGTCCGCGCGGGATATAACTCCGACGGGAGGGGATTTCTCCTCACCCACTCGGTGGCGCGCACGAAGGAAATCAGGCTGGTCCATCAGATCGACTACTACATAGAGATGCTCACCGCACTGGGATTCGGGGCGGCATCAAGGGACGCCGTGCTTTCCCTCGACGATTCGTATAAAGAAAAGGCGGCAGGCGTCATGGCGGCATTTTCCATTCCCGCTGATTCCATGCTTATCGGCATGGCGCCCGGCGCCGCCTACGGACCGGCAAAGATGTGGTTTGCGGAAAGGTTCGCCGCCGTGGCGGACCGCCTTATCGAGCGGTACGGCGCTGAGGTGCTTCTCTTCGGAAGCGCGGGCGACCTCCCGCAGGCCGAGCGCGTGAGGAATCACGCCCGCCATCCCCTTATCGACCTCACGGGAAAGACAAATCTCACGGAGGCCGTTTCAATGATAGCGAAATGCCGCATCTTCATCTCCAACGACTCGGGACTGATGCATGTCGCTGGCGCCCTCGGTGTGCCGCTCGTCGCCGTATTCGGCTCCACCAATCCAGCCACCACCTCACCCCCGGGGATGAAAAGCGTCATCGTTCGTAAGCCCGTCGATTGCAGTCCCTGCCTTAAAAAGAAATGCCCCACCGATTTTGCCTGTATGGACCTCATCGGTGCGGATGACGTCATTGAGGCGGCGGAGAGACTGCTTTCCGGTGAACCCGGGATCATCCGTCCCGCATGAAAGACAGATGCGCTCATCTTTGAAAAGGGCTTTCACAGAAACCCTGCGGCAATCAGAGTCCGCCGGTCCCCCGCAAAGATTGAGAGTATGCGCGCCTGCCTGTTTGTGGTATAAAAAATCCGTTTTAAAAGAGCGCGACCTTCTCCGCTACAGGGAGATTGACGGTTTTGAAGCTGCTTTCTCCTATTGCGACACAGTCTCGAAAGCGGGGGTCCAGAGGGAGTGGCGACCTCTCAAAGGAAGTGAGATATGCGGCACAGTTCCGTTGAACGCCTGCGGCGGTCCATGAGCTGGATTGCGGCGCTGGTCTTTCTTACCATCGTGGCATTCAGCGAAGTCCCCCCGCCATCGGCGGCGCTCTACAAATCACTCAAGATACTGGGATACGCCCTCATCATCGGGGCCGCACTGGGGAGAATCTGGTGCAACATCTATATCACCGGCAGGAAGGATAAGGAACTCTGCACGGACGGGCCATACTCGCTCTGCCGGAATCCGCTCTATCTCTTTTCCTTCATGGGTATCACGGGAGTCATGTGTGCCATTCAGAATATACCCCTCCTTCTCGCGTCAATCCCGCTCTTCTGGGTGTATTATTACTTTGTCATTACGTCGGAGGAGGAGCGCCTTCGCGACCTCTTCGGGGACAGGTTCCGGGCGTACTCTGACAAAACGGGGCGGCTACTCCCGCGCTTCGGAAACTACCGGTCACGGACGATTATCGAAATCAGACCGGCGGCAATGGCAAGGGCTGTGTCCGATGCCGGTGTATTCCTGTGGCTCATCGTACTCATCGAGATCCGGGAGATGGTCTCGGTGCTTCATCCGGACTCTTCCATCGGCGACATGGTGATGCAGTTCATGCTCACCATCGTCCGGTCATAGACAGGCACATGGGAAAGAAAACGAAACGCGGCGCCATATTTCTGGACAGGGACGGCACGATAAACGAGGAAGTCGGGTACCTGCGCCGCCTCGAAGAGCTGCGGCTCTTCCCCTTCACCGGCGATGCGATACGGCTCATCAACGAGCACGACCTCTGGGCCGTGGTGGTCACCAACCAGTCCGGCATTGCCCGGGGGTTCTTTGACGAGGAGTTTGTCGGCACCGTTCACGACCGCATCAATGAGCTTCTCGCGGCCGGGGGAGCGCGCATCGACCGCTTCTACTACTGCCCGCACCACCCTAAGGAGGGACGGGGGGATTACCTCACCTCCTGTGAGTGCAGGAAACCGAAAACGGGAATGCTCTTCCAGGCCGCCGACGAACTGGCGATCGACCTTGCCGGATCGTACCTTATCGGCGACACCCTCGAAGACATGGAAACGGCGGCACACGCCGGCGTCACCGGCGTACTGGTGAAAACGGGGCATGGCAAAAACCTCACGCTTCCCGAATCCGCCGCGTATCACGCCCATCACGTGCTCGACGCGGTCCGCTGGATTACAGGGGAACGGAAAAGATGAATATCCTCATCGTCAAGCTGAGCGCCATCGGCGACGTGGTGCACACGCTTCCGTCGCTCCGGGCGCTCCGAAAACTCTACCCCGACGCCCATATCTCATGGGTCATCGAAGAGGCGGCGGCGGACCTTCTCGCGGGCCACCCTGATCTCAACCGCGTCATTGTCTCATCCCGGAAGCGCTGGGTGGATTCGCTCGTGCATCTGCGCACACCAGGAAGAACGATGAGTGAAATTTCATCCTTCCTGAAGACGCTGCGCGACCGGCGCTACGATCTCGTCATAGATTTTCACGGTCTCTTCAAAAGCGCAGTGATTGTGCTCGTGAGCAGGGGCAGGCGGAAGTTAGGGTACAAGAGCATGCAGGAACTCTCCGGGCTCTTCTACAGCGAAAAAATTCCCGAAGACATGGCAAAGCATGCCGTGGACCGCTACCTCGACTTCGTCCGGCATCTCGGCGCACCGTCGGCAGAGGCGGAATTCATAATCCCCATCGATGACGAAAACAGAAAAAGGGTCCACACCCTTCTCTCCTCGAAGGGCATCGACCCCGCGGAAGCATTCGTGGCGATAAACCCCGTTGCTTACTGGGACACTAAGCTCTGGGAAAACGAAAAGTTCGCCTGCCTCTGCGACAGAATCGCGAGTGAAATGGGTATGAAACTCATATTCACGGGGAGCGGAGGCGATGACACCATCGCGCGGATACGGGCCATGATGACCACACCTTCGGTCAGCCTCGAAGGGGAAACGTCACTGAGAGATCTTGCATACCTCTACCGGATATCACGTCTCGTCATCACGACGGACTCCGGCCCCATGCACATCGCGGCCGCCGTCGGGACGACGCCCACGGTCGCCCTCTTCGGCCCCACGGACCCCAAAAGGACCGGCCCTTACGGCGCTGGCCACACCGTCATCCGGAAGGACCTGCCCTGCAGCCCCTGCTTCCGCAAGGAATGCGACACCATGAAATGCATGCGTGAAATTACCGTGGATGAAGTGTTCCAGGCGGTCTTTACTTAATAGCGAGAAGTTCTATTTCAAAGATGAGTGTGGCATTCGGCCCGATGTCGCGTCCCGCTCCCCGCTCTCCGTATGCAAGCTGTGGGGGAATGAATATCTGCCACATGGAGCCTACCGGCATAAGCTTCAGGGTTTCCCTTAAGCCCGGTATGATCCCTGAGAGCTTGAAGATCGAGGGTTGTACTCTTGTATAGGAGCTGTCGAATTCCGTCCCGTCAATCAAAACACCCCGGTAATGATATTCCACCGTGTCGGCATCCGTCGGCAGCTTGCCATCTCCCTTTTTGATAATCTTGTATTGCACTCCGCTTGGCAGGCTTATGACGCCTTCTTTTGTCTTGTTTGCCGCCAGAAATGCATCGCCCTCTATCTTATTTTTTTCTCTTGCGACTTTCGTCGCGTCTATCTGCTTCTGTCTCAGTTCAGTTTCAAAGGCATTCATGGTTTCACGGAGATCAGCCTCCGTCATGAGAAGTTTGTTGCCCTTCATCTCGTCTCTCAGTCCATTCACAAGGATGTCCGTATTGAGATCAATTCCCAGGCGCTTGAAGTTTCTCGCCACGTCGACACCGATACTGTAGCTTACCTTATCCTTCTGCGTTGTGAGATCCGTTGGCTCCTGTGCGCCCGCCTGAACGGCAAACAGCGCAAGCATTACAATCGGGATGATTTTGAATTTCATGGTTTCACCATTTTATTATAAGTGTGTCGCCGTTTCTGCCCATGGAGGGTGAAAAACGGCGACACGGTTAATTATTATATCCATATGATATCCTCCGGTGTCAGCTCGACGCTGACACCGGAGTTGCTGCTTACGGTGTAATGACGCGGACGATATTCGACCACGCCGATGTGCCTGCGGCATTGAACGACTGGACCCGGTAATAGAGGGTCAGTCGACGCGCCACCGTTTGACTGGTTGTGGTGGTATTAGCCGCAACCGTACTGTTATTCACGTTAGCTGTAAATAACGAGTTGGTGCTCCGCTGTATTGTGAATCCGGTTTCGTTATTGGAATTATCGGACCATCTCAACACAACCTGGTCATTCGATGCGTTGATAATACTCACCGTTGCAGTCAGACGGGAAGGAGCTGCTGGTCTGGTGGGGGCAGCAGTGCTGGCTGTATTCGAGTACGCCGATGATCCCGCGATATTCACCGCCTTGACGCGGTAACTGTAGGTATTGGTTGCTGTCACCGTCGTGTCGGTGTAGTTTACCGTACCCGTACCGGTTCTCGGTCCAGGAGCAGCAATCTGAACGAAGGCTCCGGTGTTCACGGCGCGTTCCACTACAAAGCCGGTCTCATTTGTAGCGTTATCAGTCCAGGACAAAAGAACCTGTGGTCCCGTCTGCAGTGTCGCCGTCAGTCCGGTCGGAGCCGCGGGCAGGCTGGGCACGATTGCACTTGCTGTATTTGAGTACGCCGATGATCCCGCGATATTCACGGCCTTGACGCGGTAATCGTATGTGTTGCCCGGAGTCACCGTCGTGTCGGTATAGTTAAGTGCACCTGTCCCGGCACCCGCTCCCGGTAAGGCAATCTGAGCGAAGGCCCCGCCATTCAGAGCGCGTTCCACTACAAAGCCGGTCTCATTGGTGGCGTTATCAGTCCAGGCCAGAAGAACCCGCAGCCCGGTCTGCAGTGTCGCCGTCAGTCCGGTCGGAGCCGCGGGCAGGCTGGGCACGATTGCTAAGGCTGTATTTGAGTACGCCGATGATCCCGCGATATTCACGGCCTTGACGCGGTAATCGTACGTGTTGCCCGGAGTCACCGTCGTGTCGGTGTAGTTCACCGTACCCGTACCGGTTCTCGGTCCAGGAGCAGCAATCTGAACGAAGGCTCCGGTGTTCACGGCGCGTTCCACTACAAAGCCGGTCTCATTTGTAGCGTTATCAGTCCAGGACAAAAGAACCCGCAGCCCGGTCTGCAGTGTCGCCGTCAGTCCTGTCGGAGCCGCGGGCGGAGGACCCCCGACTGTTACCGCATTGGAATTTGTACTGCCGGCAGCGTTATACGCGACAACCCGATAACTGTACACCACACCAAGTGTGATTGTAGTATCTATATAGCTGGTGGCGTTTGCAAGAGCCGACCCTATTAACGAATACGTACCGGGAATGCCGTTAGTATTCACTGTAGCCCTCTGCACCCGGAAACCAATTTCATTGGCAGAGCTGCCTAAGAGACCGCCCGCAGGCGTCGCATCCGACCAGGTAAGGTTCGCCTGGCTTCCAACTATTGCACCGGATAGGAATGGGGCAGCCGGCGCCACACTCGGAACATGGAACACCATTGGGCGCATCATGTCGTTTTCTTCATGGCCCAGAAGATGGCAGTGCCACACATACTCCCAGCCGAAGTTGGTCAATTCATTGGTGACAGTAATCGGATTTCCATTTGGATCGATGTTGGTAAAGCCCATGGTGGAGCCAATCGGCGCCGTGACGTTGAGCGGGCGAACGCTGTCGGGAATACCGAAGGGAAGCAGTGGGTCAGTTGCCCTCATCGCCACAATCGCATCCTCCAGCGGGTTCATCCGGATGGTTTCTTTCCATCCCAGCTCATTGGCATCGGGCGGTCTGACCGCACCGTCCCAGCCTACCCGGTTGATCAGCTGCACATTGAAAAGGTGGAAGTGAATCGCGTGAGTGTCCACGCCATTATGCGTTATTTTCCAGATCTGTGTGCCATCGCCCGCCACCGGCGCGCCGATATACAGGGAATCATCGATGGTTTCGGTAGGGGGATCGATATAGAAGTAGGGAATGGTTGTCTGAATCGTGGCGCTGGTGTTCGGCAGCTCGACTCCCAGTATGGCATTCATGCGTCCATAATTAGGTTCGAAGAGTTCCTGAATAGCCTTCGGCTTCATGGAGAGTGACATCAGCGTGCCGTCGAGTGTAGTAAAGTTCAGGGACGTGCTCTGAATTCTTGCAAAGGCATCGTTCGGGAATACCTTGTTGTACGCTGAATTATATCTGGCCTGCGGCACGATGATCGGGTCCTGAGACGCGGCAAAGGCGCCCGGCACGGGATTGCCTAACGTATCTACGCTCGAGGCAAAAGCTGTCCTTAATGCGGTAAGGTTGAAGGGAGTTGATGCAGTTCCTGCCACCTGTATCTGCATGATGGTCCGGGTGTTTGGACCGTAGCCCTCCAGCGTTGACGGCGCACCGCCCATATCGGTCTGATCAGGATTGCCCGTATAGTAATCGTTGCGCGGGTCGAATGCGGGGACTGGTGCCGGTGCATCATTATAAAGAATGAGTGTGGAGCCGTCAGGAACACCGGAAAAATCAACAATGATGTCCGCCCGCTCTGCGGGGCCCAGAAAGAGCGCATGGTTTAAAACATTAAGAACTACTATGTCTCTGCGATTGTAATTATACCCAACAGGTGTAGCAGGGATCACTGCCGGCGCGGGCAGAAACCCTCCTTCCGTGCCGATCTGAATCATGTCGGGGCCTGCGGTGGTCGGATCCGGCACACCGCCGTCCCTCGCATCCGTCGGCCAGGTCGGCGGCAAGCCGCTATTGGGGAATGCAGGAACCATTTTAACTTCCGTAGGGTGAAGCGGGTCCACATAATAGAGCTGCAGGTTGAGAAACCGGTCGTTACATGCATTGAGCACACGGAGCCGGTACGGCTTCGGCGCTACCGTCAGTACGGGGTATGCCGTGCCGTTGACGACGGGGGTATCCATGAAGGCTTCAGGGACTATCGACGGATTGGGCGTGCCGGGAATATCCGGAGGCTCCCAGGGTGCATTTGTGGGATCGTAATAGGGGTTCGGAATGGGTCCGTTTGTCAAGCCGGTATAAGGAGGCCAGAACCAGGGGCCATAGTCCCACCTGCCCATCGCGTTTGTGCCAGTGAGATCATAAATGTTCTGGTTCGGCATGTACACATGGGGAAGCCACAGATCGCCGGGCGCACCCCAGTTGACCGTATCCCACGTAGGATCCTCGGCCGCCAGCTGCGCGGTATCAGGTACGAAGGTCTTGTCCTGGATTATCAGGGGAATCTGGTCAGCGGGAATAATGCCGGAATTGATCAGACCCTGTTCAACGGGGTCCGTCAAAAGATACCCCGCCGCCTCGCCCGCATACACATTGAGCCGGGTGATACCGTAGGCATGGTCGTGATAAAACATAAGCCTGGCGCTCTGCTGGTTAGGATAATACAAAGTTGCCGACCCATTGGGAGGAATCGGCATATCGGGAACATCCTGCAGGCTCAGACCTACGGGATAACTCGTATTTTCGCCGTCCGGTGTAATCCACTGGTGGGGTGTTCCATCACTTATCCACGGTGTGAAGCCGCCATGGAGATGGATTGCAGCGCGGTTCTGTGTGTACGTTTCAGTGCCTCCATTGGGACCGGTTCCCGCACCCATGACAGTGGTATCGACCGGGAGGAAGAGATCGCCGCCGTTAGCCGTAAGAGGAAGCTGGTTGACAAGCTTAATACGAACCGGCCTGTCCTTCTGAGCTATAATCATTGGTCCGAGATAATGAATTGGAGCGGGAGCCAGCGTATTAGCACCCGATGTATCCGTGCCATTATTAAGCTGTACATAACCACGGAGTCTGGTTGGAGTGAGGTCTGTATGCATCTGCTCGGAATATTCCTGTACGGCAATCTCGTAATAATCAGACCCCGGATATGCCAGGGTATCAGGATTGGCCACAGGAATGTACTGTCCGAGGTTGTTTGCGTTATTCGGCCCTAACCCCGGCAGCGAATCGACAAATTTTTTGATGCCGGTGCCGGGAATTACGTTGCCGGTCCCATCAAGTTGAGGAAGGGGGCTGTTGGCGTAATTCGGGTAAATACCGAAATAATCAGGCGTCCCGCCGGGAGTGGGAACAGCAGGCGCGCTCACCAACGCGCCACGTGTCGTCATGCCTGACGTGGGTGCTGTAGTTGTCTTTGCTCCCGCTGCCTTGCGAGCTGCCGCGAAACGCTTCGCCGCAGCCTTCCTCTGGGCAGGTGTCGTCATCTTCTTCATCATCTCAATAGGGTTTATCATGGAACCACGACTGTTAGGCATGGGCTGCGCCTGTGTAAGGTCGTAACTCAATACAAGCGCAACCGATAACAGCACCACAATACTATAAGTTAAGAATTTGAGCCTTTTCATTTTACTTCTCCTTATCGAACAAAGAAACTACACAATGATCTGCTGTAATCACACGATTAAATAACTCACCACAATTGTTACAAACGCTCTCAGTAAAATTAAGGTCTCCAATCATGAGTGAACATTGGAGACCTTATAACGGTATTTTTGATAAATTTCGCTGCATAATACGCGTCCTCCAAAACCATTTAATCGCCCTGCGATTTAGATTTGCCAGCTCGCTTGGGGGTGTTATTACTCTTTTTTGCCCGGGCTTTTTTAACGAGAGAAGCAAGCGTAATCCTGTCTAAAGTCGATTTAATTGAATCTCCCAGGTCAGACCATATATCTCTCACTGCACAGGTAGAGGCTCTTGAACATTTTGATGGGTTTTCAACACAATCAGAAACGCATGTTCCGCCTTCAAGGACATCAACAATTTCTCCCACTGTAATATCTTTAGCATCCCTCGCCAGGATATAGCCACCGTATGCCCCCCGTGTCGACTGGATAAGGCCGGCACGACGCAGAGGAATAACAATGAGGCTTAAATATTTTTCCGAGAGATCTTCTTGTTTTGCGATGTCCTTCAGGAAAACCGGCCCCATGCCGTTGGAATCAGCAAGTGCCACCATAATTCTAACCCCATACCGCGATCTCGTCGTCAGTTTCATTTGACCTTTCAATTACTATAAATACTACCGTTCTGATAGTAAATTATATCATGAAATAACAAATGTCAATGTTTTTGTAATAATTTTTCTTAATTTTATTTTTCGTGTTAATCTATCGGCAATCAAAATAAAATTGGTTCTCTAACGTCGTTTTTGCAGGGGGTTCTAAATCAATAGGAGGGAGTTATGGAGAAGCGCACGACATGATGCGGCCGCTGGTTGTCACTTAGCAACTCAAGACCAATTCGCATATCAGCAGGCCTCGCTTTCGCGGGGCTTGCTGATTAAGCCTTAGCATGTGCGGCAATCTGTAGTATAATTGAACATAGATCTTGGCGGAGGAATCAACATGCGAATGAAGAGATTTCTATTCGGTGTTGTCATCCTGCTCCTTCTTATCTGCACCTTTACCGCAGGTTCCTTGTTCAGCAAGAGGGACGGTGGCAAGGACGTAAACCAGGGTGGACGGCGTATCCTCTTCTATGCGGACCCCATGAACCCGGCTCATACGTCGGACAAGCCGGGGATCGCACCCTGCGGCATGAATATGGAGCCGGTTTACGTGGATGAGGGAACTCCACAGCAAATGGCCAGAGGTGCGTCTTCTGCTATGCCGCCGGGCACGGTACGGGTCAGCCCAGAAAAGCAGCAGGTGATCGGAGTCAAAACTGCGGTCGTGGAAAAGGCCGCGGTGCATCGTGTGATGCGGACCGTCGGCAGGGTGGCGACTGACGAGACGCGCGTCTACCGGCTCAACGCCGCCGTCGATGGATGGATCAGAGAGACCTACGGCAATTCAACAGGAAGTCTCGTGAACAAGGACGAGCGGCTGGCTTCCTATTATGCCCCCGAGTTACTTAGTGCAGAGCAGGCGTACATTTACGCCCTCAGTTCTCTCGACCGCTTCCAGGCAAGCAGCAAAGAAATACCCGCCCAGATCAATCAGACGAGTATCAATTTCCAGCAGTATGTCGATTCGCTCAGCAACCTGGGCATGAGCGATCTGCAGATCGAGGAAATAGCCCGCACAAAGCAGTACACAAAGAACATTTACATCACCGCCCCGGCAACGGGCTTCATCATCGCCAGAAACGTGTCCGTTGGCCAGCGCTTTGAGAAGGGCGCCGAGTTGTATCGCATCGCCGACCTGAGCCGGGTCTGGGTTTTAGCCGATTTCTTCCGGAATGAGACGGAGTACGTCAAGCCGGGAATGAAGGTGCGCGTGATCGTTCCTCATCAGAAGAAAGAGCTTCAAGCCATCGTGAGCAATGTGCTTCCCCAGTTCGACGCGACCTCGCGCACACTGAAGGTGCGCCTGGAAATGGAGAATCACGGGTATCTATTGAAGCCCGACATGTTTGTGGATGTAGAGTTTCCCGTGCAACTGCCTGCAGCCATCACTGTTCCTGTAGACGCTGTCATCTGTTCTGGTCTCAGGAATACCGTTTTCGTGGACCGCGGCAACGGCTTCTTCGAGCCTCGCCAGGTTGAGACAGGCTGGCGGTTGGACAGTCAAATGGAGATCACCAGGGGCCTCATGGAAGGAGAGCGCATCGTCGTCTCAGGCACGTTCCTCATCGATTCGGAGAGCCGGATGAAGGCGGCAGCAGCCGGCATGTATGCGGCAGCTGATGCACCTCAGACGACTCAGCGGGCTATGGACCCAGTCTGCGGCATGGAGGTGGATATTGCGTCGGCGACGGCGGCGGGCCGGATGCTGGAGTACCGTGGCAAGACGTATTACTTCTGCAAGATGAACGAGTGCAAGGTTTCATTCCAGAAAGGGCCGGAACAGTACCTGTCGGAGAGCCGGATGAAGGCAGCAGCCGATGCGCCCCAGACGCCTCAGCGGGCTATGGACCCCGTCTGCGGCATGGAGGTGGATATTACATCGGCGACGGCGGCGGGCCGGATGCTGGAGTACCGTGGCAAGACGTATTACTTCTGCAGGAACGAGTGTAAGGTTTCATTCCAGAATGGGCCGGAACAGTACCTGAAAGAGTAGGGCGCCAGGCAGCCGCCCGACCATCAAACCCCGCACAACGTTAATTCATGGTGACCGCCGCATGATTAACCGCATCGTCGATTTCTCCGTTAACAACCGGTTCATCGTGCTTGCTCTCGTGGCCGCGGCCTGTATCGCAGGCTGGTGGTCAATGATGCACGTCACGCTCGACGCCATCCCCGACCTCTCAGACACGCAGGTCATCATCTACTCGCGCTGGGACCGGAGTCCCGACATCATCGAGGACCAGGTTACCTATCCCATCGTGACCGCAATGCTCGGCGCCCCGCGCGTGAAGGCCGTGCGCGGCTTTTCCGATTTCGGCTACTCCTACGTTTATGCCATCTTCGAGGACGGCACGGACCCCTACTGGG
This sequence comes from Deltaproteobacteria bacterium, assembly GCA_026388515.1. Taxonomy (GTDB): domain Bacteria; phylum Desulfobacterota; class Syntrophia; order Syntrophales; family UBA2210; genus JAPLJO01. The sequence continues at coordinate 6,725 of JAPLJO010000126.1, read as the reverse complement.
CGCGCTCGCGCACACAGGAGTATCTTTCTTCCGTGCTGCCCACGCTCCCCCAGGGAGTGCGCACCGAACTGGGGCCGGACGCAACAGCGCTGGGCTGGGTCTTCCAGTATGCCCTGGTAGATGAATCGGGCACGCAAAGCCTGGCTGAACTGCGTACGTACCAGGACTGGTACCTGCGCTACTACCTGAAGTCTGTCCCCGGCGTCGCGGAGGTCGCGTCGTTAGGCGGTTTCGGCAAACAGTACCAGGTGAACGTCGACCCTAATCGCCTGCAGTCATTCGGCCTGCCGATCAGCAAGGTGGTGGAAGCGGTCCGCTCCGGTAACACGGAGACGGGCGGGCGACTCATCGAGTTCGGCGGTACCGAGTACATGGTGCGCGGCCGCGGTTATGCCCGTTCGGTCAAAGACTTTGAGGAGATCGTCGTTGCAGTGAGTGAGACCGGCACGCCCATCTGTGTCAGGGATATCGGAACCGTGGAGGTGGGCCCCGATCTGCGCCGCGGTGCATCCGACCTCAACGGTGAGGGGGAAGTGGTATCAGGCATCGTGGTGATGCGCAATGGTCAGAACACGCTCGATGTGATCGACCGCGTGAAGGCGAAGATCAGGGAAATAGAGCCGGGCATGCCCAAAGGCGTCAAAATCGTTCCCATTTATGACCGCTCAGACTTGATCAATCGCGCTATCGACAACCTGAAATCGACACTCGTGGAAGTGATCTTCACAGTCGCCCTCGTGATCCTGCTCTTCCTGTGGCACATTCCCAGCGCCATCATCCCCGTGATCACCATACCGGTTGCGGTGCTGCTCGCCTTCATCCCCTTCCGGATGATGGGCATAACGGCGAACATCATGTCGTTGGGAGGCATCGCCATTGCCATCGGCGCGCTGGTTGACGCAGCCATCGTCGTGGTGGAGCAGACGCACAAGAGCCTGGAGCAGTGGGACCGCGCAGGCCGTCGCGAGGAGTACCGTACGGTCGTTGTCAATGCCATCAAGCAGGTGGCGGGCCCGAGCTTTTATGCGCTCCTTGTGATTGCTGTATCATTCATCCCGGTGCTCGCGCTGGAGGCGCAGGAGGGGCGTCTTTTCACACCCCTCGCCTACACCAAGAACCTCTCCATGATCATCGCGGCCGTGCTTGCTGTCACGCTCGATCCGGCCCTGCGCATCCTCTTCATGCAGATGAACTCGTTCGTATTCCGGCCACGTTTCTTATGCCGTATGCTGAATTCGGTATTGGTTGGCACGATCCGCTCCGAGGACAAGCACCCGGTCAGCCGGTTCCTCATCAGGATCTATGAGCCTGCGGCGTCGTGGGCGTTGCGCCGGAAATGGACCGTCATCGCCGGCGCCTTGGTCATGGTGATTGCCACAGTCCCCATCTATCTTAAGATCGGCTCTGAATTCATGCCGCCACTCGAGGAAGGCTCCATTCTTTATATGCCTTCGACCATGCCGGGCATCTCCATTACCGAGGCCCAAAAGCTCCTGCAGGTCACGGACAGGATAATAAAGCAGTTCCCGGAAGTGCAGTACGTCTTGGGCAAGGCAGGGCGCGCCGATACATCAACCGATCCTGCTCCGCTCTCCATGCTCGAGACCGTGATCATCCTGAAGCCCAAGCAGGAATGGCGGCAGGCCGAAACCTGGTACTCGTCCTGGGCGCCCGCCTGGATGAAAGCGGTCCTGCGCCACATCACTCCCGATACCATCTCACAAGAGGAGCTGATCGGCCAGATGAACCAGGCACTGCAGCTTCCAGGTCTCGCAGCCGGCTGGACGATGCCGATCAAGGGACGGATCGAGATGCTCGGCACCGGCCTGCGTACACCCGTCGGGCTCAAGATCTCAGGGGGAGACCTTGCCGCTATAGAGCAAGTCGGGGCGCAGGTTGAAAGCGCGCTTCTCACCTTGAAAGGAACGCGCAGCGTGTTCGCAGAGCGCACGGGCTCAGGCAGTTTTCTTGATATCAAGTGGAACCGGACGGAGCTTGCCCGCTACGGGCTGAGCATGGAGGAGGTGCAGGACGTGGTTGCTAGGGCAATCGGGGGAGAAAGCGTGACCACAACAGTTGAGGGGCGCGAGAGGTATCCCGTGAATGTCCGGTACATGCGCGATTTCAGGGAGGATATCGGCGCTCTGGGGCGCGTGCTGGTCACTACCTCCGGGGGACAGCGCCATATACCGCTTTCAGACCTTGCCGAGATCAGTACCGCCACCGGACCCTCAATGATCCGGAACGAAAACGGCCTGCTCACAGGCTATGTCTATGTAGACATTGCGGATCGCGACCCGAAAGGGTACATCGACGAAGCCTCGCTACTGCTTCGCGAAAAAGTAAACCTGCCGCCCGGCTATGCGATCTCGTGGAGCGGCCAGTATGAAGGCATGCAGCGGACCAGGGAACGGCTGAAAGTGGTGGTGCCGATCACGCTTTTCCTGATCTTCTTTCTCCTGTGGCTCAACACACGCTCGATCACCAAGACATTCATCGTGCTTTTGGCAGTGCCCTTTTCCGCCATCGGCGCATTCTGGTTCCTCTATCTGCTCGGCTACAACATGAGCATCGCGGTCTGGGTGGGGCTCATCGCACTTCTCGGCGTCGATGCGGAGACAGGTGTCTTCATGCTCCTCTATCTTGACCTTGCGTATAACCAGGCAAAGAAGGAAGGTAGACTGCGCTCGCTCGAAGACCTGCAGGAAGCGATACGTTACGGTGCGGTAAAGCGGCTCAGACCCAAATTCATGACGGTGGCAACAACGTTCCTGGGACTCGTGCCGATACTCTGGTCACTGGGTGCAGGATCTGACGTGATGAAGCGTATCGCGGCACCCATGATCGGCGGAATATTCACTTCATTTATCCTGGAGCTGATTGTCTACCCGCCCATCTACCAGATCTGGAAGTGGCACTTTGACTTGAAAAAAGAGCTTTACAAGAATTCATCGATTTTGAAATAATTTTTTATTGTGTGAAAATTCAGCAGGATGCCCCGCCACTGGTGACGGGAATGTATGCGACACCATGAAATGCATGCGGGATATCAGCGCGGAGGAAGTGTTCGAGGCGGTGGGGAAAAAGGCATAAGGTGTTACTTTTTATATATGCTTCCTATAAGATGTCATCTGCTCCGAGCCGTTTCTTTAATTCGCTGAAGCTGATTACAGGTTCATCCCTGCGCTCGGCAATAATTGCCAGATCATGGAGATCTTCGAGAAGTTCTTTGTATTCCTCGACAGGAACTACAACAGCTTTTTTATGTCCCTTCTCATCAATTAAATATTGTGCGTGAACTTTTCCCATCTCGTATTCACACCTCCTCTGCGAGCAGACTCCGCCATACTATAACAGATGACCGGATAATCTTTAAATCTTTTTAAAACACTACCGCCGCTTCTTTACTTCTTATTCAACTCCTTCAGCACCTCATCGGTGATGTCGAACGCCGGGTCCAGGTAGCCCACGGCATTGGGATCTTTGATAATGATGGTGTAGTTCCCCTTCTTCGCCACCATCTTGACGACGCCGTCGGCCTGCCTCAGAATATCGGCGACCAGCTCCCTGTCTTTTCTCGTCAATTCGTCATTGACATCGGCAACGAGGCGCTTGTGTTCCTTCACCATGTCCTGGAGCTTCAGCGTCTTCTCCTGCAGTTCCTTCGCCTGCATGGCACCTTTCTTTGTATCGATATCCGTCTTGAGCGTGTTTATCGCCGCCGCACTCCCGTTGACCTCAGCCTGCTTTTCCTGCCGCAGTTTGTCCACGTCCTGCTTCGCCACCTTCCCGATATCCGACTCGCTCACGATCCTCTGCACATTGATGTAGCCTACCTTCGAGTCAGCCGCGAAAGCCATCGCCACGCCGGCAACGAACGCCAATGCCACACATACCGCCACTATCGTCTTTTTCATTTTTACCACCCCTCGGATAACGCCGTCCGTGTCATCGATGTGCACATGTGGTTCACACACCCTTCATCCTTGACACGCATCGGCTTTTTCTCTATAGGTTTCCCCATCAAAGAATAAAAGGGCCCGGCGGCAGAAGCCGCGGCCCGACCCCACGCATTATGGCCACAAAACTGAAACAGATAAACATAAGCTACAATCCCGTCGAGGACCGGCTCCTGCTCCGCATATCATCGGAGTCGGAGGGCGCTCTCACGGAATACCGCCTCTGGCTCACGCGCCGTTTCGCCCAGGGTTTCTGGAATGTCTGCGAGCGCATTGTCGAGGACGACACCCGCCGCGTCGAGGGCGTCCCCTCGGATCACCGCGAGGCATTGAAGGAATTCCAGCAGGAGGCCGCACTCTCCACAACTGATTTCAAAACGCCCTACGCCGCACCGACCGCCGAAACACCACTCGGCCCCGCGCCGCTTCTGATTTCAAAGCTCCAGGCACACCGGGGACCGGGCCCCCATCATACGATGTCGTTTGTCACTGCCGAGGGAAAGTCCATCAATCTTGCCATGACCCTCCCGCTCATCCACTCCATCCGCAAGCTCATCGCCGATGCGGTTGAAAAGACGGGATGGAACCTGCCCCTCACCGTATCGCTTCAGAAAACGCCGGCGGCAGCCATGGAAAAGCCGCGGCGGATCAACTGACGGCCCTTCCACGCCGTATACACCCTCTCAGCCTTTGATTCCCCCCTTGCCGCGCGACGCAAGTCCCATGAGGGACCGGAAATTCGAAAGCGAATAGAGGTGGGCATAGACCCAGGGAAGGTATCCCGTTCTCACGAGGTGAAGAATTTTGTCGTCCTCGAGCTGGAGCATCTTCGGCTCATCCACCATCATGAGGCCGGTGAAGCCGAGCTTCTCTCCCGCCGGGAGCGTGATATTCGCCGACACATCCTTGAAGAGTGCATAGTCCTTGAGCACCCGTATAAACTCCCTCGTGTTCTCATGCTGGAGCTGATACCGCCGGAGAAACTCGATGACCCTCTTGAATTCCTCGGTCTGTTCCCCCTTCTCATCGAAGAGGACGATGCCCTCTTTCTTTTTCTTCGCACCGAATCCCTCGTACGACGAATCGACGCACACCGCGAATGAACCGTCCTGCCCCACGTTGCTCGCGAGGATGAAGGGGTAACGGCGGAAGAACGCGGGGATATACGCTCCCTCGCGCCACGCGCCGTCGGCATCCACAAAGAGGTTTTCCTTTTTCCTCAATCCCATGATCGCCACAGGAATGATTTCTTCATTCTGCGCCTTGGTAAATGCAAGGGGATAGAACTTCGCCGCTTCGAGGAACTCCTGTCCCACAATCACCACCGAATTGAGTTCACCCGCGAATTTGAATTCCGTGACCGGCGTCACCCTGACCGACCGATGGGTCACTGAATTCAGAAAGATGGGGTTCTTATAGATGCCCTGCTGTTCCATGTTCCGATTCTCCTTTTGATTGAATTCGACTGTCGTTGACATGCGCGGCCGCTATGCGCGGTGCGCACAAAAAGTCCACAAAAACAAATGATTGGTGGGTGTCTTCGTATCACGGCACGCCGGAATGGTCAAGATGTAAATCGGGAAATGGAAAGTCGGAAACCGGAAACATACCAGCCCCTTCGCCGGTTCACGCCTTATCTCTGAACTTCAGTACGCCTATAATCGGCTTGCTATTTGGCGCTGCCCTGTATTAATAATATCCTATCGAGGGAATGCATAAAAGCCGGGGCAGCCGGCGGCCGCATTCCGGCACGTCATGAGCATAATCACACTGACACACATCACACAGAGGACAGAGGCCATGAAAAAGGCGTTTCATAAAAACACCGTTCCGGTTTTCACATTGATTGCCGTCATGATGTTTACATTCGCGATTCCCGTTCCCCCGGCGGCGGCAGCAGAAGCAATCAGCGGGTTTGTCTATATCCAGCCAGGCTCGTTTCAAATGGGGAGCATAAGCGGATTCGCGGATGAACAGCCTGTCCATACGGTCACCATCTCGACAGGGTTCTATATCGGGATTACGGAAGTGACCCAGAAGGAATGGTATGACGTCATGGGCACAAAGCCCTGGGCCGGCCGGCAGTATGTGAAAGACGGCGACAGCTATCCTGCCACCTATGTGTCGTGGAACGATGTCCAGGCATTTATTGACGCAAAGAATGCCGAGGGCACGTACAACTATCGCCTTCCCACGGAGGCGGAGTGGGAGTATGCCTGCCGCGCGGGCACCGCAACCGTATTTTCCTTCGGGGACGAGCCCGCAGACCTGGGCACATTCGCCTGGTATTGTGATAATGCATGGGATGCCGATGAGCAGTGGCCCCACCAGGTAAAAACAAGAGCGGCAAATCCCTGGGGTCTCTACGACATGCACGGAAACGTCTGGGAATGGTGCCAGGACTGGTACGGTACCTACTCGTCGGACAGTGAGACCGATCCCACCGGTCCGGCGGCCGGCGTGGGGAAAGTAATCCGGGGTGGTGCCTATGATAGCGGAGATGGCAGTGTCGTGGGGGTAGAAGGTTGCACTTCAAGTAATCGCCTATTGCAGAATCCCGTAGGATACGCTTGGGCTGATACTGGCTTCCGCCTGGTCATCGGAACCATCTCCAATGACTCCGACGGTGACGGCGTTCCCAATGACGTGGACGAATTCCCCGATGATGCCACGAAGGCGACCATCGCCGCCGCTCCGGGGACGGGGAAAATCACCATCGCCGTCACATCGCCTGACGGTGCAAAGCTGACGAATATTACCGTTCTT
>JAPLJO010000078.1 GCA_026388515.1 Deltaproteobacteria bacterium | reverse complement strand
AAGGCTCCTTGGTCTCAGCAGGCGAAAGCTTCCGGAAGAAGATAATCGGAAAGCCGTATTCGGGAAAACCGAACGTACGGTTTGATGAGGGGGAGCTGGAAATAGAGCAATCAACCACTACGCCAGCTCTCTACTCTACTGGAAGAGAAATCAGCACCTTCTTTAACAATACCCTGTCAAATCAAACTCAACTCAGGACAGATTATCATCCACATTCGCTATAACCACAGGCACGGCATGTCAAGCATCCCCCCTGGTGATCGATGATACCACCACAGTCAGGGCATGCCCCTTTGAATAAAGGCCTTTTCTCTATTTTCTCAGAATATCCATTTGATACCATGTGAAGCTGAATAGCCTTAGCGACCGCATCGGCACAGGAAAGAATCTTAGTATCACCAAAGCCCGAAGGTGAATGACAGGAGATATCCAGTAGCTGCTTGATGACCTGGTGAGGTTGAACACCGCTCCGCCAGGCAAGAGAAACCATCCGCCCAATAGCCTCACTTTGTGACGCAGCGCAGCCACCTGCCTTGCCCATCGTGGTAAATACCTCGAAAAGACCCGATTCATCTTCATTGATTGTGACATACAATGGGCCGCAGCCAGTCTGCATTCGGTATGTCCATCCTTTAAGGGACAGAGGTCGTTCGCGGACGGCGTTCTTCTCTCCTGCGTTTTTTGGTTTCTTGACGGTTGAAAGCACCTGCTGGTCCCTTGACCCGTCACGATATATGGTCACGCCCTTGCAATCCATTTTATAGGCGAGTTCGTATATTTTTTTGACATCTTCGATTGTTGCAGTGTGGGGGAAATTCACGGTTTTACTGACTGCATTATCGGTGTGCTTCTGGAACGCCGCCTGCATCCGGATATGATCCTCCGGCGTGATATCGTGGGCCGTGACAAATACCTTGCGAATATCCGGGGGGATTTCGTGTAGGTCCTGGATAGACCCGCTTTCTGCGATCTTTTCCATAAGGGCGTGTGAATGCCATCCCTGCGCTCTGGCCATCTTATCGAACAGGGGGTGGACTTCCATGAGAATACCTACTGGATAAATTTCAGTAGGTTCCAAAATTGTAAGTGATTGATTTAATGAGATAATATTTTATGAAGCTGGTACGCCCGGTAGGATTCGAACCTACGACCAACAGATTCGAAGTCTGCCACTCTATCCAGCTGAGCTACGGGCGCACATTCTGTACCCCTGAGTATGGGACGTCACGCGTGAGATCACTACACCTTCCGTGCGCACAGAAGAGCGTTTAGATGGAATTCATACGTACCGCGCCTAAAGCAGGGGTTGCTTTTTAGTCTTTTGAGTATCGTTCGTCAAGGGTTTTTTTAGACCGTGTACAGATGGCACGCGACGAGACGGTTTCCCTCCCCGCCCAGTTCCGGCACTACCCTGTCGCAGGGGGCGATTCTTAAGGGACACCGTGGATGGAAGGCACAGCCCGCGGGGGGGGTGAGAGGGTTCGGAATTTCACCCGTGAGATGTATGTCCGGCCGTTTGCCTGACGGGACGATGTGGGGAATGGCGGTGAGCAGCGCCTTCGTATAGGGATGCAGCGGTTCCCTGATGAGGCGTTCCGTCCCGGCGAGCTCGATGATTTTCCCCAGGTACATCACGGCGATTCTGTCGCTCATGTGTCCCACCACGTTGAGGTTGTGGCTGATAAAGAGGTAGGTGAGATCGAACCGTTCCTGCAGGTCTTTCAGAAGGTTCAGAATCTGTGCCTGGATGGATACATCGAGCGCTGAGACGGGTTCATCGGCGATGACGAGCGCCGGCCTGAGTGCGAGGGCTCGTGCGATTCCGATCCGCTGCCGCTGGCCGCCGCTGAATTCGTGGGGGTACCTTCCTGTCTGCTCTTTGGTGAGGCCCACCGTTTCCATGAGTCCTGCGACGGCCTCTTCCCGCTCTTTTCGAGTCATCCGGCTGTGGAGTTCAAGTGGTTCTCCCACGATGGCGCCGGCGCTCATCCGCGGATTGAGGGACGAATAGGGGTCCTGGAAGATGAGCTGCACATGGCGCCTGAAATTTCTCAGTTCCTTTCCTGACAGGCAGCCCGGCTCGTTTCCCATCAGATTGATTGTACCCGAAGTTGGTGTTTCAAGGAGAGCGATGATCCTTCCCAGCGTCGTCTTTCCGCAGCCGCTCTCGCCGACGAGGCCGAGGGTTTCTCCCCTGAATATCTGAAGGTTGATTCCGTCGAGGGCCCGCACGAAGCCGAGAATCCCCCTGAGAATTCCCCCGGTGACGGGGAAGTGTTTGGTGATGTTCTTCGCATCGAGCAGTGGCGCAGTATTCATGTATCCGTATCCACGATCTCAGGAATATTTCCAGCACCGAACATTGCGGCCATGCATGCGCTCCGTCACGCCGGGGTGCTGTTCCCTGCAGACGGGCATTACGAAAGCGCAGCGCTCCTGGAAGCTGCACCCCGGCGGCAGGCTGTAGAGATTGGGAACGGTCCCGGGTATGACACTCAGCCGGTCTCGCTTTTTCGATGAGCCGTTAATGTGATCCGGGGTCGATTCCATGAGTCCCTGCGTATAGGGGTGCAGCGGGTCGGCGAGAACCTCGCTCACCGTTCCGTATTCCACTATCGTGCCCGCATACATCACCGCCATATGCTGTGCCGATTCCGCAATCACACCGAGGTCATGGGTGATCAGCATGATAGACGTGCCCGCCTTGCGCTTCATCTCCTCCAGCAGTTCAAGAATCTGCGCCTGTATGGTGACATCCAGCGCCGTTGTCGGTTCATCGGCGAGCATGAGTTTCGGGCTGCACGCGAGTGCCATTGCAATCATGACCCGCTGGCGCATCCCGCCGCTCATCTGGTGGGGGTACTGGTCGAGTCGCTCCACCGCCGAGGGCATTCCCACGAGTTCGAGCATTTCCCTGGCCCGCCCGGCAGCCTCACGCGGGCCAATCCCCTGGTGCAGGCGGATTGATTCGCCAATCTGGTCGCCCACCGTCAGCACAGGATTCAGCGAATTCATGGGTTCCTGGAAAATCATGGAGATTTCCTTCCCCCTGATGCTTCGCATTGCGCGGGGATCGAGCGCGAGGAGGTTGACGCCCTGCAGTATGACCTCCCCCGAAAGGATGCGGCCGGGCGGTTCGGGGATGAGTCGCATGATTGAGAGGGCGAGCACGGTTTTTCCGCACCCCGACTCCCCCACGATTCCGAGGGTGTGCCCCCGGTCGAGGGAGATATCCACGCCGTCCACCGCCCTGACGGTTCCCCTTCCCGTTTCGAAATACGTGCGAAGATTAGTGACGGTGAGAATCCGCTCCATCCTGTCTCCGGACCCACCTCTCAAGGAATTGCACGAGGAGGCGCACGCCGACTCCCGATGCCCCCTTCGGAATGTAGGCCCTTTCTTTTGTGAGGGAGGCGGTGCCTGCGATGTCGAGGTGCGCCCAGGGGCAGTCGCCCACGAATTTTTTCAGAAAGAGTGCCGCGGTGATGGTGGCGGCGGGCCTGCCGGCTGCATTTTTCACGTCGGCGATATCGCTCTTCATGAGTTCTTCGTAGTCGCGCCAGAGCGGGAGTTCCCAGAGGTGCTCACCCGTTTCCTTCCCCGCGTCCTTCAGCATGGCAGTGAGCGTCTCGTCCGTCCCGAGAAGTCCGGAGATGCCGTTTCCAAGGGCGATGATGCATCCGCCGGTAAGAGTGGCGATATCGATGATGGCCCGCGGCCTGTAGCGGTGCGCCCAAGTGAGGGCATCGGCAAGGACGAGGCGCCCCTCGGCATCCGTGTTGGTCACTTCGATGGTCGTGCCGGAAAGTGACGTGAGGACATCACCGGGTTTGCAGGCACGCCCGCTGGGGAGATTTTCCGCTGCCGGCACGATCCCCACGATATGGGCGGGAATACCGAGATCCGCCGCCGCCCGTAGCGTCCCTATGACTGCCGCCGCACCCGCCATGTCTTCTTTCATGTCGCCCATGGCTTCCGCCGGCTTCAGGTTGAGGCCGCCGCTGTCGAAGGTGATTCCCTTTCCCACCAGCACCAGCGGCCGTTCTTTTCCACGCCCCCCCCTGTATTCCATGATAATAAGGCGCGCCCCCTCGTCACTTCCCCGGGCAACCCCGAGAAGCGCGTTCATCCCGATCTTTTGTATCCTCTTTTGATCGTACACGGTGACGTTGACACCGCGGCCCGTGAGCAGTTCCTTCGCTTTCCGGGCAAGCGCCGCCGGCGTCAGCCGGTTGGCGGGGTTTGAGACGAGATCGCGGGTGAGGGAAACCGCCTTCGATATGATTTCCGCAGTCTCTACGGCATGGCGAAGACCCTGTCCTTCGCCGACGATGATGAATTTTCCGGGATCCCTCTTCTGATCGTCGTCTCCCGTCTTGTAGGGCATGAAGCGGTAGAGTCCGAGAAGCACCCCTTCCACGGCAGCGCGGGCGGCATCGGAGGGTCCGGGACCGGCCCCGTCGAAGTCAATCGCCGCGGCGAAACTGCGAAGTCGCAGGTCACGCGCAGTACGGGCTGTTTTTGAAAAGACCGCACGTATCCGTTCGGCGTCACACTCGCTTCTCTTCCCCATGCCGATGACGATAATCCGTTTGCTCGTGATGAGACCCCGCGTATAGAGAAGTGATGTCTCGAAAAGTTTCCCCTTGAAATCACCGTCCTTGAGAAGCGCACCGATAAGGCCGGATGTGCGCTTGTCGAGTGCATATCCTTCACCTCTCGGCCGGGAGTCGTCTTCAAAGTGGGTAACAACGACGGCATCACAGGCGGTGCGGTGGAGCGGATATTTTGTGAGGGTGATTTTCATCGGGACCTCCCGTGGAGCGGAAAATGCGGTCTGGAACATATCATATAAAGACCAAATGTCAAAGAGAAGTGGCCTCTGCGGTGACGGGGAGGGTCCGCGCCCTCACGGCTCATTGAGCGGAAAGAGAATCAATCTCACTTTTGACGCGGGAGGCCTCTTCGCTTCCGGGAGGAAAGGCCTCAAGTGCGGCCTTGAAGTGAAAGAGGGCGCTCTTGGGTTTGACGCTTTTTTTGAAGAAGATGCCGAAATTGTAATGGGACCGTCCGCTATCTCCGATTCTGCCGTAGGCCATCGCAAGATTGTAGTATATAGCGGCGTCATCGGGGTCCTTCAGGCGGTAGTCATTGAAAGAGGAAAGGGCCTTCGCAAACTCGCCCGCGGCATCATAGGACTTTCCGAGATACAGAATGGTGTCCCTGTCGTCCCGGTTGAGGGCATGGGCTTTTCCCAGTTTTTCTATCGCCGCTTCCGTGCGACCCGTATTGAAGTAATTGATTCCCAGATCCCTCAGTATGTCCGCATCGTCCGGTGCGAGGGCAAGGGCATGCTCGAAATTGCCGAAAGCGTCTTCCATGTTGCCCAGTTTCTGGTGGACCATGGCGAGGCCGTAGATGCCTTCAACATCGCCGGGATTCTGCGCAAGTCTTTCCCTGAAGTATTTTATCTGCGATTCGGGGTTGTCCTCGTCAATGATGAGGATGGTTTTCACGCGGGGAAAGCGCAAAAGAATCGTTTCCTTTCCCGTGGATTTTCTGTATGTAGTCTCAAGCAGACCGTCGAGATACCGTATCCTGTCACCGGTCCCGGGATGGGTGAGAAAGTATGAAGGGACGATGTTCGAATAGAATTCATACTGCCGCATGATTTTTAGAAAATCGAGCATGCCGTGCCCGTCATAGCCCGCTCTCACCAGGTAATTCATTCCAAGAAGATCCGCCTCTTCCTCGTTTTCCCTGCTGTACTTGAGACTGAGTGACGCGGCCGTGGCCATGGAGAGACTCGCTATGGCGGCGCCTCCCTCCTTGCCGCCGAGAAACGCCCCGGCGAGCATGCCCGCGAGGGCGGCGATGCCCAGTTTGGTCTGTTTCTCCATGAGCTTCGCGATGTGATGTGCTTTTACGTGGGCAATTTCATGGGCGAGCACGCCCGCGAGCTGGCTTTCGTTTTCGGTGTTCCTGATCAGGCCGCTGTACACGTAGACATAACCGCCCGGGGTGGCAAAGGCGTTGATGCCGGAATCGTTCACGACGGAGAAGGTAAACGAAAAGGGCGATTGCTCGCTCTGGGAGAGTATGCGTGTGCCCAGTTCGTTGATGTATCCGTTGATTTCCTGGTTCTTAACGAGTATGTTCCGGTCGGCGAGCTTCTTGTAAAACTCGTCCCCGAGCGCCCTTTCTTCTTCGATGGTGAGCATCGCCCATGAGGGGGCGGCGAAAAGGATGATCACCATGACAAGGACACACTGTATGATATATGAAACTGATGACACGCGACGGGTAATGATATCCATGAGTTGCTCCGGGTTTTCGCCACGACCTTAACTTCTTTTCCCGCTTTTATCAAGGGCAGTTTCGGATTGTACAAGAGGAAGTGCTGTGGTATAGAGCGTACCCGGTTCACCGAATCATACCGATATGACTGAGGATACCAGCAAAGTTCACACACGGACCATCACGGTAACAACCCGCGAAGTCGATACCGCCACGCTCATTGTCGAAGGTGAGCTCAGGGACGACCGGTACTGTCCCTCCTTCGTCTACACGGCGCAGAAATTTGTCGAACCAGGCGTGATTCATCACATGGTGATCACATTCGAGGTGCGGCTCCCCGGTCCCGTCATACAGTCGGCAACGGTGGTCATGAAAACCGTACCTCACGAGCTGTGTCGTGAAGCAGCGGCCGTCATTGAGAAAATGGCGGGACTCACCATAAGACCCGGCTTCACCCAGCTGACCAATGAACTTATCGGGGGAACAAGGGGCTGTATTCACCTGACGAATCTGGTGCATGCGACGGCATCGGCGGCGGTTCAGGGGCAGTGGGCGTTCTATCTGCGACAGCGGGCCGATTCCATCGAGCTTCCCTCATTCGATTCTTCTCTCCTTGTCAACAGCTGCTGGCTCTGGAGGGAGGACGGCCCTCACCTCAGGAGGGTGAGGGAACTTGAAGATGAACACAGAAAAAAGCAATTAAAGTCGCAATGATACCGCCCGGCACCACCGGTAGGGAGACACAGACCGGAGTCCGGGCACATGATTCAAGTCCCGCCGGGGGCCACATCCGCTCCGCAACTGCAGGTACGAACATACCATAGTTGATTACTTTGTATAATTTCCCCGGGGCTGCCGAATCCGGGCGCCGGGTGGAGAATCTTATAAAAAGGCACTCATGACACACCACAAGCGAACAGAAAAGGCGCTCGTCATTACCATCGACGGACCGGGCGGTGCGGGGAAAAGCACCGTATCCAGGCGTATCGCCGAAAGGCTGTCATACACCTGCCTCGATACCGGCGCCCTGTACCGCGCACTTGCGTACAAAGTCCTGCAGCGTGGAATTCCATCCGGCGACGTGACATTACTCGCCGACCTGTGTGCAGAGACGGATATATCGTTCGAGATGCAGGGCGGGGCGATGACCTTGTTCGTTGACGGTGAGGACGTGACCGGGAAAATCAGGACGGAAGAGGTTGGCGCCTGCGCCTCCGCGATATCGGCTGTCCCCGTGGTCAGAGCCGCGCTCCTTTCTCTTCAGCGGGAAGCGGCAAGGCGGGGGGGTATCGTGGCGGAGGGCAGGGACGTGGGGACGGTAGTCTTTCCCGATGCGGATGTGAAGTTTTACCTTGATGCGAGTCCGGGTACTCGCGCCGTGAGACGGCACAGGGAGCTTCTGGTGCGGGGTATGACCGCCGATCCCGCCCAGATTGAGAAAAACCTCGCCGAGAGGGACCGTCAGGACAGCAAGCGCGATATTGCGCCCTTAAAGCCCCCTGAAGGATCCATAATTATTGATACCACAGGCATGGATATCGATATGGTAGTGCACGAGATGATGAAAGTGATCCGCCGCTCCATGGCAAGTGAGAGAAATCAGTAGTGATTGCAATTGACTTGCTATTTAAAAGTGACTGTGTTAGCTAAATCGAACCTAAAACGCTTTTCATAATTATTTCAGGGGGTAGTTTGGTAATGGTAGACGAGGTCAACAAGACAACCCAACACAACGAACACACTTCAACCGATGAGACGGGGGCAACTCGCAAAGAGAATCAGAAAGACGATGCAAGTTTCGTTGAACTCTACGAACAGAGCTTTCAGGATATTCCTACCGGACAGATTGTGAAGGGTCGGGTGGTCCAGATAAATGACGATATGGTCATGGTGGATGTAGGCTATAAAATGGAAGGGCGGCTGAGCAGGGATCAGGTCACCAATGCAAAAGGCGAGCTCACCGTGACCGATGGCGATGAAATAGAAGTATTCATCGACAGGAAAAAGGATGACGATCTCATCCTGTCAAGAGAAAAGGCGGTCCACATAAAGGTCTGGGACGATATCGTAAAGGCGCACGCTGAAAACGGCACCGTGAGAGGGACCGTTATCGGCAGAGTCAAGGGCGGACTTTCCGTCGATATCGGGTTTATCGCCTTTCTGCCGGGGTCGCAGATAGACGTCTATCCCGTCCGTGACCTCGACCGGTATGCCGGCAAGACCATGGATTTCCAGGTGCTCAAGTACGACAGGAAGCGAAACAACGTCGTGCTCTCCCGCAAGACGATTCTTGAGCGGGAAAAGGATGAGAAAAAACAGAAGACGCTCGACCTTATCCAGGAAGGATCGGTGGCGGAAGGCATTATCAAGAACATTACCGATTACGGCGTATTTGTCGACCTAGGCGGCATCGACGGCCTCCTCCATATCACCGATATGTCGTGGGGGCGCATACGGCACCCTTCGGAGCTTTACTCGAAGGACCAGAAGATAACCGTCAAGGTGCTGAGTTTCGACAGGGAGAAGGAACGGGTATCCCTGGGCATCAAACAGCTCATTGAAAATCCCTGGGGCTCGGTGGCGGAACGCTATCCCGTGGAATCGATTGTGGAAGGCAAAGTGATGAGCGTCACCGATTACGGCGCATTCGTTGAACTGGAACCGGGTGTGGAGGGCCTTACACACATATCGGAGATGTTCTGGACGAAAAAGATAAAACATCCCTCCAAGGTCCTCTCGGTAGGCGATATCGTGAAGGTTATGGTGCTCGAAGTGAGTTCCGAACACAAGCGGATTTCCCTCGGTCTCAAGCAGGCTCAGGAAAATCCCTGGGATGCGCTGAGGGAAAAATATCCTCCGGGCAGCATCGTAGCCGGCAAAGTAAGAAATATCACCGACTTCGGCATTTTTATCGGGGTGAATGAAGACATTGACGGCCTTGTCCACGTCTCTGACATCTCCTGGAAGAAGCGCATCAAGCATCCTTCGGAATTCTACAAGAAAGGCCAGGAAGTCAGGGCGGTCGTGCTCAACGTGGACGTGGAGAATGAGAAATTCTCCCTGGGCATCAAACAGCTGGAGAAAAATCCCTGGGAGGAGTTGGCCGAGAAATACGGACCGGAATCGGTGATCACCGGGAAGGTCACCAATGTCACCGACTTCGGTGTCTTTGTGGAAATCGAGGAGGGGATCGAGGGTCTCGTCCATATATCAGAGTTGAGTCACAAGAGAGTCAAGTCATCAAAGGAAATGTTCTCTGTGGGCGATATGATATCGGCGGTCATCAAGAATATCGACGTGAAAAACCACCGGGTCGCGCTCAGCATCAAGGATCTTGAATCCTCTTCCGAAGGGTCATCCCAGAAGCAGTATGTGAACAATGATGAAAAGGTAGTATCCAACCTCGGTGAGATCCTTTCGAGCATGAAAATCTAAGGATCATCAGCAGCCGGGATTCCAGGATGAGAAAACACCCAATTCTTTCCGGTTTGGCAATCCTCACGGGGGCGGGGATAGCGCTCTTTTTTGTCTTCTACGCCATTTCTTCCTTCTTCGGTGAAGGGACCTCGCTCATGGAAAAAGAAAAGGTAGGCGTGGTGGTGGTGGAGGGCGTCCTCCACAGTTCGCAGAAGATTGTGGAGCAGCTCGATGAGTTCGATGAAGATGACGCGGTGAGGGCGGTGGTTCTGAGAATCAATTCACCGGGGGGAGGAATTGTGCCTGCCCAGGAAATCTACGACAAGGTGATTCGTCTCAGGAAACATAAAAAGGTGGTTGCCTCGATGGGATCGGTGGCAGCCTCGGGGGGATATTATATTGCCTGCGCGGCGGACAGGATTGTCGCCAATCCCGGTTCAATCACTGGCAGCATCGGCGTTATCATCTATTTTTCCCAGTTTGATGAACTCCTGAAGAAAATCGGCCTCAAGGCGACGGTTATCAAGAGCGGCAGGTACAAGGACACGGGATCGCCCTTCCGCACCATGACGCCTGAGGAAGAAAGACTGATGCAGGGAGTCATCGACGATATATATGATCAGTTCATTGAGATGGTGGCATCACGGAGAAAAATTCCCAAAGAGAAGCTCGCCGCCGTTGCCGATGCACAGATTGTCACCGGCCGGCAGGCCCTTGCCCTCGGACTGGTGGATGAGCTGGGAACCCTCGATGATGCGATTGACGTTGCCGCGAAGCTCGCCGGTGTGGAAGAGGAGCCTGAAGTGGTGTATCCGAAGAAGGAAAAACCCGATATTCTGAAATATTTTATGGAGGGACTTACGTCGGCAATGACGAAGGCCATCGAGGAAAAGGTGTCAGGCGCACAGTATCTCTACCTTGACGAGAATGCGGCGGGATTCTGCCGGTAACGGAGAAGACCCGGCCGATATGCGGGGCCGGAGAATGAGATATTCCGCCACTGAACCCTGAAGTGAATCCATGGATTACCATTCAATTATTGTCGCACGGGAAGAAACTATCGCTACGGTGACTCTTAACCGGGCCTCCGAGATGAACGCCCTTACACGGGAAATGAGGCTCGAACTGGCGGAGTGTTTCGAACGTCTCGAAGCGGATGATGGTGTCAACGCCGTCATCATCACCGGCGGTGAGTATGTATTTTGCGCGGGCATGGACCTCAACGAACTTGCCCTGCTCGGCGATGCGGACGTCAGCGATTACATGGCGCTGATTATCCGGTATCTCGAAAAAATATACAGTTTCAGAAAGCCCGTCATTGCCGCCGTGGGCGGCATCGCCCTGGGAGGGGGCTTCAACCTGGCGGTGGTCAGCGACATCATTGTTGCCTCGGAAACGGCGATATTCGGTCATCCTGAACTTAAATTCGGCCTGAATCCCCTCTTTGATCCTCTCTGCAGAATCGTGGGGCCCGCCAAGGCCAAGGAGATTACAATGCTGGGAGAGCCCATTGGAGCGAACGAGGCGCTCCGGATCGGCCTCGTTAACAAAGTGGCGCCCCCCGAACGCTTCATGGAGGAGGCACGAGGGATTGCACGTGCGCTCGCCCGGCGGTCCCCGAAAGCCATCCAGGCGGTAAAAAGAATTTCCGATATCGTACCCCGGCTGGATAAGCGCGCTGCCCTTGAGTATGAGCTCGATGCAATGGCGCTCCTTTTTTCCCGGGCGGAGACGAAGGAACATATGAAGCGGTTCCTCGATGAGATGAAATCCAGGAAAAAGAAGTAGCACATGGAGAGGAAAAAAAGACAGCAGGGACATGATGCGTCCTTATCATGCATGGTTTTAATACACTTGACTTTCCACAGGCATAATACTATAGGTCCATACAATTCATAGTGTGTCCTGAAGTGGTACGAGATGTCTACGGGACGCGAAAGCCGGATGAGGACATTTAAAGCGCAAAGGATGGCCGCCATGCACTTTAGAGTCATGACGGTTTTTTTATTGCTCTACCAGCCGTCATCCGCCGTCATGCTTCATGTGCCGGGGCGCCTTTTTATTTATAGTGTATCGAGAACGATCAACTGAAAAAATGATTCAGGAAATGAAAAATGGTAAAATCCAGGTATACCTTCCACAAGCGTGAAAGAGAAAAGGCGCGGAAGAAAAAACAGGAGGAAAAGGCGGTACGCCGTACGGACGCCAGGAAATTGAGAGAAGACGGCCTGACGGGAGTTTCCGAAGAAGACCCCGATATCGCCGGCATACAACCGGGCCCTCAACCGTTCGCCGAGCGGGAAGATGAGGGAAACAACAATCCAACAGTCGATAGAAAGGAAGGGTGAGTATCATGCAGGGAAGCAAACTCTATGTGGGGAATTTCGGTCTGACCGTCACCAGCGAGGATTTGAAGACGCTGTTCTCAGGCTACGGTGAGGTGCGGCAGGTAAACGTGATTGAAGGCAAAGGATTCGGATTCGTCGAAATGGCGAATCAGGCGGAAGCTGAAAAGGCGAAAAAAGAATTGGACGGCAGCGCCTTCAAGGGACGTAATTTAAAGGTTGATGTGGCACGCCCTCCCAAAAGCAGACCGCACAGGGGCGGTAACAGGCGATTTTAGTCATGTGAAGTCACGAAGGGCGGATTATTTTTTATTCTGGCCCTCCATGGCGAAATCGATAAGCTGATCCTTTCTCTTCTTATGCTGCAGTTTTTTCAGGGCCTTCGCTTCGATCTGACGGATGCGTTCCCTCGTCACGCCCATCATTTCCCCCACTTCTTCAAGCGTAAAGGGCCCGTAATTGCAGGCGACCCATGTGCAGTTGCAGAAGGTTTCGTTCTTCAACCACCACTCGCAGGCTTTATCGTGACATGGATCGGTGATAAATGCCTGGCATTTCTTACATACATAAAGGTGAGGCACGCAACCTTACCTCCTCTCTGGTATTAGTGAGCCGTGAATCCTGGTGACCTTCGGGAAGCCACGTTCAGGGCGGCGATTATAAAGTAATAACCACGTATGTCAATATCAAACTTGATGGCTTCGTAAAAAATCCATCTGCGGTGTTGCGCTTCATTCCTCGGACTTAGCGCGCCCTGTCCGTGGAGTTTTTTCCATTCCCGTCCAAAGTCTGACGTTTTACGAACACATCGAATCCAATGACATTCTGAACAGGTTTCCGCGGGGCTTACGATATCTCCACCCATTTCTGAAGTGCCGTGAGATATATGCCGCAGCGGACGGCAGTTTTTTCGACCCCCGTGACGGCGACGGCCATTTCGCTGTAGGCCTTCATCTGTTGCCGGTGAAGGTCCCCATGCCGTGCGATACATGCCTCATCCGATTCGCCTTTCATGGGCCGCCCTGTCTTGAAATCCACGATCCACCAGCAGGAACCGTCATACACGGCAAGGTCCGCACTTCCCGAGCGGATTACCCCCTGGCGTGGTTCGTCTTCCATGGCCCATTCACTCCGTACCGGTTCCCGGGCACGGGCCATGAGGTCCGATATGAACGCCGATCTGATGGACTTACGTGCTTCCCCGAGACATTCTGCGGCCATTTCACGTGCCTTTTCTGCCGGGACGCCTTCACGTGCAAGCGCGAGGGTAACCGCTTCCTCGGACGGCTCAATGCCGCACGTTATCATCGCTGCAACGAGCCTGTGGATTACCGTCCCCCTGAGCTGCTCAATGGTGAGAGTCTCTTCTATTGCGGATGTTGCTTCGGCATCGCCCGCGGCTTTGTCGGCGGCGAGCGACGGTGTTTCGATTTCCCTGGGAATTCTTTCCGGTTCGATTTCGCAGGGCGGCGGGATGTTGATGTGCGGGGTTCGCTTCATATCTGCCGGCGGCAGAGAGGAATTAAGGGCGATTGAAATCATGTTCCCCGGCCTTTCGATTACTCCTGAAATGGCATCGCCGCAGCCGCATTCGTCCGTCACCCACCGGAGGATGCTTCGGTCCGGAATGGCGATTTTGCCCTCCTTTGCGGCAAGGGCTGCGCTCATCGAGAGGCCTCTTTTCGCCCGCGTCGCCGCCACGTAGAAAAGACGCTTCGCCTCGCCCCACCGGCGGTTCTTCTCCAGGGTTTTCAGGAGCGAATATGTCTTCGAGGTGAGTCCCGTCCTGCGGTCGGTACCCAGGGCAACAAAGTAGGAGCCATTGGTCGCGGGAAGACGTTCTATGAGATAGGGCGGAGGCATGCGGGGCCCGCTTCCGAGGGGCTTCCAGTCCATGAACGGGAGGAACACAAAGTCGAATTCAAGCCCCTTTGCCCGGTGAACGGTCATCATGTGAACGGGAGATCGCGATGTCGTGGGGTCTACCGGTTCGTATGCGGTGTCCATAATCCATTTAAGGCAGGCGAGCGTTTCCTGCGGCGTGCCCTTTTCACATTGTTCGAGGATTTCGAAGAAACGCATACAGTTGGCCACACCGGACATCCCGTATCGCCGTGCCGTCATCTCAGCGCCGCCGCAGTCACTCCACAGCCTCTTCACCACGCGACCGAAATGGTCCCGCCCGACCCTCCTCTGTGCCGTATCAACGGCGCGGAGAAGATCCCCGAGTTCCTCGATCGTCTCAACGGCGAGATGCAGTTTCCGTGACCAGCTCTCGGCGGGGAACGATGCCACGTGGAAAAGCGTTTTTGCATCGAACCAGCACCAGGGTGACCGGATAAGTGATGCCCAGGCGAGGTCATCGTGGGGGAAGGCAAGCATCCGGGCCATCTGGAGCAGGTGCATGACCTCAGGGCGGTCCGCGAGAAGAAGCCCTTCCTCCACCTGGACCGGTATCTGCGCATCCTTGAGCGCGGTGAGATAGAGGGGAAGCCGGTTTCTCGTAAAGAGAAGAATGGCGATGGAGAACCCTCCCTCTCCTTCATTGAGGAGCCTGCGCACCTTGTGCGCAAGCCATCGCGCCTCGCTCTGCGCCGCGTGTCCCCTGTCGTCGTCGGCAAAGAGGTCGAGACTCAGGGTGCCGGTGCGCTCCTTCTTTTCGCCGCACGCCACGGAGGCGCCGAATGCGACCTCGTCGGCATCATTGTCGGGGGATGCCATCACGCGGTTTCCGAAAAGGGTATTTACCCAGTCGATGAGTGTTTCCGATGAGCGGAAGTTGGTGGTGAGCGTAAGCGGTGCGAGTGCAAGGGAAACTTCTCCCGGACGGGGAATGCCGTCCCGTGCCTCGGTGAAGAGACGTACTTCGGCGTTTCTGAATGCATAGATCGACTGTTTTGGATCTCCCACAATGAAGAGCGTCCTTCCGTCACCCGGTTCCCACCCCGCACAGAGTTTTTTTACGAGCTCCCACTGACGTCTGTCGGTATCCTGAAATTCATCGATGAGGAGATGCCTGATCCTGTGGTCCAGCGAGAGGTAGAGTTCGGAAGGACCGGCTTCGTCAAGTACCCGGAGCGCCTTCTCTTCCAGCCCCGCAAAATCGATCACTGAACGCTCCCGGCAGAGAGTTTCGTAGACACTGACGACTTCTGCGGCACATATGATGAAATCAGAAAGGAGTTCCTCATCCGTGACGGGGTCCGTCTGCAGGGGAAGGTTCCGCACGGTGTGAAGGACCGCTGCCGCCTCATCGCCCGTCTCCTGAATCATCGCGGCCCAGTCCGTACTGCCGAATCCGGAATAGAAACCTGCCTTCGGCCCGGGTTTTTTTCGCGGCTGTCCGGCAGTGGTGAGGAGGCAGCTGGCGAGGGCCTGCCATGTGGGAAGCGCGTCCCACATGGCGTCGGGAATCTGAGGCGGGAGCATGCCGGCGGCGGGAGCATGCCGCGAGGCGAGGTGCTCGATGAAGGAAGGCCAGGATGCGCCAATCCGGCTGGCGCTGAAGGCGGTCCGGACCTCCGCCAGCCGGTTTTCGATATACCGCCGGAGGCGCTCCCCGAGTACGGCGCCGAGTGACGGAACTCTGATACCGCCGGCCGACTGCACGATGGCGACGAGGTCCCCGATGCGGTGCCGTCCTTTCACAATGGACCGCATCTCTTCGCTGATGCTCTGCCAGTTGTTGTTGTGATGAAGCAGACGGCGCTCGAAGGCGAGCCGCCGTTCATCATCGCGCGGTTTTGTGAAAAGGTCATCCATGGTCCGTTGAAGCGCCTCTTCAATGAGAAGCGGCTGCGCTGTTTCGTCGATGACCTGCACATCCGGAGAGACGCCTGCTTCGACGGGGGCCCTCCTGATGAGATAGTTGCAGAAGCCGTGAAATGTCATGATATTGAGGCCGTCCGAGGTCATGAGCGTGTCCAGGTAACGGTGCTGTGCGGCGAGGGCTTTTTCTGCCGATGCTAGGATTTCCGCCTCTTCATCGCATGCAGGCGGCTCCTTTGCCAGTGCCTGCCTGAGATAGTGGAGGATGCGGTTCCGCATCTCACCCGCCGCCTTATCCGTAAAGGTGAGGGCGAGGATCTCACGGGGATGGCGCACTTCTCCAAGCAGTGCCACGAAGCGCCGTGTGAGGAGGAGCGTCTTGCCCGAACCTGCCGGCGCCTCTATATGAAAGGACCTGCCGGTGCCAAGTGCGGCCTTCCGCTCCTTTTCATCCTTCAGCATCTGTCCCGTCATGGGATTCCTCTTCATGGGATTTCGGTTTCAGGCCGCGCACGCAGAGAGTGATGAATGGACATGTCACGCAGGCCTCTTCCGCCACCCTCTGCGTGACCTTCGACAGAGGGTAGGGCCGTGCCGGAAAGGTGCCATGCCGGAGGAGCGTGCCGAGCGCGGCGATAATCCTCTTCCAGTTCTCGAGATGTGATTCAGTGATGTCAAGGGACGTCCGCTTCAGATCCTTCAGGGAACTCATTTTCACGTAGCCTGCGAAGAGAGGCCCATCGCTCTCGGGTATGCCGGCGAACAGTCCCGACTTCAGTGCGAGCAGATAGAGAGGAAGCTGGGGCTCGGAAAAATCATTAAGCACGCTTCCCGATGCGGGGACGCGGCCCGTCTTGTAATCCCAGAGATGAAAAGACCCGTCTGCTCTGCCGTCGATACGGTCGATTCTTCCCCGTACGGAAAAGGGCCATTCCGTAAGCGAAAGTTCCTCGAATGCCGCCTCTTCGGCGAGCGTCCGCCATCCGTGACGCCGCCATGCCGCCTCTTCGTCAAGCCAGGCGCGCAGCAGCCCCGGAGCACGGGATATGCCTGTATCCAGCCAGCGCTCCCGTTCCACCTGCCAGCCGGGATCTCCGGCAACGTCCGCGAGTTCGTTGCCGATACACTTGTCGAGGAGCTGTATCGCCGCGTCGGCGTCTTCGTCGGGGCTGATATCGCGTTCCCGCAACTCTTTTGTAAATGATGCGAGCACGCGATGAAGCCGGAGACCCCGTTCCTTCGGGGCGACGGGGGATCGGAATTCTTCGAGCGGCTCTATACCCAGCACCTCTCCGGCGAAATACATGTAAGGGCAGGTAAGGGCGGTCTTGAGTCGTGCCGGCGAGAGGACGGACCGATGCGCGGAAGTATCATCTATCGCATCACCATCCACGCCGGACGTCTTTCCGGAAAAGGCACTGTCTTCCCTCCGGGCAAGGCCCTGGAAGGCGCCGGAAAGCCAGGACGCCCGAAGCCACATGGGATCCGGTTCATTCCAGAGGTCGAGGGAGACGGTTGCGTATGACTTCGGCCAGAACGGTGAGGGTGAGAGAGGCGTCGTGCCGTCCTGCTCCGCCCGCAGAAGGACGATATGGGGGGCCTGACGGGTAATGCGATCGAACATGGTCCGTGCGAACCGGTACTGGCTTTCGGCGGTGCCGCCCTGGATATGCCGCCGTTCCGGAGAATCGAGAAGGGGAAGCGGACGCGCAGGCTGGGGAAGCGACCGGTCGTTCATATCCATCAGATATATCTTTTCGAAATCGATGTCGCGCGATTCGATCATACCCATGATCTGGATGCCCGCTTCTTCGGATGCGCGTATCTGTGCGGTCTTTATGCCTGCCTCGTGGACGAACCAGGCGTGGAATTCATACCCATCCATCATGGTCCCGCCGAGATACCTTCTCATGTCATGGACGATTTCTTCGAGGTGCCGCCTGTCAACGTGATCTTTTTCGTCGGAAAGTACGGGAAATCCGAGGCCATCCCAGAGTTCGAGGAGAGAGGAAATCCAGTGACGCCCAGGCCTCTTTTCCCTGAAGTTCATGCCGCAGAAGCGAAGGACGAGACCCTGATCCACCGTGGTGAGATCGTCGTGGAGCGAAGGGTTCACCCTTCTGAGCATCCGGTACATGAGGCGCACGCCCCGTTCAGCCCCGCGTTCCCGCCATACCCGGTCCGCCCGGGCGAACTCGTGGCGCCTGCCTGCCCAGCATCCATAATAGGGTGAGCAGATAAGGGCGGTAAGGAGCTCCCGCGGCTGACCCTCGAGGGCGAGCCGCAGGGGAAGAAACGCAGCCCGGACGAGTGCGGTTTCACTGACGGGGACGCCGCGGGTGATGTTGTACCACTGGAATCCCGCGGGCGGGTTATCGCCCATGACATCCTTCATGTCCCGTTCGATCATGGCTTTGTAATCATCCAGAACGGGAACAATGACACCGATGCGGTGAAGCGGGATCGATCGGGCGTCGTCGGCCAGACGCGAAACGAGATATTTCACTTCCTGGTCTCTTGATGGAAGGGCGAAGGCTTCCGCCCGGCTCTCGCCGAAGGACGGTTCTTCACCATGCCGGACTGAGGCAATCGACCCGAGGAACGCGAAAAGATCCTGCTCGATGGGGGCGGGCGCTTCGAACCCGTGAAGCACAATCATCTCCGGGCATGGAATCAGCTTTCTGGATAATAGATCGGCGACCTTCAGGGGGAGTTCCGACGGGTGGAAGAAGGACTGCACGGCAAGCCGGCCCCTGAAAGTACGGCTGATCTCGCGTCTCCAGTCCACGAGTGAGGTGGAGGGAGCCCCCGAGAGGGGGTCGAGGCGGTGGCGTATCAGCGTTTCGAAGGTTTCATCCAGCAGCCTGCAAAGCGAGAGGTCGGTGTGAAGCGATTCGGGCGGCGGCATTGAATCCATAATCCGCCGCCAGAGGTTCATCCGCACAAGTTCGGGGGCGGGTGCGGTTTCCTGCCATGCACCCGTCCAGGCATTTTCACACCACGCATTCAGGGTGAGAATCCCCGGGGGTTCCCATCCGGGAGAGCCGTCAGCCGGGCGCAGGCGGACCCGCAGCCTGCGGGCAAGGCGCCCCGTTGAGGTGAGGTGAAGGGATCGTTTCACCATTTCGCCGCACATACGGTGGTCATGCAATCAGACCGCCTTCTCCCTGATCATTTTCACAATGGCAGGCAGCACTTCACCCGTCTTCATGGGAATGTATATATCGGTCACCGATTCGAAAGGATTTTCCGTGGGATTGATCACAATAATGGCGGCACCGGATTTTTTTGCCTCGCGAGGCAGATACGCCGCAGGATAGACCACACCGGATGTACCGAGCACGAGCATGACATCGCAGCCTGCCGCCACGGCAAAGGCGCGTGGAAGGTCCTGCACCGGTTCGGTGAACATGACCACGTCGGGCCGCATCATGAATCCGCAGCCGTCACATCGCGGCGCCAGCGAGGCCAGTGCCGTCAGGTTGAACGAGTTGAGTCCCGCCATCCTCTCCTTTACTTCCCTGATGAGCGGCTTGCGTTCATATTTCCTGATACTCTCACAGGCGAGACACTTCATCCTGAAGAGATTGCCGTGCACTTCGATGACATCGGTAGTGCCGGCTTCCTGATGGAGATTGTCGGCGTTCTGGGTGATGACGGTCTTGAGGATGCCCATGGCTTCGAGGTCGGCGAGTGCACGGTGCCCCGGGTTCGGTTCGGCGCTTTCGAAGGAGTCCAGTATCTCGATGAAAAGTGGTACGAGTTTTGGTGCTTCACGTTCAAGGGTGTTGATAAGCCCCGAAGGGGTCCCGACCTCGGCAGGGTCGATACGATCCCATATTCCCCCGGCGTCACGGAACGTTGCAATGCCGCTCTCCGCCGAAACCCCGGCGCCGCATGAAGCGGACGCGCGTGTAGATTTCGAGAGAATTGATGCGGCCTCACGGATTTCTTTTTCGAACATGGGATACCTCCTGTGGCATATCTGAAGTTACACGCGACGTGTGTACGGTTTCATTCAATGAACACACTGTCCCTATGTCTTTTCGCCGGTCACGCCTCGCGCGGCCTGAATTTCGGCAGGGTTACCTCCGCCGATCTGTCTTCCCAGGCCACCTCCACGGGCATGTCACAGTACACCTCGTCGGGACTACAGCCCGTGATATTGGAAAGAAAGCGGGGTCCCTCATCGAGGTCCACCAGAGCGACCACATAGGGGACATCGGAAAGAAATCCCGGGTGATACGCCACGTGATAGACCACGTAGGAAAAGACCGTTCCCTTCCCGCTTACGGGGACCCACAGAGTGTCGAGTGAGTGGCATTCCGGACACAGATATGCGGCGGGCCAGCGCACATGGCCACAGGCCCGGCATTTCTGGAATTTCAGAATTCGGTTACGGCAGGCCTCCCAGAAGGGACGGGTATCGGCATTGATTACAGGTGTCGGCTTCTCCTCGCTCATGCCGTCATGGCCTCCTCAGGATATAGCAGGCGTGACTCTGAAATATCCCGCCGTTGTCGCTGCAGAGTATGATTTCAGGGTCTTTCGTGCGGGTTGCCGGCCCAAGCTGTCTCTCGCCGCATCGTCCCATAAGCTGCATGACCGCCTCGGTGAAGGGGGTGAGCCCCATGAAGTATGCCTCGGAGAGGAGCCCGCCCGATGTGTTCACGGGCATCCTGCCTCCCGGTTCCGTGGCGCCGTCCCGGAACCAGTCTTCGCCTTCGCCGGGTCCGAAAAAGCCGTAGTCCTGCAGTGTGAGTTCCACGGTGTATGTAAAACAGTCGTAAATTTCGCAGGCATCAATATCACCGAGGGTGATGCCGGCCATGGCGAGTGCCTTTTCGCCCGCTTTTTTTGCGCCTGTCCCACCGGTGAAATCGAGGGTGCGGTACACACTGCGGGCGGGGTGATCGTGACCCATGCCCATGACAAGGGCGGGTCGGTGCCGGAGGTCACGGGCCCGTTCCGCCGTGGTGATGATGCAGGCGCGGCCGCCGTCGGTAATCAGGCAGTTGTCGGGAGAGCGGAAGGGTTCTACGTGCCACCGCGCATTGAAATATTCTTCCGCACTCATGGGGCGGTCGTACATCATGGCCCGGGGGTTGAGATTCGCCCATCTGCGCTGGCCTATGGCGATATGCTGCCAGGTGCCGGGACCGGTGCGGTACACGTGCATGGCACGCCGCGCCGCCAGCGCATACGCCGCGGCGGCTCCGAAGTGCCCGAAGACCATGTCTTCCACCTCGAACTCGCCGAGCATTCTCAGCATGCCGTCGCTCGAGAGCGCACTATGACCGTAGGACAGCATCACATAGCGGCATTCCCCTGATTCGAGCGCGCCCACGGCGTGCAGGAGGTGACTCCTCGATCAGTTGGCGTCCTGGCTCATATATGCCGGCGAAATGCCTAATTGCTCCGCCACACGATAGGGCGTGACATCAGGCTCGTCACCGGACCGGGGAAAGTGACGGTAGCAGATGAGCCCGTCGATGTCTTTTTTCGTGAGTCCCGCGTCATTGATGGCGTTCACACACGCCTCCACGTGAAAGCTCTGGGACGTCCGTCCGGGAACCCGTCCCTGCGGCGTGTATCCCACCCCTACGACGGCATATGCATCACGTTGTATCATGCGGGGTTCCTTTCATGAACGGCACGTTGATTCCTGAAGTCTTTTGCGCTCCGGCGGCATACCCCGGCCATGGAGGCATTACCGTGTGATGGCCCGCAACTCCCCGATTGCGAGCGCCGGCTTCCCGGACTTTGTCTGGATATAAAGCACACCATCGGGGCAATGGACAATGCGCAGGCGGACGTTTCCGGCACCGCACTGCCGTATGTAGTTTTCGGACAACAGGGCGGCGATGAAAAATTTGAAAATTCCCACGAATTCGGGACGCGCCTCCGCGGTGCGTTTCCACGAGAGTTCCACGTAAATGGGGTCCTCGTCGCGGGGAAGCGTGATCAGGTAGTTCCGATCGGTATCGTCGTTGCCGATCCAGTGGCGGCTTCTATGGAGAAGCGAGCCCTGATCGACTCTCTCGACGATATGCCGGAACTGGGCGAGGGGATATTTCTCCTGTACCATGGAAGCAGTGCCCTCCCGGTATATCTTTTTTTACACGTGCATCCTGACGCCGTGGGCGCGGTCGTCCGTCAGTATCTCGAAGGCAGCCCGTGAGCGTGTCTCAAGCACCTCGGGCGGTATATCATGCGCGTCACGACCGGCGGCGACGCGGAGCCTGCACGAGGCGATTTTTGTATTCAGACAGTATTTCACCCCTCCGGGCGGATTGTAGTAGGTGAGCCCCACGAAGTCATCCCGTGATGCCTCCAGGGTTCCTTCAATCGAAATGTCCCTGCGCTTCGAGGCGAAATCCCAGTGAAAGTATGAAAAGGCGCCGTCCGCCCGAAGACCCTGCAAAACCGTGTTGAGGGCGTATTCGCCGCCGCGGTGGCGCAGTACCATGATCGTCATGAAAGGTGTCCAGAAAGGGCCTATTCTGAGGCGTGCCGTAATGATCTCGAGAAAGCTCCCGGGGTGTCCGTCAAAACCTGCCACCTGTCCCCAGGCGTAGTGATCGGTGTGTTTCACGCCCCAGTTATGATTCTGGCTCCCCACCCATCGGTCCACCGGTACGGTGATGCCGTTGACGGTCATGGTTCCGCTGAATACGGCCATGGGAAGTGAGACGAGGCTCTTCGCCTTCGGGAATCCCGCTTCGTATTTTTCCGGCGGTAGGAGAAGAAGCGGCGGTGAATCGCCGGCATAGGCAAGGTTCCAGCCGATGGTATTTCCGCTCGAATGCGCCGTTCCCTGTGCGGTGCGGCCATCCAGTGCGGTATCACCGACCTTTACGCGGAGTTCACCGGTGCCGAAGACGCATGAGGACAGGGGAAGCTCGTTTTTGACTGAAACGTGAATGCCGTTGCGCCCGTCGAAAAAGGTTGCCCAGATTTCCCCGAGAGGGCGGCCTTCGGGGTTCGCGGGATTGAAGATGGTATAGCGTATCCAGAAGGCGAGGGGTTCGTCCGGGTGATTCGCGCGGATGAAGTAGCTTTCGTAGTGGCCTCTTCCCGGGCCCGGGCGGTAGCGGACCCGGTTTGCCGCATCACGGGATAAGGGGAATGTCTGTGTCATGGTCGACCACCTGTCTCAGATGCTGTCAGCAGGACCGCCGCAGTGCGGGCGGTCGTTGAATGAATCACTCCCGGTCTTCCATTGTCGCTGGAAGCGCCGGTATCCGGACCGTACTGTAAGGAATATTGGGCACTCTGTCAAAACAAAATAATATAAGCGGGTTCGCTGCCCTGATGCCTTTTTCGTTCGTCCAAGCCGCTTTTTGTATAAATCTACGGCTCGCTGCGGGCGTTTACAAAACTCGCCCGCTGAAAGCGGGCTCAGACAGTTGAAAACGCTGATCCTCCGTCTCGCCTTGATTTATAGACAAAAAGCGCTTGTAATTGACGCCGAAAAAGACATCAGGTCAACGTACGTATGCTGTGAAGTAAAAAACTCTACCGTGATGTGTATGTCCTTTTTTTCCGCCGGGGACAGCTGAAATAATCGGCAAGTATCTTCCCGTGGTCAAAGGCAAGAGGCGAGGGCAGGGATTCCTTTGTGAATATAGCGATCTCCCCGGCATCGTCGGCAGCCGCAGGCATCCCCATTGCCCGCGCGATGAATACCGTTGAAATTGTATGCCCGCGGGGGTCGCGGTCAGGTGCGGAGTATGCGTGCATCTGTTCCGTGAGGACAATATCGAGGGAGGTTTCTTCCCGTGCCTCCCGGACGGCGGCTTCTTCGAGGGACTCACCGTAATCGACGAATCCCCCCGGCAGCGCCCATCCGGGCGGCTCGTTTTTCCGTCGTATGAGTACGATTCCACCGCCGTTCATCTCAATGATGATATCCACGGTCGGCACGGGGTTTTTGAAAAGATTGATGTCGGCGCCGCAGCGCGGGCAGGTATGTTTTGTGGTGTGTGCAGTCATGGATATGCCCCCGGAAATGAGGTTTCTGTGAAACCGGCGTGAACGCCGGTGCCGTCTTTGGGGATTGACAAAATAACCGCCCTGTACTACGTAACGCGGTACTCCCGTCAGGGCCCGTTGTTACATCGCGAGCCCCTTCTGTGTCAAGGCTCCATAACCTTGACAAGGGAGGCGTAAATTCATCAGCCTGAGTGCGGAAGGGCCGGGGAACAATGATAGGAATCGTCATCGTCACGCACGGCAACCTTGGAAGTGAGCTTATTCGTGCCGCGACACTGATCAAGGGAGAGATAGACAATGTCATCCCCGTTTCCATCGATGCAACCAAAAACGTGGAAGACCTGAAAAAAAACATTGCCGCCGCCATTAAAAAGGCCGAAAGGGGCGGGGGGATTTTGATTCTCACCGATCTCTTCGGCGGAACCCCCTCAAACCTGTCACTTTCATTTCTCAAGGAGGGGAAGGTTGAGGTGCTGACCGGTGTGAATCTTCCAATGCTGCTGAAGGTGTCGGAGCTGCAGAAAAAGGAAGAGAGCCTTTCGGAATTTGCCAGGACGGTGCGGGACTACGGCAAGAAAAATATCTACCTCGCGGGTGAGATTCTCGAGAGAAAAGTCAACACATAGCGGAAACGGATGCTTCGTTTCATGGCGCGCAATGCATGGGTTCCATTCTTGTTCGTGTCGATAACAGACTGGTTCATGGACAGATTCTTGAGGCGTGGGTTCCCTTCTTCAGGGCAACCTCCATTGTCGTCGTCAACGATGAGGTGGCCGGCGATCTCTTCAGGGAGTCGGTCATAAAGATGGCGATACCCAGCGATATCGAGGTCATAGTCCAGGGCGTCGAAGCCTTTGCGAAAGAGTTCGTGAAGAAAAAATGGACGGGCAAACGTGCCATTGTGCTTTTCCGGGATATCCACGATGCGGTCTCGGCATGGCGCCTGGGGTTTACCTTCGAGAAGCTGAATATCGGCAATGTCCACAACGAGGAAGGCAGGTGCTGTATCACCTCGTCCATTTTTCTCAATCGCGATGAGATTGAGGAACTCACACGCCTTCACGATGCGGGGGTGCGGATAGTGATGCAGTGCATTCCCAGAGACAAACCCGTCACTTATGAAGCAGTACCCCGTCCGGTATGATAGTGTCAGGGGAGCGGGTAACAGGCGGTCTATGTGGCATTCCATCGCGTGCGCGTCGCTTGCGGGGGGGATACTCTGCCTTGACAGGATTTTTCTCCAGGCGCTCATCTCGAGGTCGATAGTCGCGGGACCCTTCGTCGGGCTGGTGCTGGGCGATCTCAGAACCGGTCTTATCGCAGGGGCCTTTATCGAACTGCTGTGGATTGATCGCCTGGCCGTGGGGGCCTACATTCCTCCGAATGAAACGCTCGTCGCCATCCTCACGACGGCGGTTTCAATCATAATCGGCAGCGCGCACGGCGGGACCACGCCGGAGATCATCGCCGCCGCCGTGCTTTTCTATGTACCCATGGGCCTTGCCGGGCGCACAATGGATTCGCGCCTTGCGATATTCAATAACCGTCTTTCCCGCAGGGTTATCAATGCCGCCGGGCGCGGTGATATCCGGGGAATCGAGCGGCTGCACTTGGCGGGACTGGTCATGTACTTCGCGGTCACGACGGCGGTGCTTTTCGCCGCCCTCGCGGCGGGGAGCGTTGCGCTCATGTTTCTTTATCCCCTTTTCGGGGAGCGCCTGCATGCCGCGCTTCTGTATGTGTACTGTTTCCTTCCGGTGCTTGGAGTTGCCGTGGCGGTTTCCACGGTGAAAACGAGGGGCGCCGTGCCGCTTTTTGCAGGTCTTGTCCTTGCGTGTTTCGCGGCGGGACAATGGTTTTTCTGAGCGGGTGTGATGATATGTCGACACAGGAAGACATGGGAATCCCCGGTCCGGTTGAAATACGCGAGATGACCGCGGACGATCTCAATGAGGTGCTTGCCATCGAGCACGCATCCTTTTCAGCCCCCTGGACGGAAGACCATTTCAGGGAGGAGATGGCCGTTCCCTTCTGTCATGACCTGGTGGCATATTGCGGCGGGAAACTTTCGGGATACATGAGCTTCGCAATCGTGCACGATGAGGTTCACATACGCAATATCGCCGTCCGCAGGGATGTGCGACGATGCGGTATCGCCTCGACACTGATGGGGGAAATGCTCTCCATCACGGCCCGTCACCGGGTGCGCCTCGCGATACTCGAGGTGAGGGTGTCCAATGTGGCCGCCGCCCGTCTATATGAAAAATTCGACTTTTCCGTGCGGGGAGTCAGGCAGGCATACTATACCAGGCCTGTGGAAGACGCCCTGATTTTGTGCGCTGACCTTTTTGAGAATGCGGGTACTTTTTCACGCGGGGATTCACCTTTATGAAATCCATTGATTGCGCCGCGGTGGTTTCCATCCGCGAAGTCGTCGAAGGCCATTATCTCCTCACGCTTCACGTGCCCCGCCGGTATCTCAGGGCATTGCCGGGGCAGTTCGTGATGCTGAGAATTCACGAACGCAGCGTACCTTTTCTGGGCCGTCCGTTCAGTATTCATCGCGTCTATACGCGGGGGAAGCACACGCTGATGGAAATCCTCTTCCGGGCAGCCGGTGCGGGAACCGTGGCGTGTGCACAGCTGAAAAAGGGCGATACCGTGGTTCTGACGGGACCGCTGGGGAGCGGATTCCACGTCCCAGGCAGATGCACCGACATGGTGCTTGTGGCTGGCGGCATGGGCGTGGCTCCCCTCATGTTTCTTGCGGAGCACGGCGCGATGCGGCCCAGGAAGCGCCGCCGGGTCATCCACTGCTATTTCGGGGCGCGCACGGCATCCCATCTCTACAGACTGGCAAGGCTGAAGACACTCTGCACGGAAGTGAAGGTTGCCACCGATGACGGGAGTCTCGGGTACCGGGGAACGGTCACAGATCTTTTCCTGATGGACCTACCGCAGTTCAATCCCAATAGAACAGCACTTTTCGTCTGCGGGCCGGATATGATGTTCCGGAGCATGGCCTTGATTATGCGGGGGAGCAACCTGTCCTGTCAGGTATCGATAGAGGAGCGGATGGCCTGCGGTATCGGTGCCTGCCTCGGCTGTGCCGTGGAAGATGAACACGGGATCTATAAAAGGGTGTGCAAGGACGGCCCCGTGTTCGATATCACGGAACTGCACTGGTGATGCGATGACGATGAAACGAGCACGATCCCCACGCATGAAGGTTGATATCGGAGGGCTGGTACTGAAAAATCCCGTCATGACCGCCTCGGGCACCTTCGGGTACGGAGAGGAATATTCATCCTATGTGGACCTCGCGAGGCTGGGGGCGGTGGTGGTGAAAGGTCTTTCCCTCAAGCCCCGCCGCGGTAATCCCCCGCCGCGCATCATGGAAACGCCCTCGGGAATGCTGAATGCCGTGGGGCTTGAAAACGTGGGGATACACTCTTTCATCGAAACGAAACTCCCCTTCCTTCGAAACTATGACGTCGCGGTGATAGTGAACATTCTCGGTGAAACCATCGGGGAATATGCAGCGCTCGCCTCCATAGCCGATGCCGCCG
The DNA here is from genome assembly GCA_026388515.1 of Deltaproteobacteria bacterium. GTDB lineage: Bacteria > Desulfobacterota > Syntrophia > Syntrophales > UBA2210 > JAPLJO01. The sequence goes on along the minus strand of JAPLJO010000078.1, from coordinate 19,703 downwards.
CAGGGATACACGCGATCGAGGTCAACATATCGTGCCCGAACGTTGCGAAGGGGGGCATCATCTTCGGCGCGGACCCCGATCAGGTACTGAACGTCACAAGGGCGGTCAGGAAAGCAACGCGCCTTCCCGTCATTATGAAGCTCTCGCCCAATGTCACCGATATTACCGTCATCGCGAGGGCGGCGGAAGAGGGCGGGGCCGATGCAATATCGCTCATCAATACGCTGAGAGGAATGTCCATCGATATACATACGAGAACGCCACATCTGTGCACGGTGACGGGCGGGCTTTCCGGCCCAGCCGTCAAGCCGGTAGCACTCCGGATGGTATGGGAAGTGGTGAATGCCGTGTCCATTCCGGTCATCGGCATCGGCGGCATCATGGAGGCATCGGATGCGCTGGAGTTCCTGATTGCAGGGGCAACGGCGGTTCAGGTCGGGACCGCGCATTATCGTAATCCCCGCGCCGCACTGGATGTATGCGAAGGAATCGAACGATACTGCGTAAAAAACGGCATCCCGGATATACGCGACCTGATCGGCACCCTCGCGGCAGGTGGTGCATGCCGCGTATGAAGACTTACGGCCGGAAGGGATGTGCGGATGTAACCCGTGAATTCCGGCATGGAGGGGGTTCGTTATCGGTTACTTGACAGTACCCTTTCAATTCTTTATAGTGAGCCATCAGCAGGGGGTTTCATCATAAACAAAACAGGAGGTGTGTGTATGAAGAGGTTTTCGTTAGTAGGTCTGTTCATGGTCATGGTTTTTCTGGTGGTGCCTTCGCTTTCTTCCGCGCAGGATCTGATTGCCGAGGGTGATGCATTCTATGCGCAGGGCGGGATTGATAACTATCAGAAGGCGATGGATGTTTTAAAAAAGGCGGTGGCTGCGAACCCGAACAGTTTCGAAGCGAACTGGAAGCTGGCCCGGGCGATCCGATGGTATGCAGAGGAGTCAAAACGCCAGAATGTGAAAGACTGGCAGGACCTTTGTAAAAAGTACGGCAAAGAAGGCATGATAGTCGCGGAGAAGGCAGTCTCGCTCAATGCCAGCAAACCCGACGGGTATTACTGGTATGGATGCAATGTGGGCATTTATGCCGACGGCGTGAGTATTCTGACGGCGCTGGCAGAAGGTCTGAAGGACAAGACTCAGTCAAGTTTTGAAAAGACCTATCAGATCGACAAAAAGTACGAAGATGCAGGTGCAATACTGGCGCTCGGCAGATTCTGGTCGGTGCTCCCGTGGCCACTGAAGGACAACGACAGGTCTATCGAGTATTTCAAGGAATACAGCAAGCTCTATCCCGACAAGGCCGAGTACCTCATTTACTACGCCGAAGTCCTTATGGATGAGGGTGGCAAGGATAATAAAGCGAAGGCGGGCCAGCTTGCCGATAAGGTTATTCAGCAAAACGTGAAATGGCGGTTTGTCAGCCAGCTCTATGATTACATAGCTGCGGATGAATGGGCAGCACGCCTGAAGAAGGATTTATAAGTTGAGAGAGTGGTGAGTATGCAAAGCGCCGCGGCAACGCGGCGCTTTTTTTAGGTGCGCCTCTCAGTTGTCAGCCGCCACGGGGGGAATACACGTGTGGGTGGGACGGGACAGGCGATGACGATGAGCGGAGGCGCACTGCAAGCCGGTGCAGTTCCCGTGCCCTGAAGGAGCTTCGCACGTGCGGGCCCGCGGCAACGGCGGCGAATCCCATCCGCCGGGCCGTCTGGCCCCAGTCGTCGAATTCTTCCGGTGTCACATACCGTGACACCGGAAGAGCATCAGGAGTCGGCTGGAGATACTGGCCGATCGTGAGGATGTCGCAGCCTGCATCGAGAAGATCATGAAGAGTCCGGTGGACTTCATGCGGCTCTTCGCCGAGCCCCAGCATGATACCCGATTTGGTGACAAGAGTGGGGGAGAGCGTCTTTGCATTCCTCAGCACATCAAGTGAACGCGGATAGGACGCCTCGGGGCGCACGGTTTCATAAAGGCGCGACACCGTTTCACTGTTGTGATTGAGGACATCGGGATGGGCCGCGATAACTGTGCAGAGCGCCTCCTGCGATCCCAGGAAGTCCGGAATGAGCACCTCGATGCCGGCACCGGGACGAAGCGTGCGGACTTCGTGAATTGTGGCGGCGAATGAGGACGCGCCTCCATCCTGAAGATCATCGCGGGTGACGGAGGTGACGACGACATAGTCGAGCCGGAGGTCACGGACGGCGGCGGCGACCCGCCGGGGTTCTTCCGGGTCATGCGGGGCGGGGATGCCCTCCGGGACGGCGCAGAAACGGCAGTTTCGCGTGCAGCGGTTTCCCAGGATGAGAAAGGCCGCCGTATCCCTGGAAAAACAATCCCACAGGTTCGGGCAGCGTGCCTCCTGGCAGACCGTATGGAGACCGCCCTTCGCGAGGAGTCTTCTCGCACGCTCGTGGGCTGCCCCTGCGAGGTGGTGTGTTTTCAGCCAGTGCGGTTTCTGTTCCCGTGAATTATTTTTCATTGCAGCAGCTCTGCCTCAGAGAATCAGATCTTCAATAAAGTCTATGAGCTGGTTGAGGTTGCGGCACTGGCGGACCTCGTGACAGTGCGGCTTGTAGGTCAGCATCTCGCTGTCGCCGGTATTCCATTCCGTCTCAGGTTCCGGATTGAGCCAGATGACACGGCGGCACCGTTCCCGCAACTCTTCAAGAATTGCGTCCTCGGGATTGAAGTAGTTTGTCCGCGCATCGCCCATGATGATGAGGGTCGTCTTCTTGTCGGGAATATCCATGAAGTCCCGCTTGAAGTGTCGCAGCGTTTCGCCATAATCCGTGGGGGCATAGTATTCAATGGCGGCCTCGCGAAGCACTTTTTCAATGGCGAGGTTGATTTCATGAGCCTCGAATATTGCGGTGACTTCGGCGAGTCCCGAGACGAATATGAAGCTGTGCACCTTGGTGAAGCACTCCTGAAGCGAGTAGAGAATGTTGAGCATGAAGCGGGCCGCGGACCAGACCGAACTCGACACGTCGCACAGTGCGATGATTTTTGCTTTTCTCGGCGGGTGGTGCCGGAAGACGATTTCGACAGGAATTCCCTGGTAACGCTGCGCCCGCCGGAGCGTCTTCTTTACGTCGAGGACGCTGCGGGAGTGCGAGGCCCAGCGGCGGGTCGCCATATCCTTGAGTTTGCGCACCAGCTCTACTATGACCTCGCGCATTTCTTCGACTTCCCGCTGCGAGAGCATCGAGAAGGGCAGTTCGCCGAGCCGCCGATAGTGCTGACGGTAGGTGGTCACCTCCCGCGTATCGTCACCGGGCGGTCGCGGTTCATTCATGAGGAGCGTATAGGCGGTATCGAGGGAGGCATTGAAGTAGAGGGCAAGGTTCTGGCCTGTGTCGAAGCCGAGGCGGGATTCGTTGGCATTGATGAAGTGCGCCACCATGTTCCTCAACCTGTTGAGATTCACGAGTACCTGGAGCCGGCTTGCCAGGGGGCCGAGATTGAATCGTCCCCCCTGTGTCGCGGGGTGTTCTTCCGTCCTGATTCTCTTGAGCTCGGCGAGGAAGGTGAGGGGATTTCCGGAAAGAAACTCAATAATCGCCCGGTAGGTGACGTCTCCGTCGGCGCCCTCCCTCAGCACCTCCACGAGTTCTGCGATGAGGCCTCCCATGGATTCCGGTGACGATGAGGCCGGAATCTGTGAAAGTTCATGGAAAAAAAGCCGGTAGAGCTGTTCGAACCGGCACCGGTCCCGCCGGCTTTTTGCGAAGTTTGACGAGAGGACCGTTTTGAACTGCACCTCGTCGGAGATGTCGACGAGGTCAAGCTGTGCGAGGCAATCCAGGAACTCCGCAGTGGAGACCCTGAGACCTGATGCCCGGCATGCCGAGACGAAATTGAGGATCAGGCCAACCATGACCCTATACCCTACTGAAAAGCGTATCCAGGGATTTTTTCACTTTTTCGGAGTCGGCCCGGTACTTGCAAATCATGGGAAGTGTTTGGAGAACGACCTCAGGGGTTATGCCTTCGATCCTGAGTGATATCAGGGACCGCGCCCAGTCGATCGCCTCCGAGATGCAGGGTTTCTTCTTGAGATCGAGATTCCTGATCGCCCGTATCATGTCGACGACCTGTCCGGCGAGCCGCCCATGAATACCCGGGTTTTTCAGCATGACAATCCGCAGTTCCAGTTCACGTTCAGGATAGTCGATATAGAGGTGTATGCAGCGCCTTTTCAGTGCATCGCTCATGTCACGGTAGTTGTTTGAAGTGAGCACCACGAAGGGGATGTTCACGGCCTTTCGAGTCCCCAGCTCTGGGATGGTCACCTGAAAATCACTGAGGAGCTCGAGAAGAAACGCCTCGAACTCAGGATCCGATTTGTCGACTTCATCGATAAGGAGCACCGGGGGCTTATCCGATGAGATGGCCTTGAGGAGCGGTCGCGGCTGAATGAATCGTTCCGAAAAAAAGGCGTCTTCCTGGGCGGCGATGCGGTCAACGGCGCCGGCGAGGGTCTCGGCGCCGGCGATGACATCATTGATCTTGTCCTTTACCATCTGGGTATAGAGAAGCTGCTTGGCGTACTCCCACTCGTAGAGCGCCTTCGCTTCGTCGAGGCCTTCGTAGCACTGGAGCCGTATCAGTTCCCTTCCGAGACTGCGGGCGACCGCCTTTGCCAGTTCGGTCTTGCCGACACCGGCGGGTCCCTCAACGAGAATCGGTTTTGACGTGGCATCGGCGAGAAATACCACGGTGGCTATCTCCCGTGAGGGTATATAGTGGGCGCTCTCCAGTTTTATAAGCACATCATCGACGCCGGTGAATTTCATGTAGTGGTCCTCTTTTGCGGGAATGGTGCCTGCATACAATAGAACGCGGGGACGGTCAAGTTGTTGCCCCCCTTGTGAGGGTCAGCTGCCGGAGCGCGGAATGCATTCAGAGGCATAGCGCCTGTGCCCGCGGCGCGGCCGGTTATGCCTCTGTGTCCTTCGCCTCCGAAAGGCGAAGTATTTCCCGGTATACCGCTTTCCGGGGAAGTTTCAGCTCCTTCGCGATGATGCCCGCCATGTCTTTCGTTGAGAGGCCGGTGTCGCCCCGGAGTTCCTCCCATCGCGCGTGGATGTCCTCTGGTGAATGTGCGGCCCGGTCCTCCGCAGCACCCGAGACCACGAGAGTAATCTCCCCCTTTATTTCTCTTTCCGCGAGTTCCTTAAGAAGGGAGCGTGGAGAGCCGCGCAGTATTTCCTCAAAGACCTTGGTGAGCTCCCGTGATATCACCATCGCTCTCTCGCCGAATATGTCCGCCATGTCCTGCAGGGTAGCGGCCAGGCGCCTCGGTGATTCATAAAACACCATGGTCTTTTTCTCACCGCTCAGCGATGTCAGGAACGAGCGCCGTTTTGATGAACGGGGCGGGAGAAAGGCGAAGAAGGCAAAGCTGTCCATGGGAAGCCCTGCGGCACTGAGTGCGGCCACTGCCGCCACGGGACCGGGTACGGGAACGACCCTGATGGATGCGCTCACGGCCCGTTCGACGAGGATATATCCGGGATCGGAAATGCCCGGTGTTCCCGCATTGGAAACGCAGGCGACGTCCTCCCCCTCGTTCAGGCGACGGATGATGAACGCGCTCTTTTCGCGTTCATTCTCATCATGGAGGCTTGTGAGGGGCGTCGGGATTCCGTAGAAATTGAGGAGTTTCTTCGTATGGCGGGTATCTTCTGCCGCGATGAGGTGCACTTCACCGAGGATGCGGAGCGCCCGCAGGGTGATGTCCTCAAGGTTTCCGATGGGGGTGGCGACCATGTAAAGGGTGCCTTTGGTCATGGGGTTCTCCGGTATTCTGTGTGCGGTTTTCGGTCTTCAGCGTGCAGTATCTGATTTATCAAGTTCTGACAGTTTCAGGTATCTTGCCTGATAATCACGTTCACGCAAGTTCGAAGGCGTTGCGTGTGAGTTCGATGCGGGGTGCGCCCTCCTGAAAGATGACGGCGACTACATCAAAGCGGGCGTTGCGGTTATGATACGATTTTTGATTGATATAATAGAGGGCGGTTGACGCCACCTTTTTCTGTTTGCGGGCGTTCACCGAGGATTCGGGTGCGCCGAAAAGATCGGAGGTCCTGCTTTTCACCTCGATAAAAACAAGTTCATTTCCGTCAGCGGCAATGATATCGATCTCGCCGATGGGACAGCGCCAGTTTCGTTCGAGAATACTGTATCCCCTTTCCATGAGAAAGGCCGCCGCCAGGTCTTCGCCCCTTCTTCCCGTATCCCTTCGATTACTTTTCACGACATGGCTTCACGGTAAATGTTTTTCTGTGGATGCTGCAGAAGCCGTACTGCGCAATGGCGAGGCGATGCTCCCGCGTCCCGTACCCCTTGTTTTTCTGAAAGTTATAGCAGGGAAACCGGGGGTGATAGTCCTGCATCATCCGGTCTCTTGTGACCTTGGCCACGATGGACGCCGCCGCCACTGATACCGATCGGGTATCGCCGCCGATGATCGTCTTCTGGGGGATGGGAACGGGGATTCCGTGCGTGCCGTCGATGAGAATAAAGTCGGGAGGGATGGCGAGGGCTGAAACCGCCTGTTGCATTGCCATGATGGTGGCCCTGAGTATGTTGACGCGGTCGATGGTCACATGATCGGCGGCACCCACTCCGATTGAGAGGGCATCCCTCCGGATGACCTCGAACATGACGTCTCTTTTTGAAGGGCTCAGTACCTTTGAATCGCGGATGTCACCGTTTCGATAATCCGGTGGCAGAATGACCGCCGCCGCTATCACGGGACCCGCCAGCGGGCCCCTGCCCGCCTCGTCGATGCCTGCAATCACGGCATAACCGCGACGGCGGGCATCACGTTCAAAGGAGTCCATCTATTTGCGGCCTGCTTCTTTGATGCGCGCTTTTTTGCCTCTCAGTCCCCTGAGATAGTAAAGTTTTGCGCGCCGCACTTTTCCCTTCGTAATGACTTCGATTTTGTCAATCACCGGGGAGTGCGTCGGGAAGGTGCGTTCCACGCCGATACCCGAGGACATTTTCCGGACGGTGAAGGTCGAACGGTTCTGTCCCCGGCGCTTGCGGATGACTACTCCCTGAAATATCTGGATTCGTTCTTTCTGCCCTTCAACGATTTTCACGTGCACCTTCACGGTATCACCGGCCTTGAAACCGGGGATATCCCCTCTCATCTGTTCCTTTTCGATCATATCAAGCCCACTCATAATTCAAAATCCTCCTGACATTGGTAGCTCATTTGTGCAATTCATTTTCCGCATCTGTGGTTGTCACATCTGCGCTGGTGTGATCGTTTTTTTGTCTTTCTCCCCAAAGCCTGTCGAGGACAATGGCGACGGCAGACCTGACGGAGAGATGGTTATACCCGGTGGGACCCTGTATCGGGTCAAGAATAACGTCCGCCCTTTCGATAACCTCCGCGGCACACCCCCAGCCGGTTCCGAATACCAGTATCCATGCGTCGCTGCCGTCGAGAACGGCTTTTTTAAAATCACCGTATGAGGTGCTCCGGCGATGGTGCGGCGCCGCGCTCGTCACCGCCACGCGGACGGGTTTTGTCAGTTCACATTCCACGCGCCGTATCACCTCATCAAGGGAAGACGCGAGAGAAACGATATCAAAGGCCTTTTTGCGTGACGGATTGTACACGCTGCCGTGTCCTTCCTGCCAGTGGCGGAGAATCTTAGCCGCGAATTCCTGCTGCTCCGGGATCGGCGTGACCACGTAAAAACGCCTCATGCCGAAGGTTTTTGCTGCCCTCGAGATATCGTGGATGTCCATGTTGGTGACGGCGGTGGTGACGACGTCGCCGCGTTTGTTGTACACCGGGTAATGTAAAAGAGCGATATGGCAGTATTCAATGCCCATACTATAAAGCCCGGTGGCGGATGACAGGCATCAGAGCGGCAGATGTCTATGCGCCGGAATCATCGGTATTGTTCTTCTCTGCCCCGAGTTCCTCGAGAATAGTGCGGTCTTCCTCCGAGAGGCCGGCATTTTTCAGCAGGTCCGGCCTTCGTGCGAGTGTCCGTTTCAGCGATTCTCTCCGCCGCCATGCCTCGATATTTTTCTGGTGCCCTGAGAGCAGTATGTCAGGAACTTTCCAGCCATTATATTCTCTCGGTCGCGTGTAGTGGGGCCCTTCCAGGAGACCCGTGGTGAACGAATCAATCAGGACCGATTCACTGTTGCCTACATAGCCGGGTATGAGCCGGGATACGGCATCAACCACGACCATTACCGCGAGCTCTCCTCCCGAGAGCACATAGTCGCCGATTGAAAGCTCCCTGTCTATCAGGTGCAGGAGCACGCGCTCGTCAATGCCCTCATAATGCCCGCAGACAAGGATAATTCTCCGATACCGGGAGAGTTCCTCGGCCACCCTCTGTGTGAAGGGTTCGCCCTGGGGAGAGAGTAAAATAACAATCGCCCCCTCCTTTTCAGGAGAGAGCGCTTCAAGGGCACGTGCAACCGGTTCGATCTTCATTACCATGCCGCTGCCGCCGCCATAGGGCGTGTCATCGGTTACCCTGTGCCTGCCGGCGGCAAAATCGCGGATATTATGAAGAGCGACCGCTATGACTTTACTTTCAAGGGCCCTTTTCGTGAGGCTGCAGTTCAGGACCGAATCAAACATTTCGGGAAAGAGGGTCAGGATATCGAACCGTATCATTTGACAACCCTTCCGGCACCGTCCCCGCCATGACCCCGTGTCATGATCGATCTCCCTGATTACCTCCCGAATTGCCGGCAGGAGTATATTCAGTTATTCTCTACAGATATACGCGTAGTGACTGCCTGTCGGCACAATAAGAATTGCCGGCAGGAGTATATTCAGTTATTCTCTACAGGTATACGTGTAGTGACTGCCTGTCGGCACAATACCAAATATGTATCAAGGTCATCACCCGTCCCCGGTCATGATACCGTTCCGGGGAGCAGGCGCCCCAAGGTAAATTCCTTCCGGTAATGTGGTAAAGCCGTCGGATGGTGCGAAAACGTAACAGCCTGATAACATGCGACCGGCGGATAGTTCCGGATTCCGTCGAGTGTGATGAAAAAAAGGCGCCTTTTCACCTACTCGATGATTTCAAGTACCGCCCGTTTGTGCAATTTCGCCGAGGCGGCACTCAAAATCGTCCTCATCGCCTTTGCCGTTTTCCCCTGTTTGCCGATAACTTTTCCGAGGTCCTCTTTCGCCACTCTCAGTTCGATTACAGACGTCTGCTCGCCGGTTACTTCCGTGCAGTCGACCTTATCCGGATAATCAACCAAAGCCTGAGCGATATACTTGATCAAATCTTTCATCGTAAGAACCTCCACGTTGTCAATATTGATGATGATTCATCAATTTGTTACCGAGATTCAGTCCTTCCGCACCTGGTCCCTGAGACCCTTTTTTTTCAATAGACTTGATACTGTTACCGTCGGTTTTGCACCCTTCGAAAGCCAATCGGCGATTCGATCTTCTTTTACATTGACAATGGCGGGATCCTTCCTCGGATCATAATTACCGACAACTTCAATGAATCGCCCGTCACGTGGCGCCGAACTCTCTGCAACCACAATCCTGTAGTAGGGCGTTTTTTTTCTGCCCATTCGTGCAAGTCTGATTTTTACTGACATCCCTTCCGGTTATCACCTCCTGATGTTTTTTGGGAAGTTTGAAAGCTATCACATATCTAATCCTATTTAAAGGAAAAATTGCCCCTGAGGAGTGATTTCATTCCACCTTTCGACAATTTTTTCATCATTTTTCTCATTTCAGTATAATTTTTAAGCAACCGGTTCACGTCCTGAACCGTCGTGCCGCTTCCCCGGGCGATTCTCTTGCGCCGCCGCCCGTCGATGATCTGGTAATTGTATCGCTCCTTGATCGTCATTGAATCGATAATCGCCACCGTCTTCGCGATTTCACCCTCGTCCGGGGCGGCGTTCTTCAGTGCTTTTATTTTTGAAAATCCGGGAATCATCCCCAGTACATCCTGAAGAGGCCCCATTTTCCTGATCTGGAGTATCTGGTCTTTGAGGTCCTGCAGGGTGAATTCATTCTTGCGGATTTTTTTCTCAAGTTCCCGTGCCGATTTTTCATCGATTGCGGTCTTCGCCTTTTCGACGAGGGTGAGTATATCGCCCATGCCGAGGATGCGCGAAGCCATCCGTTCGGGATGAAAAAGCTCCAGGGCTTCGGTTTTTTCACCCGTGCCGACGAATTTTATGGGTTTCCCGATAACCTTTTTCAGTGAGAGCGCCGCCCCGCCGCGTGCGTCCCCGTCCATCTTCGTCAGGATCACCCCATCGATACCGAGGAGCGAGTTGAAGGTCTCGGCCACATTGACGGCATCCTGTCCCGTCATGGCATCGGCGACGAAGAGGATTTCGTCGGGCCGTATCACTTCCTTGATGCGCCTGAGTTCATCCATGAGCGCGGCATCCACGTGGAGCCTGCCCGCCGTATCGATGATGAGGGTATCGTATCCGTTCGATTTGGCGTATTCCACCGCCTGGACGCAGATTTGCACCGGGTCGGGAAGCCCCCCCGCGTCGTAGTATCCCGCATGTATCTTTTCACTGAGGATCTTCAGTTGATCCATGGCGGCGGGGCGGTAGATATCGGCGGACACAAGGCATACCCGCCGCTCCTGTGCAAGGAGAAAGAGGGCCAGTTTGGCCGCAGTCGTCGTCTTGCCGCATCCCTGCAGGCCCGCAAGCATTATGGGCGACGGAAACCTTCCGGAGAGCCGAAGGTGACTGCTCTCATCACCCATGAGATGGACGAGTCTGTCATGGACAATTTTTACGATCTGCTGGGCGGGGGTGATGCTCTTCAGCACCTCCTGCCCCACGGCGCGCTCCCGCACGTCTTCAACGAAATCCTTGACCACCTTGAAGTTTACGTCGGCTTCGAGAAGGGCCATACGTATGTCCTTCAGAGCGGCTTTGACGTTATCCTCGGTGAGAACACCCTTGCCCCTCAGGTTTTTGAATATGGAGTCAAGTTTTTCAGTCAGATTTTCGAACATGGTTCCGTGTTTTCCCGTGTCAGCGTGAGTGATCCCCTCGCATCTTCTCGGTCACGCATGGCCGAGGCCACGCAGAGGGCTTCCCGATTTTCCGGGACGATATGTGGAGCACTGCGTGTGCGTCTCAGGCTTTATTATTCACTATCATGCACTTGATGCGCGGCATTTTCTTTTCTATGAGCGAGGCCGTCCGTTTTGCTTCCGCCTCGGTTTTATATCCCGGCAGGGTGACGCGATACCATATTCCCTGCGAACCAAGATTGGCGGCTTCCACGTTCGGCGTCAATCCCAGGCGGGCCAGTTCCGCCCGGAGGGGCTGTGTTTTCTTTTTATCTTTATATGAGGCGACCTGGATTGAATAGGTATCCGCCGCCTCCAGCGCTCCTGCATCGGGCGGGGGAGCGGCAGGCTCCGTTTCCTGAATCCCCGCGGAAGGCAGTTTTACCTGCGCCGACGGCTCTTTTTTTTCAAACCTGTCGGGCCCGATATCTTCCTCCTTTTTCGGGAGAGTGTCATAGAAGCTCAGCTTTATTCTTTCCTTTTCCGCAGTCGCTGCGGCTTTTGCCCCTTTCGCTTTGCGCATCATGGAATCCGTCGTTTCGAGGATGGTGTCTTTCACCGCACCGGGAAACGAACGCGCGATTTTCTCCGGGTAGCTCTCAATATGCTTCCCTACAATGACGCCGCCGATGAATGAGAGAAGAATCAGGACGGCGATGCCGAAGGAAAACAGTATGAAACCGAACTTGCCCAGCTTGAATTCGAATTTTTTTGCCCTTCGTACCGGCATTGTCGGATTACATCCCGTAGTTTCTCAACCGCCCGGCATCATGGCGATTGCCGGACGCCGGAGATGAGGGTAATCAGTACACGGCATCAGGCGCCCCTGCGTCACATCTTTTCCGGTGCCGTGACGCCCAGCAATCGGAGGGCATTTCTAAGGACGGTCTGCACTGCAGCCACAAGAAAAAGCCGTGCCTTTGTCAGGCCCTCGTCTTCCGTTACCACGCGGTGCTTATTGTAATAGCCGTGAAATGTTGATGCAAGCTCGTTGCAGTAAAAGGTGATGCGGTGGGGCTCCAGCGACTGCGCGCTTCCTTCGATGAGTTCGGGAAACTGCCCTATCAGCTTGACAAGCGTGAGTTCTTCGGGAAGCCCGAGAAGCCCTGCATCTATCCCGCTGAATCGGGGGACACTATGCCCGCGTTCCGCCGCCGTCCGGATAATGCTTGCAATGCGCGCATGGGCGTACTGCACATAGTAGACGGGATTGTCGCTTGACTGTTCCTTGGCGAGCTCCAGGTCAAAATCGAGGTGGCTGTTCGATCGCCGCATGAGAAAGTTGTAGCGGGCCGCGTCCTTTCCCACCTCATCCAGCACCTCCCGCAGCGTCACGAATTCGCCGGCGCGGGTCGACATGGCGACGGGTTTCCCTCTTCTGAGGAGATTCACGAGCTGCACCAGTACGATTTCAAGTGCGCTTTTGTTCTTCCCCAGGGCCTGGATTCCCGCGTACATCCTCGGGATGTACCCGTGGTGGTCCGCGCCCCATATGTCAATGACGATATCAAATCCCCGTGCGTATTTGTTGCGGTGATAGGCGATATCGGCGGCGAAATAGGTGGGTTCGCCGTTTTCCCTCACCACCACGCGGTCCTTTTCGTCGCCGAAGGCGGTGGTTCTGAACCAAAGGGCGCCTGCGTCCTCGAAGACATGGCCTTTCCCCCTGAGCTCGTCAAGAAGGCGCATGACCCCGTCGTCACGATAGAGTTCGCTCTCGCTGAAGTAGCGGTCGAAGATCACGCCGAAGGCACAGAGATCGTCCCTGATTCCCTCCATGATAATGCCGGCGGCAAAGCCGGTGAGAATTGAAATTGCGTCTTTCTCATCGCTTTGTGAGAGGGATTCCCCGTACTGCTCCTGCACCTTCTTTGCCAGGTCTCTGATGTAGTCTCCCTGGTAGCAGTCGGCGGGAAATTCAATGCCGCCACCCATGAGTTCCCGGTAGCGGTACCAGACCGACTTTCCGAGAATCTGCATCTGCGTTCCCGCATCGTTTATATAGTATTCCCTCGATACTTCATACCCGGATGCAGAGAGGATGCTTGCAATCACATCACCCGTGACGGCGCCCCGGGCATGGCCGATATGGAGCGGGCCCGTGGGATTGGCGCTCACAAACTCGACCTGGACCTTTTTTCCCCTGCCGGCATCCGACTCCCCGTAGAGATCTCCCTGCATGTCAACCTCTTCGAGAAGCGAAATCCACGCCTCTTTTTTTATGAAGAAATTGATGAATCCCGGCCCGGCGACCTCGATTTTCTCGAGGATGCCTTCTGAATCGTCGATATTGCCGGCAATCGCCCCGGCGATTTTTCGGGGATTTGTCTTTTGTGTCGAGGCGAGGACCATGGCGATGTTCGATGCGTAGTCGCCGTGGGCGCCCTCACGGGGAAGCTCCACCCCGACAGGGAGAATGTCGCCGCGGGAAAGGATTTCTTTTCCGATGCAGGTTTCTATTGAGTTGCGCAGAAGCGCGGCGAGCTTCTTTTTCATTGAGGTATTCTCTTCCTTGAAAAAAAGAAAAAGTTGGCGAAAACGCCAACCTTTTCCAACGTGTTTCAAGGCGGGTATCTATAAGTGTTCGGGCTTCTTTGTCAACTGATTTTTCCCGTGTCGCGTTCAGTATACGTCGCGCCAGGAGAGAATTTCGACGGTAATGATTGAATCAAACGCCCTTTCGATTGCCTCTAAGCTATAGAGGATATTACCGTTGCCATTGCTTATTGAGTTGTATGCCACCTTGCGGATGTCATGATAGCCGTTTATTGCCTCGCCTAATTATTTTGAGAATACTGATAGGTGCTGCTTACACTGGTGTTGCCCCGTGTATCCACTGCGTAGATATAGTATCGCGTAGTTTTACCGTTGTGTCTGGGGATGGTACCACAATATTTGCCGCTGCTCAGTGTCATGGCAATATTACCGTCTCTATCTGAATTAAGTATGACACTGCTGAGGCCGGACAGGTCAGTGACGGTGGCGCAGACCTGCACGCTCGAGTCTCTCGGTACCGGGGATGACGACGGGCTCCTCGTGATATTGGTAATTGAGGGACCCGTGGTATCACGTGGCACCGTGGTGGTTGTCGAGGTGGCAGGCACCGTAGTGGTAGTCGTCGTGGTGACGGGTACCGTAGTGGTGGTTGTCGTGGTTGCCGGTACCGTAGTGGTAGTTGTAGTGGTTGTCGTGGTTGGAGGTACCGTAGTAGTGGTTGTCGTGGTTGCCGGTGTGGTCGTGGTGGTGACCGTGACCGTGGTCGTGGTTACCGGTGTGGTCGTGGTTGCCGGTGTGGTCGTGGTCACACCTGCCGGCATTGTGGTCGTTGACGCTATCATGGGAGAGGATATGTTTCTCGGCACCACAAACGTCTCGAGAGTGTATCGCCGGTAGTGATCGTTGTAGTTAGGGTCCGTATAAGCCGGATCCGGTTTTGATGACCGTGCGGTGAGGGTGATTTTGACTCTCCTTATATCCGCGATCACCGCCGTGGCGTTTCCATTGGTATCCATATAGTCAAATCTCAGGAAGCTAATATTATCGGCAACCGGCTGTGGGCTGCCACCCTGTGTCTCACGGCCAAGTTTCTGTATTCCGTCGACGGTATAGAGTGCGTATCTCACATCTTCGTTTGAGTCCAGTGTGTCGCCATCCGGTGCGTCGCCGTGATAGGTGCTCCTGATATCGAGTGTGAAGCGAATCGAATCTTGAGTTGCCTCCACGATGCCGGCGTTTGCTATTCCCAGGGGATCGTAACCCGCCATCCGGATTTCCCTTACCATTAGATCCATGGCGGCACGGGCGTACTGGCGCATCTCCGCGCTGATTTCCTGTGTTCTGTACTGTTTGTTGAGCGAGTTGAAAATGGTATAAATCTATCCCATAACGACGAGTCCGAGGGCGATCGCTATGATGATTTCCACCAGGGTATATCCCCGGTCAGTGTGTTCACAGTGCGACTTCATTGGATGGTACCTGCCTTATTATTTCCCGATGATGCTGTTCAGTGTGACGTTGTGTGTCCTTCCGAAACGATTCCATGAAACCCTCACCTGGACGGTTTTCATGTCAGTTGCCGGGGAGTTGTCGGTGACTGTCCACGTTCTCGTGTATAGGGTTTGCAATGTCTCGGGTCCGCCGCCGCGAAGGGTGCTGTACTGTGTGTTCTTGAGCATTTCCATTTTATCAATGCCAAGCGTAGTTGCCGTGGTGATTTCCTTGCTTAAGGCATTGGCGTTGATGACCGACACGGCAACGGCGACCACGCCTGTGAGAGACACGGCGAAGATAAAAATCGCGATAAAGACCTCAACCAGGGTAAAGCCGTGGCGATTTCCAAGCTTCGGTGTCATTGCTGATACCCTCCTGAACTGAATCCATAAGTAAAATATCATTTCTTGCCGCATATCATAGTGACTTGAATACATCCTCTCCTTACCATACGTATAACAAAAAACATGTGAGCAAACAATCACAAAAAGGCGTCATTGGGGTATCGTCTCCCTCCAGATAAACGCATTCAGCGTGTATGCATTGATCGGGTACAGGTCCTTGAATGCAGTGTCAAAATAGAACTCGCCTGAATTTTTAATGTCCACCGTTTTGCCCCAGATAAGACCGTAGGCATCCCCGTCGTTCTTCATCTCCACGCGGGCATACGGCGCATAGACCATGCCTTTGAATCCGCCGGCGTGTCTGAAGACAATACTCTTTATCGAGTTGGAGAATATCCTGAACTGCGTGGGAGGACCGGAATAATTGATCGTGGCATCGTTTACTGTCTCAAGGTTTCCTCCGGACATATCATGATCGCCGGTGAGAAAAATATTCACCGGGCCTGCCGAAGAGTCGATATTGAGCATCGCGCCGTTTTTCAGTATAAAACTCCGGACATGATAGTTGGCGCCGCCCGGTTTCCCATGCAGTGTGAGTGTCTGGCCGTTTCCCACGTGTAGTACCGCCCCCGACATGCCGCTTCCCGTCGCGAGGGCGTTGTCATTTGCGGTGGCGACACCGGTGAACTGCTGAGCCAGCGGACCCTCTATAGCGCCGAGGGGGTCAGGATTCACGCGTCCTGTATGAATCCCTCTCCCGCCATTGATAATGGGCACGCCGCTTTCATTCCATACGCCCGGGGTGCCACCCGCGTCGGTGCCCAGTGCAGCGTCACCGTCAATGAATGTATCCATGTACACATTAATCTCTGTGTTGGAACCGACGTCCCCGTCGTTAGTCGAATCCTGGGGAAGGGGGTTGGAAGTCTTGCGGGAGTCGAAACTGTAAATGCCGCTTGCGGCCTTGAGGTCTACGAGACCGTCGGCGAAGAGACCGAAGTCAAAGGCGCTCTTTCTTTTTGTAATGATATCAACATTAATGGTGGCACTTGTAGTATCGGGCGCGCGGCCAACGACACTGAAGTGGTACCTGTTCGCTGAGAGTTTCGTGAGCGTCGCGGGCAGGTCAAAGGAAAAGCCGGTAGGCCGCGAATAGTGGAGATACACCGGGTCGTTCGAGAGATCGATATTCCCGGCGCCGAGGTCCGCTTTCAGATTACCGAGGACATACTGAACACCCGCTTCCGCGTCGTAAAAGGCCTGTCGTTCTCGCGTGCAGTTGCGGCTCATCCAGATACTGGCGGATGAATGGATTACCAGAGTGGTTCCGATGACGAGGAGGAGGGCAAGGGAAAAAACGGCAACGACGAGCGTACGACCACTATCGTTTCCTGAAGACACCCTTAATGTGTTCATAATCTGCAAACGTCTCACCGCACTCACCGGTTCATAATAGAAGGTTACGTGGTATGATTTTCGCCGCCAGTGTGTATCGACGGTAGTGGTCGTGTTTCACGGGGTCCGTATAGGAAGGATCGGGCAATGCCGTTCTGGCGGTCAGTGTGATACGGACTTCCCTTATGTCAGAAATCACTCCCGCCGAGGTTCCATCCGACTTGTGATAGGTAAACGCCAGCGACTCAATATTTTCAGCGATGGGTGATATCCTGAAATCAGAGGCAGTACTGGGGGAGAGCCTCTCCCGTGCGACTCTGACAAGCTGTTGAGTGCCTGTTGTCAGCGTTTCGATATAGTATGTGATATCCTCGTTGGGGTCCAGGATGTCCTCATCCGGCGAGTTAAGCGCCGTCGTTGTCGTGTTCGTTCTCGTGAGATTCACGGTAAAACGTATTCTGTCGGCCGCGGCGGTAACAATTGTTCCCAGTTTTGGGGTGTTGACGGGATCATAGCCCGCCATCCGGATATCCCGCATCATCATATCCATGGCTGCCCGCGCATTCTGCCGCATTTCCGCCACCTGTGCCTGAACGTCATAGATCTTTTTCTCTATGATAAAGGAGGAGTAAAGTGCGCCCATGATGGTGAGTCCCACTGCAATAGCGATGAGGATCTCAATCAGAGAAAATCCGCGGGAATTATTTTTTCTCACACCGAACATATCGTTGTTCCTCTCACGACCCGCGAGCTTCAGGTTATTGAATCCTTACCCGTCCCCCTGACGATACAATTACATTTTTAGATCCGCTGGGATTCGTCACCGTACAGGTGGCGCCAAAAGCAAGACCGGGCGGATAAAAAGTGAAAATCCCTGTCGCTGAGAGTGTGATGTCGGGGTAATTGCTCTTGATATCTTTTACAATAACCTTCTCACCCGTATCAACACTGCCATTGTCGTTATCATCGTCGAGTATTCTGTATTCATGATCGTTCAATATTGATACAACGAATCTGTTGCCTTCGCTCACTGCCGTCATCCGGGCGTACGTGAGATCCGCCATAATCTGGCGTGCGGCGCCATTCAGACGGCTTTTTGCCATCCATGTCTGAAGTCCCGGCAGTGCAATCATCATGATAATGCCCACCAACATTACGACAACGATCAGTTCGATGAGAGTAAATCCTCTTTTATTCTGCATCCTGATGTTCATCGGCGCTCACCCTATCGTTGCAGAAGCAGTTTCATGAATGTCTCACCCCAGAAGAGGTAGGACACGGCGGCAATTGACAGAAACGGTCCGAAGGGAATGGCATATTTCATGTCTCCCTTATTATACAGTATGACCGAGATGCCGATTACCGCACCCACGGAGGAACTTATGAGGATGACGAAGAGAAGCGACTGCCACCCGAGGAACCCCCCGATCATGGCAAGAAGCTTGATGTCCCCGCCGCCCATTCCCTCCGCCTTTTTCAGAAGCTGATATCCGGCGGCAACCGCGAAGAGCACCCCGCCGCCTGCGAGAATTCCGATCATCGAATCTTTCCACGACAGTCCCATGATAAAGATGCCGGCGAGCGCAAAGAGCGGTATGCCGGGAAGTGAGATCACGTCGGGGATTATCTGATGTTTGATATCGATGAAGGTGATGACGATGAGCGCGCAGGCGAATATGAAGGTGAAGAAATATTTAAAACCGATTCCGTACCGGAGATATAAGGCCACCGACAGGGCTCCCGTCACCAGCTCAACGGCGGGATAGACAGGCGATATGGCGGTGTGACAGTTCCTGCATTTTCCCAGGAGGAGAATGTAACTCACGATGGGGATGTTATCGTAAAACCTGATAGCTTTTTTGCAGTGCGGGCAGTGCGAAGCGGGGAATACGATGGATTTCTCTTCCGGTATTCGGTAAATGCAGACATTCAGGAAGCTTCCGACGACGGCGCCGAAGATTGCCGATATTACGGCTGGTACGATGGATGATGCAACCGGCATGTGTCACTCCTCGGTGCGGCGCTGGCATTCTCAGTGTGTGGTTGTATGCGCATTCTACGTATACATAAGAATACCGGTGAATTCAATGACACCCTTCATATTCCCCGTGTGAATCTTCTCACAGGGGAGTTACAGGCGGGCACGCTTTTTCAGGCGTTCCATGTTGAGGATCGTGAGCTCATGACCTTCCGTCGCGATGAGTCCCCGTTCCCTCAGGACCCTCATTTCTTTGTTGATGCTCTCCCGAGTCGCACCCACCATGCTTGCAAGGTCTTTTTGGGTAAGGCGCAGATCAATCCTGACCGAGGACGTGTCTGCTTCGGTCTTTCCGTACTGGAATGCGAGATCCACAAGTCGCCGCGCGAACCGCGTGGAAATGGTGAGAAAGCATGCATCTTCAAGCAAATCATCGGTCTTCCTGAGGCGCTTTGATATGACGGAGAAAATCGCCTGGATTGCGGCCTCGTTATTCTTGAGGAACGAGAGGAAATCGTTTCTGTTCAGGGCATACAGTTCAGACGGTTCCATTGCCACGGCGTCAGCCGAGCGCGGCATCCCGTCCAAGAGGGCCATTTCGCCGAAGAAATCGCCTTCGGAAAGTATCGCGGGGGACACTTCTTCACCCATGTCGGAAGGGAGCACGATCCTCACACTTCCCGTTCTGATGAGATAAAAAGTGTTACCCTCGTCCCCCTTGCGAAAGAGGATTTCACCTTTCTTCAGGGCGCGAGGTTTCAGAACGGCGGCGAGTTTCTTCCTGTCGTCGTCGCCAAGCGACTGAAACAATACCACTCTTTTGAGAAATTCCTCCGGTTTCATGGTTCCCGCCGCCTGCACAATAACAGCGCCCCGGCACCCCCTCGGTGGACACTCATAA